>JBDTTE010000148.1:0-9523 GCA_039930785.1 Betaproteobacteria bacterium | reverse complement strand
GATCGCGCGCATCCCGACGCGGCGAGAACGGTTCCGGCGGCAGGCTGCGGAACTCCGCGAGGAATTCGCGCAGCACCGGCTGGCCGAGCGAATAGGCATTGCCGCCGTCGCCCAGCATTTGCGCGTCGGTTTGCGCCAGTTCGACGGCAAAGCGCTCAAGGGCCTGGCGGCCCGCCGGATTCGCTACTGCGCTGGTCCACGTCGCCGGCGTGGCGGCGGCGAAGCCCATGCTGGCGGCCGGCGCGATCGCGTCCGTCGCTTCGAGGTACTTCGCACTCGCCAGAAAACTCGCCGGCTCGCCCGCGACGGCGAACAATGACAGGTTGTCCGGATCGAGAAGCTGGTCGCGCAATTTCTGGGTTACCAGCGGACTTGCCTCGCTGCGCCCGTATGCGTGCAGGGCATTGATCATCCGCACGCCGGGAATGCGGCCGAGCATCGCGGGATCCAGGCCCGCGTCGCGCAGCGCTTCACGAGGCGTGTCCGACGGCTCCCACTGGAACACCGAGGAATACAGCAGCAGGTCCGGCCGCGCGCGCCGGATGCGCTCGCTGATGCGCGCGTACAGCTGTGCGATCTTGCGGCAACGCCATTCGATCCATTGCGCCCGCGCGTTGGCCATCAGCCAGCGGTAGCGGCGGTTGAAGCGATCGCCATCGTCGATGCCGCCGAGTGGTACCGCGCTGCCCGCTTCCTGCTTGAAAAGGCCAATGGTGTAATCGTCGTAGCCCCAATCGAGCGAGTGAAAATTATTCAGCGCCGGGTTGGCCCATTGCATCAGCCTGAGGTTGATGCCGATCAGCGCCGGCGAATCGGCATAGCGGTCGGCCAGCTCGCCGATCATCCCGACATACCAATCCTGGTTGGCTGGATGCAGCGGGTTGTACAGCGGCGGATAGACACGGGACTTGCCATCGGCCTGGTAGAAATTCGTCTTGCCGTCTTTCGAGACAAGCAGGTTCGGCTTCGGATCGGGATGCTGGACATACGGCCATGCCAGTTCGTCCGCGCGGGCATGCAATTCGGGCAGCACTTGCAGGCGCGACTTTTCCGCGGTCAACAGGATACGGCGCAGATAATCAAAGTCCGGTCGGGAAAATGCGAGATTGAAATGTGAAGGGTATAACGCCATGCCGTAGACCGACACCGTCGGCGCAAGCACATTGGCGCCGGCGTAGCGCGCGGCCTCCGCCCAGCGCTGGGCCGCCACTCGTGGCGCGGACGTCGGATCGTCGGGAGCGCCATACATGCTCAGGAAATTCGTGCCTTCCTCGTACCAGTTCAGGAAGCTGCGCCCACGCGATTGCCGGGTTTCCAAAGGAGGAAGCGTGCCATCCAGCCGGTAGACGCGGATGCGCGACGCAGCGGCGCGCCGCCCATCGTGGGCGTTCAGAAACGTCAGGCGTGTGGCCGGCGCGCGCGGCCAGTAGAGCAGGGAGTGCGTTAACGTGCGCATCGATGGCGCGAATTCACCGCCGCTATCGACGCCGCCCGCCACTGGATAGGAGAGGGGTGCGCTCTCGCGCAGCGCGATGCCGAAGGTGCGCAGCTGGTCGTCCGGATAGTCGACTTCGACAAGATACGGGCGCTGCGCGAGGATGCCATCGAGCCGGTAAGCGAACCAGCTGGGTTCCGCCAGAATCTTTCGCGCAAAGGTCGGGGCGCGCTGGTAGCGCGTGAAGCCGGTGTCCCCGGATTCACGATAAGTGCCGGCGGCCGTGCGAACGATCCGGGTCGAACCACCGGAAACGTAGTCGGGCGGTCGGCTGATCACGTCGATTTCGTCGACCAGTGTTTTGCTGAATGCGGACTCCGCCGGAGGCGTGCGCGTATCGACTACCTCATAGTCGATGGACTTTACTTCCGTCGGGGAGAAGGCGCGGTCGTTGCGGCCAAATGTCAGGCGAAACGATCCTTCTTCTTCGCAAAACAGCGCAATCTTTCGCACAGACGCGACATCCGCAGCGGGATAGCGGACCGAGTCCACGCGTCGAACACTGCCCGATCGATCCCGGGTCCATACGGTCAGCTTCGTGTCGATGCCGCTTCCGCCCGAGCGCAACTCGAGCGCGGGACATTCGCCGACGCGATATAGACGCGCGCCCCGGCCGATCGATGCGCTCATCGATTTAGCGGGTTCTCCGCGCGCCGCGCGCAGGATGAATCCTTCGTTACGTGGAAATCCGGTCCAGTAATAACGCTGCATCCGTAACTGGTGCCGCCCCGCCGTGAGCCAGACACTGCCCACCCGATCCTCGCCGTCCCGCGGGCCGGCGCCCTCATAGAACGAGACGTCGCTTTGACCGTCGGCGCCGGGATCGATTCGGAACTCCATTCCCGCGGCAGTAGCGCGGGCCAGGAGTTCGTACCAGCCCGAAGCCGGAACCTCGAATTCGTACCCGACCCAGCCCGTGATGCCCCAGTCGCCCGGCGCGCCGCCCAGCGTTCCTGCGTCGCGAATTTTCCGGAGGGCGCCGGGATCGGTCAGCCCGCTGGTCTCGAAGCTGGCGGCATCGCGCACCAGCGTCCAGACCGCATGAGCGGGGCCCGGAATGCAGAGCGCCAATGCCAGCACCGTGGTGAGGAGATGTAACGCAGGTCGCAAGGATGCTTTCATGTCAGGGCGGCGATCATTACGACGCGCTTACGCGAACACCGCCGCGCAGCGGGCCGTTCGCCCCTTCCGCGGATGCGTACGGCATTTGTGCCTATGGTGACGTTCGACCATTGCAACAATTGAGGCGCACGCTGGCGGTCGTCCAATTCAATCTGGCCAACGGGAAAATACCCGCGTGCCGAACCCGACGCGGGTTGCCCCCAAAATGACTGAAACAGGAATGGCGACGTTCACGCGATCGCGGAGAATGGCCCGGCGCGCCGGCTTGCTGCTGGTCGTATTTTGCGTGGGCCTGGCTGGTGTCGAGCTCGCATGCCGCGTGCTGGGCCTGCATTCCCCCATCCTGTACGAGCGCACCGCCTATGGTTACCGGGTCGTCCCCAACCAGAGCATGCGTCGCCTCGGAAACCGGATATTCGTTAATGAATTCGGCATGCGCTCCGAAACGGTTGCCGCCTTGTCGCCCGCCGACACGCTGCGCATTCTCTGCATTGGCGATTCGATCGCCAATGGCGGGGCCACTACCGACCAGGCCGATACTTATCCCTATCAACTCGAGGCGCTGCTGCGCGCCGGCGGCCGGAAGGTGCAGGTGCTGAATGCGTCCGCCGCGGGTTGGGCCATCGCCAATGAGGCCGGCTGGCTGGAATCGCAGGGCACGTTCGGTGCCGACCTGATCATAGAGACGATCGGCTCGCTCGACATGTTTCAGGAGCTCGCCGCCGGCGCGACGGTCGACGGCCACCCGTCCTTTCCGAGCCGGGCCCCGACGTTGGGCATGCAGGATTTGTTCAATCACTATCTGATGCCGCGCATCCACTCCGCCATGGCCGACCCCGGTGCCGAGATGTTCGACATGCCGGCGGAAACCGCGCAAAAGAACTTGGCGTTGCTGCTGGAGATGAAGCGCTTTACGCAGGCGCACGGCGCGCGATTCGCGGTGCTGCTGGTCGAGCAGCCGGACGGTTACGAATCGCAGGATCCGCGCAACGCCGCCGCCAAGCAGGCGCTGTTCGCCATGCTCGAGGAAAACGCCATCCCGTTCGCGGTCAGCCGCGAATCCGTCCAAAAAAACGGTGGCGAACGCCTGTTCCGGGATGGCGTCCACCCGACGCCGGATGGCTATCGGATCCTCGCGCAGCTGGCCGCTGCAATGGTTGCGGATGCGCCGATCGGCGCTCGCGGCGCGACGCCTTAGCACCGCCCCCCGCGTGCGCCACGTCCGGACCCGCTGGATCGCCATCAGCGCACGCTCTCGAACATCCTCGCATAACGGGCCGCGACGGCGGCGGGGGCGTATTCCCCGTCGAATCGCCGGGTCGCCGCGGCCGCCAGGCCGGAGCGCATTGCGCCATCCGTGGCCAGCGTCTCCACGGCGGCCGCAATGCGCGCGGGATCCGGCTTGACGACCACACCGCATTTTCCGTTGTCGACGATCTCGCGCTGCACTTCCCAGTCTGGAACGACCGGCACCGTCGCGCGTGACATCGCCTCAAGATAGATGAAGCCGTAGCTTTCGAAGCGGCTCGGCACCAGCAGCACATGCGCCGCGTCGAGCAGTGCGATTACTTCCGATCGCGCAAGATTGTCGCGGTGATGCAGGTTCCCCCAGTCGGGCAGCTCGACGCGACCGTCGCGAAAGTCGGACACGATCGTCAGCATCCAGTCGCGGCGCGCGCCGAAATTCAGGCTGGTCAGGGCCGCGAGCACTTCCGGCAGGCCTTTCCTGCGCGCTTCGCGGCCGATGAATACGAAGTGGACCTTTTCGGGATCCCGGTGTTTTTCGAGGGCGGTCGCACCCGCGCTGTCGAGGTAGGGCAGGAAGAACGGCACCGCAACGAATCGATCGGCGAGTTCCGGCATCCACTCGCCCAGCCGGGCCGCTTCGGCCATTGTCGATACCTGCACACGTGCCGAACGTGCAAACAATTTTCGCTTGATCGACGTCTCGGACTTTATTTCGTCCCGGCTGATGCCCCTCGCGATCGCCATCTGCGGATCCAGTATCGAGTTCTGCCAGATCACGGGAACCGCGCCGGCGTTCGATGGAAAATCCCGATGGGAAAAGACCACGTCGCATGCCGATGCCTGGAGTTCGCCGACGCAAAGCCTGTCGGAGTAAGTGGTCCACTCCCGAAGCGCCGATCCGCCCAGCTTCGACATGCGGTAGCGCAGGTTGTCGCGGCAATAAGCCAGGTTCACCCGTACCAGTTGGGCAACGTCACGCGGATAGAACATTTCGAGCGAGGGGACGAAACGCGACAATTCCGCCAGGACGAAGTTGTACTGCCAATCCGTATTCCTGGGGCGGCAGAACCAGCGCACGGTGTCTACGTAGACTCTCATCGACAGGCCCGGAACGTGTCGCTCAGGCGGCGGCCTTGCATCGATATCCGAACCCCGACATGCGCAGCCGCGCGCGATCCGGATCAAGCGTGGCCAGAAAATTCGGAGAGTCGAACGAAATGCTTTTCGCCAGGCGGATCGCTTCCGGTCGATCGCACAGCCATGGCCGCCACGGCAGCTTGGCGACGAAAAAGATCGTATAGCCCAGGTCTGAAAGCAGCTTGCAGACAGCCGAGTCGAAACCGACGTGGTCTTCGAAAAGAATGTCCCTGACCTGTCGCTTTTCAAGAATGGTTCTCGCGCCCGCCAGGACGGCATGCTCGTGTCCTTCGGTATCGATCTTGACCAGGCCTATCGGAGCGTTGTGCGTGACGTATTCGTCGAACGTCAGCGTCTTCACCGAAATGGAGCGACCGCCGGCGGTGCCGCCGGGTGATTCGAGCGAAGCGATGCCCTGGTTGGTGGCAAAGTCATCGGAAACATGCAAGGTTGCCGATCCGGCCTTGTCGCTCAGTGCCGCCTGTTCGAGCCGAAGCCTGCCGATCGTATCGGGTCTTTGTTGAGTCCACATGGCGCGATTCCTGGCGAGGCGGTCGAACAGCTGCGGATGGGGCTCGAACGCGATCACGTTGACTGATCTCCGGGCGGACAGCGCCGCAGCCGTCATGAAGCCGATGTTCGCACCGACGTCGATGACGGTTTCATCCTCGTCGAGCAGCCTGAACATGACCTCCGCGGCGGAAATGTCGAAGAGCCCGGTGTGCAGTAGCGCGCGTCCGATCGCTTCATCGGGATTGACCTCCATCGACAGGCCCCAGGGAAGGTCGGCCAGCGCCCGGTTGCCGTCCTTGCGGGGACTGAGAAGGCGGTGCAGGAGCACTCGTGGCCTCCCCCAGTATTCCGGTTTGTTCAGATATCTTATGAAGTTCGAAGTCATGGATGCTGTCTGCGCGATTTCAATCGGGTGGGTGGGCGTCGAACTGCGTCGTTGCTCACGTTCTGTCAGTCACCGGGCCCGCCGCCGGTTTCCGGAAGCAGGCGATGATATGGTCGTCCGCTGCGAGCCAGGGTGGCGGCAGGGCCTGTGGACCGGTGCGTCGTTTTCCGCGAACCACGTTCCAGAAATCTTTTGCCTTCGAGGCGATGGCGGGCGATAAACGGAAAAACAGGTTTGCGCCGGCGTGGAGGATCACGCGCAGGATCGGCGAAGGCTTGTGGCTGTATTTTTCAATCCCGAGCAAGCTCAGCTGCAACTCATCGGCGACCTTCCCGCACCATCGCGGATTGATGAACGCGATGTGCTCGGCGATGCAGCAGTACCAGTACAGGCCGCCCATGATTTTCCAGGGCAGGGCGTCGGTATTCCCGGTCGCGATGATGATCACGCCGTCGGGTTTCGTCACGCTCGCGAGGGCGCGCAGGAAAGCCTTCGGGTCGGCCACGTGCTCGATCACATCGAGCGCTACCACCGCGTCGTACCGGCTGTGCAGGTCGCCCAGGGATGCCAGGTCGCTGCCCACGATATCGATGCCGCGCTGTGCGGCACGCTGCGCGGCTTGCGGCTGAATCTCGATGCCCGAACGCCGGTATGCGTCTCCAAGGAACGCGAGAAATCCACCGTCGAAGCAGCCGACGTCGAGGATGGTTCGATTCGTTCCCATCGCACGAATGTGACGCGCGGCGCGTTCCCAATCGGGCCGCTGCGTCGCCGAGCCTTGCCAGATGTCCGGGGCCGCCGCGCGATAGAGCCGATCCAGCTGATCCTTGGAGAGCCGTGGATGGCGAAACAGCAGGCTGCAGTGCGGGCACTCGTGAAGCCCGCCGCCGGCAAGCGGTGTATCGAGGCACACACCGCCAAATCCGTGTGCATCGGGAATGCGGCCGACGCGCGCAATCTGTCTACTCCCGCACGACGGGCATTGGGGGTCGCCCGCGCGGCCCGGTGCGTGGTCGCGATCGCTGCTTGCGGGCGCTGTGATTGGTCCGGCGTTCATGTGCCCGGCGTCGCGTGCGAGCGCAGTATCCGGGGCAGTAAAAACGCCCACGGAATCACCACAAACAGAACGTAAGCCGTGGCCATGCCGATGGCAATGCCGGGAAGGCCGAGCGTTTTTACCAGCAGGATCTTCAGCAGTATCGAACTGATCGCCATTGGCAGCAGAAAGAGCAGTTGCAGTTTCAGTTGCCCGGCGCCATTCAGGAAGACCGTGAGCGCGTTGCCGCCTGCTTCGATGGTTTTCCAGATGCCGAGGCAGGCCAGCAGCACGATCGGCGCGCTGATGCTGGTGCCGACCCACAGCCTCGTGATTTCCCCACCGAAGGCGACCAGCGCCGCAGACGCGAGTGCAGCGGCCAGCATGGCAAACCGGATGGAACGTCCGAGCGCGCGCCTGACCCAGGCGTTGTCGCCGCGCGCGATGGCTTCGCCGTACGCAGGCCAGAGCGGTGTCACCGCGAGCATGACCACGCTTGTGATCAGGGCGAACATTTTTTCGGGAATGGCGTAAGTCGCAACGGCACTTGCGCCGAGAACGCGGGCGATGATCAGATTGTCAGCCGCGAATGCGACGCTCACGACAATCTGCAGCGCGAAGAAAAGCAGGCCAACGTGGGCAATGCGGCGTATGCCGGCGCGGGTCACATGCCGCGGCCCCGGGCGCAAGTCGCGGTCCACGACCAGAAAAAACCAGAAGAAATTGGCGATGGCGGCAATGAGCGGTGCACCGGATACCGCCGCAACCAGCCACGGCACGCCACCGCCGCACTGGATTGTTGCGATGACGCCTGCCAGGCCGAGGAGGCTGCCGAGGCACTGCCACAGGTTGGCGGTGAATCCCTTTTGCAGGCCCATCTGGACTTTCTGCGCGATGCCGGTTGGCAAAGCCAGCGCCAGGCACAACAAAAAGACCGACAACGCCGGAGCCGCTTCCGCCCGCGCCTGTTCCGTCGTCACGTTAAACAGGACGTCGCTGCGGGCGTGCGGCACAACGAGCACGGCAACCAGCGCGATCAACACGCCGACGCCGCCGAGCAGCGCGAGTGCGCTCGATATCTGGTTGCGGATGGCGACGCGATCGCTCTTACCGTGCAGATTCGCAACGGCGGTGACGATGCCGTTGCCAATGCCGAGGTCGGCGAACGACAGCATGATCGTGAAAGAACTGATCACCATCCACATGCCGTAACGTTCCGCGCCCAGGTAAGAGAGCGTCAGCGGCACGGTGATCAATATGCTTGCGACGGAGAGGATTTTGGCGACGGCGGCGGTGGCGGCACTGAGCGCGGCCCGGCGCTGGCGCTCGCTGGCGCGTCCCTGCGCCGTGGTGGCGTCGAATTGCTTCGACGTCAGCAGGGCGGCGAGCTGGAAAAATCGGTTGGCAACGACGGCAAACATGGTCGATCCGGAATCGCTACGGGCGTCCGCCGCAGAACCGGTCGGTACCTGCTGGGACGAACCCTGATTTGTAACAAGGCCAGATCACAATTTCATGACTACGCGTGCCCGCAGTCATTTTGGCCAGGTCAGACCGATGTTGCGGAGACGTGACACGCAACTGGTTCTTTTGGATCGATAGCCGTGCATGCGGGCCCACGAACCGATATTCGCAGAGTGTTGTGACATGACCGCACCACAAATTTCAATCGTTACCATTTCCTACAACCAGGGCCGCTTCCTTGGCGAATGCGTAGAGTCCGTGCTGTCGCAGGGCCTCGCGAAGCTCGAGTACATCGCGGTGGATCCGGGCTCGATCGATGGCAGCCGCGAACTCCTCGCCGCGCGCGGAAACCGGATCGACCACCGCGTCTTCGAGCCCGACAACGGGCCTGCGGACGGATTGAACAAGGGTTTCGCGCTGGCCACCGGTGACGTATTCGGTTACATCAACGCCGACGATCGCCTGGTCGCGGGGGCGCTCGACTATGTTCAACGCTATTTTTCCAGTCATCCTGACGTCGATGTCCTTTGCGGCGCCATCCACATGGTGGATGAGGGCGGACGCCATGCCTTGCGTGGGCGCACTGCGGACCGCTTCGATCTTGCGCGCTATGCCGCGGGAATCTGCACCGTCGGCCAGCAGGCAACTTTTTTTCGCCGCGGCGCGTTCGAGCGGGCCGGCGGATTCAATATCGAGAACCGCATCAGCTGGGATGGCGAACTCCTCGTCGACCTGGCACTGAGCGGGGCACGCTTCGCGACGAGCCGACGCGCACTCGGTGAATTCAGGATTTATCCGCAGTCGATTACGGGATCGAATCGCCATCGCGACATGGCCTTGCGCGAGCATGCGCGCATGGCGCAGAAGATCGCGGCGCACGGCATACCGGTTTTTTCTTCGCGCGAAGCGCGCTGGCGACGCCTGGCGTACAAGCTCGATCCGGCGCGCCACCTCGGCTATCTGCTGACGGGTTGATGCGCATGCGTGAGAGATCACGCGACTGAGGAATTAGCACTAAGTCGCGCCGCCAGAGTGCCTCTTCGCGTGTAATGGCCGCGCCGTAACTTTCCTTCCCAGTTTCACCGTTTCCTGGGAGGGATCATGCGGATCGCCATCGTGGGTA
>JBDTTE010000147.1:0-9534 GCA_039930785.1 Betaproteobacteria bacterium | reverse complement strand
GCGCTCGCTGCGGAAATACTTTGTGCGTCGACGCGCTTCGGCTTTCTGCTGGCGATAGTAGAGCGAGCTGGAAATCGGATGGTGCGTATCGTGGATCTCGGTTACGAAATCGGCGATCGTCAGTTGCAACTGGTTTACCCAGAGTCGCCCGGTCTCACCGCGGGGCGCGAGATCGTGCCGTGACCCGAGATAGAACAGGATGTTCGCAGTCTGGCCGATGACCAGCTTGCCTGTCTTCAGGAATGGCGGCGCATACGGCGCATCACCGAGTTTTTCGTCTTCGATAAAACGCAGCAGCGCGGCCACTCCCATGCCTTTGCCGGATCGACGCGCGACATCCACGTATTCCGCGCCCGCCTCCTCCAGCGCCAGCCTGACGAATTCGCCACGTCCCTGGATGGTTGGCCAGTAGTAGAGTTTGTATTGCATGAGTTACTCCATCATGAGCGATGAGCGATGCGTAATGGGCGATGAGTAATGAGTGATTGGAAGGCAGCAATGATTCTAAAGAATCAGGCGCCCGCCTAATAGAACTAGTTACCCATTACCCATCACTCATTGCCCATCACTCATTACTCATCGCCCATCGCTCATCGCCTGTTTTTTCACACCCACCCCAGCACCCCGCACAACGCGCCCGTTCCAACCAGCCACAACAAATGAACACGCGTGCGCCATACAAACAGTGCCGCGCCGACGGTTAGCAGCAAATGGCTCCAGCCGGGCACCTTGACGCTGAGTATCCACCCGGTGGCAAAGATCAGGCCGATCACGATCGGCGCCATGCCCGCCTTGAAGGCCCGCACTCCGCGCCATTCGCGTCGTGCGTGTCCCCAGCGCGCCGCGGAGAGTGCGAGGGTCGTTGAAGGCAGCATGATGCCGAGCAAGGTGACCGCCGCGCCGGCCAGGCCCGCGGCCTGGTAACCCATCACCGCGACGAACAACACGTTGGGTCCGGGCGACGCTTGCGCGATGGCTATCGAAGAATTGAACTGCGCGTCGGTCAGCAGCCCCATCTGGTCGACCATTACGCGATGCATATCCGGCGCCACCGTGATGGCGCCGCCGATCGACAGCAGCGACAACAACAGGAAGTGGCCGAACAGCGCGAGCAGGTCGGCTGGGACCGCCGCGTTCACAGCCCGTCCGGTGGACCGAATTGCTGCCTCAGGCGCAACCAGGAAAACGCGCAGGCCATTGCGCCGAGAACCAGTATGACCCACACGAGCGGCCATCCCAGGAGCGCCACCGCGGCGAACGCGGCGATGAGGAATGCGCTGCTCACCGGCATGCGCATCGGATTTTCGCGCAGCGCGCCGACCAGCTTGAGACCGGTACCGACGATCAGCCCGGCGGACACCGCACCCATGCCGCGCAACGCGCCGGCCACCGCCGGATTCGCGGCGAATTCCGCATAAACCGCGGTGACCAGCAGCACGATGACCAGCGGGATGGCCATCATCCCCGCGAGCGCGGCGAACGCCCCGCGCCAGCCGAAGAAGCGATCGCCGATCGTCAACGCAACATTGCACACGTTGGGCCCAGGCAGGACTTGCGCGACGGCAAGCACCTCGACGAACTGCTCGCGAGTCAGCCAGCGCCTTTGCTCGCACAACACGCGCTGCGCGACGGCGATAACGCCGCCGAAGCCCTGCAGCGCCAACAGCGTGAAGGCGACGAAGAGTTCTTTCTTGGAAGACGGTCGTTCGAGGGCAGTCAGGTCGTGGGTCATTAATCGGCGGTGAGTGGTGAGCGGCTGGTTGTCGCAGCCCGGTTGTGGTCGGGAATGACATCTGATTCGTCGAGCAGCAGCGTCAGGAGCGCTGGACCGTAGCGTTCCAGCTTCTTTGTACCGATGCCGTGGATGATGGAAAGCCCGTCGATGTCGATCGGCCGTGCGGACGCGATCGCCGACAAAGTGGCGTCATGGAAAATCACGTACGCAGGCAGCGATTGCTCGCGCGCCTGATCGCTGCGCCACTGCCTGAGGCGTTCGAGCAACGCCGAGTCCGCGCCGGTCAATGCGTCTGAACCCGCCTTGCGGCGAACCGTTGCACTTTTACCTTTGCGCGGCACCATGCGGCGCATGTCGATGCGCTGCTCGCCTTTCAGTACCGGCCGGCTGGTTTCGGTCAGGCGCAGCGCACCGAATGCTTCATGGTCCGGGCGCACGAAACCAAGCGTCACCAGTTGGCGGAACACATCGCGCCAGGCCGCTTCGTCAATGTCGGCGCCGATGCCGAACACGCTCAGGTCACGGTGGCCCCACTGGATGACGCGGTCGGTAACATGGCCGCGCAGGACGTCGATCAGGTGCCGCGAACCGAATCGCTGTCCGGTGCGGAAAATGCACGACAGGGCTTTGCGTGCCGCGTCGGTCGCATCCCAGGTTTGCGGCGGCTCGATGCAGGTATCGCAATTTCCGCACGGCTCGCTGGGTTCGCCGAAGTAGTCGAGCAGGCGCACTCGCCTGCAGCCCGCCGTCTCGCACAAGCCGAGCAGCGCTTCGAGTTTCGCGAACGACACGCGACGGTATTCCTCGCTGCCTTCCGACTGGTCGATCATGCGACGCTGCTGCACCACGTCGCCCAGGCCGTAAGACATCCACGCGTCGGCGGCTGCGCCGTCGCGGCCCGCCCGGCCGGTCTCCTGATAATAGCCTTCGATGCTCTTGGGCAGATCCAGATGGGCGACGAAGCGCACATCCGGTTTGTCGATGCCCATGCCAAACGCAATCGTGGCGACCATGACGATGCCCTCCTCGCGCTGGAATCGCGCTTGATGGTCCGCACGAGAAACCGAGTCCATCCCGGCGTGGTAGGGCAACGCGGCGACGCCCTGATCTTTGAGCCACGCCGCGGTTTCATCGACTTTCTTGCGCGACAGGCAATAGACGATGCCGGCCTCACCGGAATGCGCTTCGCGGATGAAGCGCAACAACTGCTGCCTGGCCTCCTGCTTGTCGACAATGGTGTAGCGGATGTTCGGCCGATCGAAACTGGAAACGAACACGCGAGCGTCGCCCAGCGCCAGGCGCTGCCTGATCTCCGTGCGTGTCTGCATGTCCGCCGTCGCGGTCAACGCGATGCGCGGCACGGAGGGGAACCGCTCATGCAACAGCGACAGTTGCAAATATTCCGGACGGAAATCATGGCCCCACTGCGACACGCAATGGGCTTCGTCGATGGCGAACAATGCGATCCGGGATTGCTCCAGCACTTCGAGCATTCGCGGCATCACCAGCCGCTCCGGCGCGACATAGAGCAAATCCAGTTCGCCGTTGCGCAACGCGCGCTCGACCGCGACGACTTCGCGTCCGTCGAGCGTGGAATTCAGGAAGGCGGCTCGCACGCCGAGTTGCCGCAGCGCCGCCACCTGGTCCTGCATCAGCGCGATCAGCGGTGAAATCACCAGCGCGGTGCCTTCCCGCAAGAGCGCCGGCAACTGGTAACACAAAGACTTGCCGCCGCCGGTGGGCATCAGCACCAGCGCGTCGCCGCCCGCCATCACGTGCCCGACGATCTCGCGCTGCGCGCCGCGAAACGCGGGAAAGCCAAAGACCGTGTTAAGGCAATGCAGCGCGGGATCCGTCGGAAGCCCCGAATGGGCAGTATCCGGGATCGCAGCGGAGACAGGACTTCTGGTTTCGGAAACGCGAGGCGGCCGGGGTCGCGAGGTGGAACTCATTCAGAGCCCGCGAGGCGCGGGGTTGTATTGCTTCCTCTGGGTATCGGGGACGTCGTCAAGGCACGGTGGCCACCGCGTCCGATCATCCCTCGTCCGTTCATCCTCCGGTACCGGTTTCCTGACGCGCCGCCAGGACGGCCTGCCCGGTGACATCCGTCTCCCGCGGCTGCGGGCTGCCGGGATCGCGTGGCATGGATTTATAGAGCAGTTTCACGATATCGCTCGATGGAATGGGTTTGCTGTAATGATAACCCTGCGCCTGGTCGCAGCCCAGCTTGCGCAGGAAATCGGCCTGCGCCTTGGTCTCGACTCCTTCGGCGACGACCTTCAGCTGCAAGCTGTGCGCCATGGCGATGATGGCCTCTACGATGGCACCGTCGTCCTTGCTCTCGGGAATGCCGCGCACGAACGACTGGTCGATTTTCACGCTGTCGAAGGGGAAGCGCTTGAGGTAAGCCAGCGACGAATAACCGGTGCCGAAATCGTCCATCGTGAGGTGGAAACCCAGCTGCTTGAATTCGGCGAGCACCTTCTCGGCGTGGCCCTGGTTGCTCATCACCGCGCTCTCGGTGATTTCAAGCTCGAGCGACTCCACGGTCAGGCCCGTCTTGCGCACGGTGTCGGAGATGAATTCGACCAGCCCCTTGTCCGACATCTGCCTTGCGGAGATGTTGATCGCAATGCGCAGCTGCGGCAGGCCGCTTTTCTGCCACGCGCGGTTCTGCACGCAGGCTGTCTGGGCCACCCATCGACCGATGGGCACGATGAGGCCGGTTTCTTCGGCGATGGAAATGAATTCGCCGGGCGGTACAAAGCCAAACTGCGGGCTGATCCAGCGGATCAGCGCCTCGACGCCGGTGATGCTTCCGGTCGCAAGGTCGATCTTGGGCTGGTAGTAAAGCACGAACTCGCGATTGTTCAACGCGTTGCTCAGGTTGGATTCGAACTCCAGGCGCTGCAACGAGTGGGTATTGAGTTGCTCGGAGTAAAACTGGAAGGTGCCGCGGCCCTCCTCCTTCGCGCGATACATCGCGATGTCGGCGTGCTTCAGCAGCGACTGGGCGTCGTGGCCGTCGGTCGGGTAAGTGCTGATGCCTATGCTCGCGGCCGGGCGGTACTGCCGGCCGGCGAGGACCATCGGTGTCGACAACGCCTCGAGGATTTTTCGCGCGACGGTGCTCGCCTGATCTTCGGCCGTCAGGCCTTCGGTCAGCACCGCGAATTCGTCACCGCCGAAGCGCGCGACCATGTCGATCTTGCGCACGCACGCCGTCAGCCGTTCCGCGACCGCGCGCAGCACTTCGTCGCCGGCGTCGGGCCCGAGGCTGTCGTTGATGTTCTTGAAGCGATCGAGGTCGAAGAACAGGATGGACAGCATCTTGCCGCTGCGCTCGGAACGTGCCAGCGCCTTGTTGAGGGCCTGGCGGAACAGGCTGCGGTTCGGGAGCCCAGTCAGTTCGTCATGGTCCGCGAGGAAGCGCGTGCGTTCTTCCGCCTCCTTGCGCTCGGTCAGGTCCTGCAGCACGAACACGAGGCGCCGCGCAGCACCGTCCTCGGCATGCGTGACATGGCCGCGAGCAACCACGTGCATGACTTTGCCATCGTCGCGCACCAGCCGGAATTCCTGGCTCCATTGGCTGGATGGCGAATCGCCCACGGCGAGCAACTGCTCCTGCACGCGCGCCCGGTCTTCCGGATGGACGTGCTCCAGCCAGGCGGCCATGTTCAGACCCGCATTGCCGGTCGCCGCGTCGTTCCGGCCCAACACGGTTGCGTAGTTCGGGCTGCGCCACATCTCGTCGCTGGCGAGATCCCAATCCAGTACGACGTCATTGGTTGCGTCGGACGCGAATTCGAAACGCTCGAGTTGGCGCCGCGTTTCCTCGACAATCCGGTTGTGCGTGGTGACATCGCGGGCGACAACGGCGCGAACCTGCTGCCGGCCGTGCTGTATCCGGTACGACATCAGTTCGACATCGAATGCCGTGCCATCCTTGCGATGGTGCCGCCAGATCCCGGCATCGCCCGATCCGAGGCCCGGTGACACGAGCGCGTCCGGCAGCTTTTCCGCATCTTCGGCGGGCCCAAGCTCCGGCAGGCTCATCTTGAATAGTTCCTCGCGCGTGTAGCCGTACTCCTGCGCGGCCGCCTCATTCGCGTCGAGAATGCGCCACTTGCGGGGCTCACAAATGAATGCGGGAACGGGGTTGCCCTGGAACAGGGTGCGGTATTGTTCTTCGACTACCTTCGCTGCCTCATCCCTGCCTTCGGCCAGGCTCGCGAAACGACGGGCCTGTTCCGCGCGGGATCTGCGATGCCGCAGGTGGACAAACAGCCCGCAAACCAGGGCGCCACCTGCTGCTGCGATGAAGAACTCGGGGAAATTTTGGGTCGGCAGGCCGCGGAGTATTTCGGATGCAACCCGAAGATATCCTGTTAATCCATCGATAAAGCTGTCGACCGCCTGCACAGCCACAGATCTGCTCTCCCGCAAACAACTGGACCGCCTGACAATCTACCTCATAAACCGGCGGCCGACGTACTAAATTTTAGACGCATAATGCCCGGGTGCCACGCGCGCTTCAGAGCGGTTTCCGCGTGCGGCGACGCGTCACGAACCCGGATGGAACCAAAGATCCGGTTGCATCGCCTAACGGGCATCCACTCACTCTCCCAATATGGAACGGATCCACGCCCCATCATGCTCATAAAATTCGACAGCGACGCAGGCAGCTTCACCATGAACGGCGACATCGCCGTGCAGCTTCTCAAAGCAATGGGCCACAGCGGGACGGTGCCGAGCGCAATCCTGGCGCAGGACATCCCCGCAGCACTGGCCCAGCTGAAATCCGCGGTCGCGGGCCAATCGGAACCCCGCAACGCGGATGACAAAGACGCCGGGGAAGTTCAGGTTTCCCTGGGGCAGCGGGCCTTCCCGCTGATCGATCTGCTGACCCGCGCCGCCGCAAAGGGCGCGGAAGTCATGTGGGCAAAGGGCTAGGCGCGACGGGCTAGGCGCTAGGCGCGAGGCACTAGGCACGAGGTTTCAGACCCTCGCGCCTAGCGCCTAGTGCCTCGTGCCTGCGGGGTCGCGATCAGCTGATTGCGAATCCGCGCAGTCCCTGAAGAATGCACAGTACGCCGCAGATGCCAAGGACAAGGAAGGTCAGCCCCGCACCCCCTATGCGTCCGAATCCGAAACGCTCCCGGAAGCTGAACGCATAGCCGTGCAGTAACCGCGACACCAGCAGCGCGATGCCCAGCGCATGCAGCACGTAGATCGAGTTATGGCCCAGCTCGAGAAAACCCATCATCAGCAGGATGAAGGGCACGTACTCCGAAAAATTCCCATGGCCGCGAATCCGGCGCAACAAGCGCGTATCGCCGCCATCCCCGAGCGAAATCCCGCCCTGTCGCAAGGACACAACGCGAACGCTCAACAACAAATAGAACAAGGCCAACACACCCGCATAGAACGGCGTCACTACCATGGCGTCTCCTCTTTGGTCGGCCTCCCTGCCAGCATTCTCGCCGAACGCCGCGGTTTTGTATCGGATAAAACAGCCCGTCTCGCGTTGCGTACCATCCGGGCTGTCATTCCCGCGCAGGCGGGAATCCAGTACAAACCAACGAGGCATCGAAGCCGGCCAGTAACGATTGCCTTTCAAGCACTGGATTCCCGCCTGCGCGGGAATGACGACCCGGGAGGCAACCGGCGTTGCAGACGCGATCTCAGTGTTTGCCCGCCTCGCGTTCCGCCTCTTCTTCGAGTTTTTTATAGTCGCGAGGGGCTTCGTGCAGTGTCTGGTGCCGGCTTTTCTCGAGCCCCTTGACCACCGCGACAACGGCTTCGTTGTACGGCGTGGCGATGCCGAGCGCTTTGGCCTCCCGCACCAACGCACCGTTCAGCGCATCGATCTCCGTGCGCCGGCCCTGCTCGATATGCTGCATCATCGATGGCTTGTTGTAGCGGATGCGGCAGTGGTCCTTGATTTTCTTGCGCGGATCTTTCTCCGGCAGGTTCAACTTCTTGCGCTCGACCACGGCCATGATCTCGTCGATGACGCGATCCTGCAGCGCGCTGACTTCGGGCGTCCGGTACATCTCGCCGCTGCGCAAGCCGGTGATCGCCGTCAGCGCGTTCACGCCGCAGTTCAGCACGAACTTGCCCCAGATCCAGTTCATCGGGTCCGGGATGATCTCGGTCGGGATCTCCGCCTTGTTCAGCATCGCGGCGACTTCCTTGACGCGCACGCTGTCCCGGCCGTCCAGCTCGCCGATCGAGGTCATGCCGACATTGGTGTACGCGGATCTCCCCGCAGCGGGATTCGCGGCGCTGTTCATGGAAACCCCGGCGATGACGCGCTCGCGCCCGAGTTCCGCGACCAGCGCCTCGACGTTGCCGATGCCGTTTTGCAGGGTCAGCGCGAAGCCGTCCGGCTTCAGCAGCTTCTTCGCCGCTTTGGCGGCATCGGGCGTCGAATTCGAGTCCGTGAAAATGAACGCCAGGTCACCCGGCGGCAAGTCGCCCGAAGTGGTCTGCGCCGGCAACTTGATGGTGTGCGAACCGCGCATGCCCTCGATCGCGATGCCCCCGCCGCGGATTTTACCGATGTGGTCCTCGCGCGGGTCGATCAGGGTCACGTCGTAGCCTGCTTTCGAAAGCAGCCCGCCATACACGCCGCCCATCGCGCCGGCGCCTATCATGTAGATGCGCATTGCTCCTCCGTCCGTTTTTGTGTCGGCGTGTGGCTCGATAGAGCTCGCCTGTAGGCGAGCGCGAGTCGAAATGGCGCGCCGGTGTTAGTCTTGGCTCTCCCGCAAAGCTTATCGCATTCCGCCCATGCCGAATTCGCCCAGGTTTGAAACGATCCGCAGCAACGACGTAAACCTGCGTTGCGTCGTCGAGGGCGAAGGTCCACTGGTCCTCATGATCCACGGCTGGCCGGAATCCTGGTATTCCTGGCGCCACCAGATCGGGCCG
The DNA here is from genome assembly GCA_039930785.1 of Betaproteobacteria bacterium. Lineage (GTDB taxonomy): Bacteria > Pseudomonadota > Gammaproteobacteria > Burkholderiales > JACQAP01 > JACQAP01. The sequence continues at coordinate 863 of JBDTTE010000147.1, read as the reverse complement.
GTGCGCGATGCGGGCTATCGCGTCGTGGTGCCGGACGTGCGCGGCTACGGCGGCAGCGACAAACCGCAGGCGATCGAAGCCTACGACATGCAGAGCATGGTCGGCGACGTGGTCGGGCTCATCGACCACTTCGGCGAGAAGCAGGCGATCCTGTTCGGCCACGATTGGGGCGCGCCGATCGTATGGAATACCACCGCCCTGCACCCCGATCGGGTGCGCGCCGTGGCGGCGCTCAGCGTGCCCTATTCACCGCGCGGCAAAATATCCTCGATCGATCTCTGGCGACAGATCTACGCGGGCCGCTTCTTCTACCAACTTTATTTCCAGGAACCCGGCGTTGCGGAAGCCGAGTTCGAAGCCGATATTCGCACCTCGCTGCGCAAGATCTACTACGCGGGGTCGGGCGATTCACCGAAAGGCCTGTTCCGCGCCGACAAAAAACCGGACGCAGGCATGCTCGACGACCTTCCCGACCCGGAAACGCTGCCGGCGTGGCTTACCGACGCGGATATCGACTACTTCGTTTCGCAATTTCAGCAAAGCGGCTTCCGCGGCCCGCTGAATCGCTATCGCAACCAGCAGCGCGATTGGGAGAACCTGACGGCACTGACCGGTGCGCGCATCACGCGGCCGACCTGCTTCATCGCCGGCCGGCGCGACGGCGTACTCAAGTTCGTTCCGGACTTCGACATGGTCGCCAACATGAAGCGCTGGGTCGACGACCTGCGCGTGTGCGAAATCATCGACGGTGCGGGACACTGGATCCAGCAGGAGCGTCCGGTGGAAGTCACGGCGCTGTTGCTAGGATTTCTCGCCGCGTTGCGTTGAGAAATCGGTGACGGGTGACGGGAAAAGCGGTGACG
>JBDTTE010000146.1:0-9542 GCA_039930785.1 Betaproteobacteria bacterium | reverse complement strand
CAGGAAGTGGCCTTCCTGAAGTCCGGCTAGTCGCGGCGCCCCGCCGCCATGGGCCACCGGTACAATTCCCGCGTCGAACCCGGCCCGCGATTCCAGCGAGCCCCTGAATCCGGCGTCCGATTTACGCCGTATCAGTGCTCAAGCGCGGTGTCCCTCCGTCTCATGACAGGATCCGGGCACTGCGCAGACCGACGACAGCAGCAATTTCGTTTCGACCTACCCACCAACAAGGAGATTTCATGAATCGCAACCTCATCGTGAGTTCCGCGCTCGCCAGCGTCATCGCCCTGGCTTCGGCCGGGGCCCTGGCTGCCGACAAGGACAAGGAAAAGTGCTACGGCGTGTCCAAGGCAGGCAAGAACGATTGCGCCAATGCGACCAAGTCGCACTCATGCGCCGGACAAGCGACAAGCGACAATGCGCCGGCGGAATGGAACTACGTCGCCAAGGGCACATGCGAAAAAATGGGCGGCCAGCTCGCCTTCAAGAAGTAATTCAATACCTCCCCCTGCATCGGCGCGGACGAGCCTTCAATATTCCGTGCCGGTGCTTTTTCAAGCATGAACGCGCCCGCCGTCCAGGAACGACAACCTGCCGCCTTCGGTGCCGGAATTGGATTGCGCGCCTGCCATTACCGCGAATTCCTCGATTCAAATCCTCCGGCTGCATGGCTGGAAGTCCATAGCGAAAACTATTTCGGCGCCGGTGGCTACGACCTGCATGTGCTCGATCACGTCCGCGCGAGCTATCCGCTGAGCCTGCATGGAGTCGGCTTGTCGATCGGTTCCGCCGACGGCCTGCGCGAGGCGCATCTCGCGAAACTGAAACGGCTGGTCGATCGCATCGAGCCAGCGCTGGTGTCCGAGCATCTGTGCTGGGGCGCCATCGGCGCGCGCCACTTCAATGACCTGCTGCCGCTGCCCTATACCAACGCAGCGCTGGAACAAATCGTTGCGCGTGTAACGCAAGTCCAGGACACGTTGCGCCGGCGCATTCTGGTCGAGAACGTTTCCAGCTATCTGGAGTTCAGCGATTCCGACATGTCCGAGTTTTCTTTTCTCGCCGAGCTCGCGCGTCGCAGCGGCTGCGGCATTTTGCTCGACGTCAACAATATGTATGTCAACTCGATCAACCACGGGTTCGATACCGGCCGCGCACTGTCGGAAATTCCGGTGGGTCTGGTCGGCGAAATTCATCTGGCTGGGCACTCCCCGAGCGAAGACCTGCTGATCGACGACCACGGTTCGCGCATTGCCGCGCCGGTATGGGCACTTTACGAAGCGGCTTGCGCGCGTTTCGACGCTGTGCCGGCACTAATCGAATGGGACACCGCGATTCCCGCGCTGGACGTCCTGCTGGACGAAGCGTCGAAAGCACAGCGGATCATGGCGCTTGCGCATGTCTGAGCTCGCGGACCTGCAGGCGCGTTTCTGCGCGGGCCTGGAATCCATGGACGGTGGCACGCCCGATTTATTTCGATCTGCCGGCGACATTGGAAAGCGCTTCGGCATTTATCGGGGCAACGCGCGGGCAAATACCGCGAATGCGCTGGGTGGTTCCTATCCTGTCGTAGCAAAAATTGTGGGCGAAGATTTCTTTTCAGGATTGGCGCGCGAGTACGGAATGCGGTATCCGTCCGTCAGCGGCGATCTCAATGAATATGGCGAATCGTTCGCCGGCTTTCTCGACGAGTTTGCCCCGGCCCGGGAGATCGCTTATCTGGCCGACGTCGCCCGCCTCGAATGGCGGGTGCATCGCGCGCATTACGCGGCCGACGTTGTCGCATTCGATCCGGCGCGGCTGGCAACGGTCGCCCCGGAACAACAGGGTGATCTGATGCCACGGCTGAACCCGGCATGCAGCTTCATGCATTCGGCGTTTCCGCTGGCCCGCATCTGGGAAGTGAATCAGAGCCAGTACGAAGGCGCATTCGAAGTCGATTTCTCGCGCGAGCCTGCATACGTCCTGGTTTACCGTCCGCGTTTTCGCGTCGAAGTAATGGAAATCCCTCCCGCGGCGGCGGCGTTCCTGAAAGCGGTCGAGCAGGGCGGGACGCTCGAAACCGCGCTGTCCGCAGCCCAGTTGCACGACGTAGCGTTCGACCTCGGCGGCTGGCTGGTCGAATGGATCGCATCGGCCGTCATCGTCGATTTTCAAATCAACGGAGGATGACCGTGACCCTGATACAAAAAGCCATACCCTGGATGGCGAAGTGCCGCTGCCTGCTCAACTGCCTTGCCAGCGTGCTGGATCTGGGCATTCGTCTCTACATCTCGAAAGTGTTTTTCCTGTCCGGGTTGACCAAGATCCGCGATTGGGACACGACCTTGGCGCTGTTCCGGGACGAGTATCAGGTGCCCGTATTGCCGCCGGAACTGGCAGCGGTCATGGGCACCTTCGGGGAGCTGTTTTTCCCCGTGCTGTTGACGCTCGGGCTGGCGACTCGCTTCGGCGCGTTCAGCCTCACCTTCGTCAATATCATGGCGGTCGTCTCGTACTGGGAATTCCTGATGGACGCCGAGGCCGCGCTTGCGCAGCACATCTACTGGGGCGTGTTGATTCTGGTGATCCTGTTTCATGGGCCGGGAAAGATCTCGCTGGACGCGATCATCTGGAAAAAGCTGAAGCGCCCCCTCTCCCCTACCCTCTCCCACCAGGGGAGAGGGAGCTTTTAAGCAGCCTTAACACGGAATCGCTTCGCTCCAAAACTCCCTCTCCCCTGGTGGGAGAGGCATCGCTGACACGGCGTTGGCGGAGCCATCCGGGGCGGGAAGCGATGCTTTGACGCGCTACCCGCAAACGGCTGATTCCATCAGGAACGTGTCCGCGCGTCGGGGAGAGGGGGATGGAGGGGCGTTATACTGCGCACGACACCAGGCCGGCGATAGCCGGCGTTTTCATTCTTCAAGGACACTTCATGGCCGCCGCTCCCGCCACTTATCCCAGTCTGAAAGACAAAGTCGCATTCATCTCCGGCGGTGGATCGGGGATCGGTGCAGCGATCGTGGAAGGGTTCGCGCGCAATGGCGCGAAGGTCGCCTTTATCGACATCGACGAGGTCGCCAGCAAGGCACTCGTCGCGAGCCTTAAGGGCAAGGGCCCGACGCCGGTGTTCGTACCGTGCGATGTGCGTGACATCAACCAATTGCGCGAAGCCATCAAAACCGCGCAAACCGAACTCGGCGACATCGGCGTGCTCGTGAACAATGCAGCGCGCGACGATCGCCATTCGATCGAAAGTGTGACCGTGGAGTACTGGGACGAACGCGTCGCGGTCAACTTGCGTCACCAGTTCTTTGCCGCTCAGGCCGTCGTCGATCAGATGAAACGTCTCGGCGGCGGTTCCATCATCAATTTTGGCTCGATCTCCTGGATGACTGCTTCGGGCGGCATGCCGGCGTACACCACGAGCAAGGCCGCCATCCATGGCCTGACGCGCGGGCTCGCGCGCGACCTCGGACCGTTCAATATCCGCGCCAACACCGTCTCCCCGGGATGGGTCATGACCGAGCGCCAGAAAAAACTCTGGCTTACGCCGGAAGGCGACAAACAGATGGATGCGTTGCAATGTCTGAAGGGACGGCTGCAACCGGAGGACCTCGCCAACATGGTGCTGTTCCTCGCCTCGGAAGACGCGAAGATGATCACGTCGCAGAATCTGGTAGTGGATGCGGGATGGACGTGATCTTGAGGGACGAGGGACGAGGGACGAGGGACGAGGGACGAGGGAAAAGCTCGCAACCGAGAGCGACTCGCTCGAATCGCTTTTGAATCTGGACTCGGCGTCTGACGCTTGAGAAAACGCCCTTGAACTTCCCTCGTCCCACGCCCCACGCCCCTCGACCCTGCAATCGAGGTCATTCATGACCCCGATTGCTCGCTGGCCCGCCGGCGCGCTTCTCGGCGAAGGGCCACTCTGGTCCGCGCGCGACAACGCGGTCTACTGGGTCGACATCAAGGGCCAGTTGCTGCATCGCCTGTCGCTCGCGGATGAGTCGAAGAAAAGCTGGCCGATGCCCGAACGAATCGGCTGGGTCATCGAGCGGCGCGACCACCCCGGCTTCGTTGCCGGCTTCAAAAAAGTGGGCTTTGCTTTCCTGACCCTCGATCCGGTTAAGGTCACGCCGATCGGCAATCCGGATGCGGCCCATCCGGGCAATCGCCTGAACGACGCCAAGGCCGATGCGCAGGGGCGCATCTGGGCGGGCTCAATGGACGATGAAGAAGTCGCAGCGTCGGGTAGCCTGTTCCGGCTCGATACGAATCTGAAATGGCAGACCGCGGACAGCGGCTATCGCATTACCAACGGGCCGGCATTCAACGCCGATTGCAGTCTCCTGTACCACACCGACAGCCCGTTGCAACGCATCTATGTATTCGACGTGAAGGACGAGGTCATTTCGAACAAGCGGGTGTTCCTGCAACTGAAGGCCGGCCAGGGCTATCCGGACGGCATGACAGTCGATGCGGATGGCTGCGTTTGGGTCGCACATTGGGGTGGTTCGCGAGTCGACCGGTTTCGTCCCGACGGACGCCTCGATCGGTCCATCCCGATGCCGGCCTCGCAGATCACCAGCTGCGTTTTCGCGGGCCCGAACCTGGACCGCATGTTCGTGACCTCCGCGGCGATCGGATTGAACGAAGCGCAACGCGCTGCTGAACCGCTGGCAGGCTCGTTGTTCGAAGTCGATCCGGGCTGCAAGGGATTGCCGTCCCGGACATTCGCAGGCTAGCCGCGGCTTAGCCCGACATTTCCGACGCTCACGCCGTTTTTATCGGCAGACGATAGAACCGCACAGCATTGTCGTGGAAGATCGCGGCCTGTTCGGCAGCGGTTAGCGATTCGACAAGTTGCTTCGCGGTTGTCAGCCAGCCCGGATAGTCTGCATTGAGCAGCATGACTGGCCAGTCGCTGCCCCACAGGATCCGTCCCGCGCCGAAACATTCAACGAGATGGTCGACGTAACGCCGCAAGTCGCCGGGTTTCCATCCGGGCTGCGCTTCGGTAACGAGCCCTGAAAGTTTGCAATGCGCCGAGGTATCGCGAGCGATGCGGCGCATGTCATCGGCCCAGGGCTGCCATCCACCGCTGGCGATATACGGCTTCGCAGCGTGATCGACAATCGCGCGCAGATCGGGATGTCGTGTGAGTAGCGTATGCGCGGCCTTCAGGTGCGGCGGCTTCACCAGCAGATCGAGCGAAAGGTTGTGTTCCTCAATCGAGCGAATGACCGGCGCCAATTCTGGTTGCAGGATCCAATCGGTGTCCGCGATGTCTTGCAGCATTGGGCGGATTCCGCGCAGCATCGGATCGCGCGCAAGGTCGTGCAACGTGTTCGTCGCGTCGTTCGCCGCCATATCGATCCAGCCCACCACGCCCAGAATCAATCCGTCGCTGGCATGGGCCTGGTCCAGCAGCCAGTGCGTCTCGGCCAGGGTCGGCGCCGCTTGTACGGCAACGCTTCCTGTGATGCCGTTGGCCGCCGCCAGCGCGCGATACTCCGCGACCAGGAAATCGCGCTCAATGGGCGCAACTGCGGGATTTGTGCCGTCGCCGATCCAGCCGTAGTCAGCGCGCGAGAGCTTCCACAGGTGATGGTGCGCGTCGATCACGGCGTCGGCGCGCGCACGTCCATCAAGCCAGCCGACTTCAGATCACGCCAAAGTGCGTCCGGAATCGGCGTTGTCAGCATGCGCAGGTTTTCATCGAGTTCATTCGCGTTGCCGATGCCAGGGATGACGCTGGCCACGCACGGATGGTGCAGCGGGAACTGCAGCGCGGCGGCCTTGAGCGGCACGCGATGGGCCAAACAGATTTTTTCAATTGCCGCCACTTTAGCCAGCACGTCGGCGGTCGCGGGCTCGTAGTTGAACCACGCACCCGGCACCGCACCGCTGGCCAGGATGCCCGAGTTGTACGGGCCGCCGAGGACGATGCCGATGCCGCGCTTCTCGCACAGCGGCAGGAAGCTCTGCAGCGATGCCTGCTCCAGCAATGTGTAGCGCCCGGCGAGCAGGAAGCAATCGAAGTCTCCAGCTTCGGCGAACGCCTGGCAGGCTTCCCAGTCGTTCAGGCCGCACCCTATCGCGGTGATCGTGCCCTGTTCGCGCAGCGAGAGAATCGCCTTGTAGGCGCCCGCCATCGCCTGCGCGAATACTTCTTCGAAGCGTGTACCCTGGTTGCGGCGATCGACGTCATGGATCATGACGATGTCGATGCGATCCCGGCCGAGGCGATTCAGGCTGTCCTCGAATGAACGCATGGCGCCGTCGTACGAATAATCGTTGTAGCGCTGGAACGCCGTGATGTCGCGGAACAGTCCTGCATCGGTGGGCGCGCCGAATGCCGGCTTCAATCGCCAGCCGACCTTGGAAGACACGATGACTTCGGTGTCGTCGAACGATCGCAAACCGGCGCCGGTGCGCAACTCCGAAAGGCCATGCCCATACAGCGGCGCGGTATCGTAGTAGCGGACGTCCGCCGCATAGGCCGCCGTCAGCGCCTGCATCGCGCTGGCCTCCGTCATCGGGACGTACAGATTGCCGAGGCCGGTGCCGCCGAAACCGAGCACGGAAAGTTTCAGGCCCGAGCGGCCGAGGGTCTTGCGGTCGATTGCCATGATGCTCCCCACTTGGCTGAAAGCCGCGCGATGTTAGCACGCGCGTTCAGGCCTGCTTTGCGCGCTGCAACGGGATGTCCAGCTTGCCCGGAACCGTTTCATCGGCGATGCTGGGCGCCGCGAGAAAATCTGAAATCCTGGAGGATCTTCCACCATGCTGAAGAACATCGATCCACTGCTGTCGCCGGAATTGCTGGCCACCCTCAGGGCGATGGGGCACGGCGACGAGCTCGCGATCGTCGATGCGAACTATCCCGCCGAATCGAGCGGAAGGTTGCTGATTCGGGCCGACGGATTGCAGGCGACCGCCGTCGCGGGGGCCGTGCTGTCCGTCATGCCGCTGGATGGATTCGTCCCCTGCGCGGCATTTCACATGCAGGTCGTGGACGAACCCGGTGCGAGCCTGCCGATCTTCGACGAGTTCCGCGCATTGCTGCGCAAGCACGAGCCGAAAACGGCAAAGCTCGAGGGCATCGAGCGCTTTGCGTTCTACGAACGTGTAAAACAGTGCTTCGCTGTTGTGGCGACTGGTGAGCGCCGTCTCTACGGAAATCTGATCCTGAAGAAAGGCATCATTCGTCCCGATTGACGTCAATCCTAAACCAACAGTCGCGACACGCCGTCCCAGGCCAGTTTCAATCCGGTCGCGAATAGCAGGATGTTGGCCCAGCGGTATACCGTGGCGTCGGTGACGCGCCCGTGCATCCACAGTCCGATGTAGACCCCAATGGGGGCGAGCGGCAGCAGCACGAGCGCCGCAAGCAGATTGCGCATATGCAACTGGCCCAGAAAATAGTAGGGCACGAGTTTCACGTAATTCACCACCAGGAAGAACATCACCGTCGTGCCCACGAACAGCTTGCGCTCGAGCTTCTGCGGCATGAGATAGACGAGCAGCGGCGCGCCGCCGTTGTGGCAGATGAAGCTCGTGAAGCCCGACATGGAAGACCAGAATCCGCCCTTGATGATGGAAGTCCCGGTGGGCTGCTGACGGCGCGCAAGACCGCTCCAGTTCAGCAGCGGAAAGCCGATGCCGATGGCGCCGACCAGCAACAACAGCCAGCCCTTGTTCAGCAACCCGAAACAGATCGTGCCCAGCGCAATGCCGACCAGCGCGCCGGGCAGGATGATGCGCAGGTTGGGCCAGTCGAAGGACCCGGCGAAGCGGCGCAGGCCGATGACGTCCATCGTGCAAAGGATGGGCAACATGATGCCTGCGGCATCGTCGGGTGGAATGACCAGCGACAGCAGGGGCACCGCCAGGCCGCCCATTGCGCCGCCGAAACCGGATTTGGAAATGCCGGTGATCAGGATCGCGGGAATCGCCAGTGCGTAAAACAGCGGATCGGTGATCATCGGCCAGCGTGAAAATGAAAACGGCATTCCGGAGGAACGCCGTTCATGATACGGAAAATTGTGTGGCCGGACGCGCGCGTGTGGCCGCTAGTTGTGCCCCGGCGTCGCGACAGGCTGGCTGTCGTTCTTCTTCGCAATGCTGCCATCGCCCGGCTTGCCCGATTTCGTGTCCTTCTGGACTTTTGCTTTTGCGCTGTTGTAGGCCTTCTTGCTGCCGGTCGCGACCTGATGGCCGACGTCGACCGCGGCGTCTTTCACTTCCTTGGCCGCCGATTTCACATCCGCCTTGAATTCTTCCTTCGAGTATTTGTCCGTGTCCGCAGCCTGCGCAGTCGCGATGACGAACGCACCGGCGAAGAGTGCCGCCGCGCTGAATGCCATTCCGGTTTTCATAGGTCGTTCTCCCTTGTACAAGCCCTGCATGCCGTTCTCATTCGGCGCTTTCCCGCGCCTTGCCCTTACGACCTGTTGCTCGCAGCGGAGTTCCATCCCGATGGGTCAGGTCGCGCAGCCATTGTACCCATGCGAAGACCGCCAGGAGGGTGAGCAATACGGCGAACAACACGATCACGTCGTGCAATGCGTTCTGACGCAATGCAGAAGGGCTCAATAGCGAATTCAGCAGCAGACCCCAGTCCTGCGGCCAGTCGTGGAAGGCCAGCCAGTCGAACAGACTGGCGAAGGTGCTGATCGACAAGACGGCGAGCAGATCGCGTGGCAACGGCATCGAATCCGCCAGTAACGCGCCGCCGGCGAAGAGCATCGCCGCGCCAGCGCATCCAATTGTCCATAGCGGGAAGGGCAGGTCGCCGGCCGGTAGCGACAGCCAATCCAGCGCGAAGGCGACCGGGGCCAATCCGGCAACCACGAGACTGCACCCGAGGGCGATGGGCAGTCGGCGAGAGGCCACGGGAATCGTTCAGCCCAGCAGGATTTGCGTCGTTGCGGTGCCGGCGCGCTCGTGCCGCGCGGTCAGCGTGATCATGCTGCCTTTCGGCGCGCGCACGACCCATTCGACGGTGACACGTTCGTCGGTCTCGTCTGCGCTCGATCCGGCCCAGGTATTGGCCGCTGCCGGCTTGTATGCACGACCTTCGAGCTGGCCGAGTTCCTCGCGCAGCTTGCCGGTTTCAAGCGTCGCATTTTCCGGCAACCCGATCTCGCACACGACACCGCGCGCGAGTTTGCGGTTCTTCGCCATTTTCGTGATGTAGCTCGGCAGCCAGCCGGTGTTCTGCAACGCCAGGCGCACGCGCCACGTATCCTCGCCTAGCGCTGTCGCAGTTGCCTCGAGGATTTCCAGTTTCGGGGATATCAGTGCGTGCCAGACGAGCCAGCGCGAAAACGGCGCGATTTCCTTCTCCAGCAATTGCGGCGGCGGATTGCTCCAGGTGAACAGGCTTTGCCAGCCGCCGAGTTCGACGCGGCCGAGTTGCGGATGATCGAACTCGTACCAGTCGACGAAGCCCTTGCCCTTGAGCACGGTGTCGTTCCACTTCATCAGCTTGAGGTCGTCCTCGACCGGGTGCTCGCGATACCAGTCGATGTATTTGGCGTCCGTGATGC
>JBDTTE010000145.1:0-9615 GCA_039930785.1 Betaproteobacteria bacterium | reverse complement strand
TGCGTGTGGAAAAAAAGATCCTTCCAGATCTGCTCGACCATCGCCGGATCGCGACCGAGCAACTGGGGCGCAAGATGATCGCGAATCAGTGCAATGACCGACGACCCGCCCGTGCCGATCGTGTAGGAATAACCGGTGCCCTCTTCACCGTCGTCGGTGAACAACCGCACCATCGGCGTTTCCTGCGTGTGAAAGGACTGGATGGCGTCGCCGCGCTTGACCTGCGGCTTGAGGTCGACCTGGAATACTTCGACACGAACAATGCGTGACATGGGGCTCTCGTTGTAGTTGTTGGGAACGAAGCCGGGATTCTATCTCGGGCGGGCAGACTTGTAGTCGGCCTTCCGCGCGACGTAAATGGTCTTCTCGACCGTGGCGTGTACTTTGCCGCGCGCATCCACGAGTTCGATCTCGTAGCTGACGTCGACGGACGGCTCTGCCTCCAGATTGCGCTTCAGCGACGCGACCTGAGATTCGTTGACGCTGCACTGCGCGTACAGCGTGGAGCGCCCCGGACGCCTGTAGCGGATAGTCCCGGCTTTGTCCCAGATGATGTAATCCTGCCCGAGCGCAACCCTTATCAGGATCGCGTACAGCGGATCGGTCGCCGCGTACATCGCGCCACCAAACAGCGTGCCGTGGATATTTCGCGTACGAAAGTTGAGCGGCAGCCTGATGCGCAGGGCGCGCATGTCTTCGGAAATGTAGATGACCCGCGCGCCGGTTGCGCGGAAAGCCGGAAAGAAATTGAAACGCAGCCGCTGCAGCCAGATGCGCCACGACTCCCGTGGCGGCGTCGGCCACGGGCTTTCACTCATCTCAGCGACTCGAACAGCCCGGCCGCCCCCATGCCGGTGCCGATGCACATCGTGACCATGCCGTATTTCTGGTTGCGGCGACGCAGGCCGTGCATCAGGGTGGCCGTGCGAATCGCGCCGGTGGCGCCCAGCGGATGCCCCAACGCGATGGCGCCGCCCAACGGATTGACTTTGCTGCGGTCGAGACCGAGGTCACCGATCACCGCCAGGCTTTGCGCGGCGAAGGCCTCGTTCAGTTCGATCCAATCGATGTCGTCGAGCTTGAGGCCGACCTGCTTGAGCACCTTGGGAATCGCGAACTTCGGCCCGATGCCCATGATTTCCGGCGGCACGCCGGCGACGGCGAAACCGAGGAATCGGCCGAGCGGCTGCAGGTTGAATCGTTTCAATCCCGCTTCGCTCATCAGGATCACAGCGGCCGCGCCGTCCGAGGTCTGCGAACTGTTGCCCGCCGTTACCGAGCCCCTTACATCGAAGGCCGGGCGCAATTTGGCCAGTACTTCGGGCGTTGTCCCGGCGCGGGGACCCTCGTCGACGTCGACTACCTTGCTGCGCGTGACGACCTGGTGATTCGCGAAATCGGGGAAATGCTCCGCAAGCGTGTACGGTGAAATCTCCTCGCGGAACTCGCCCTTCTCGATGGCGGCCAGCGCCTTGCGGTGCGATTCGGTGGCGAACTGGTCCTGCGCCTCGCGGCTGACCTTCCACTGCGCCGCCACGTTCTCGGCGGTGATGCCCATGCCGTAAGCGATGCCGACATTCTCGTCGGTGAATATCCGTTCGTTGGCGACGATCTTGTTGCCGCCCATGGGAATCATGCTCATGCTTTCCGTGCCAGCCCCGATCATGACGTCCGCTTCTCCAAGGCGAATGCGATCTGCCGCCGTCGCCACGGCTTGCAACCCCGACGAACAAAAGCGATTGAGGGTCACGCCCGAGACGCTGTTCGGAAAGCCGGTGAGGAGCAATGCGATTCGCGCGACGTTCATGCCCTGCTCCGCTTCCGGCATCGCGCAACCGACCACCACGTCGTCGATTGCCGCGGGGTCCAGACCGGGCGCCTGCGCGAGCGCATTCTTCAACACATGGGCGAGCATGTCGTCCGGTCGCGCGTGCTTGAGCACGCCGCGCGGCGCCTTGCCGACCGGCGTTCGCGTTGCGGCAACTATGTAGGCGTCCTGAATTTGTTTAGCCATGATCTACACCTCTCACATTTCTAAATCTCATCACGAAGACACGAAGATCACGAAGAAACACGAAGAAGACCAGGATCAAAAGAGGACATCTGCAAGTTAGCTTTTTCCGGTGGCCAAAAGCGCACCCTGCGAAAAATTTCGATGGCAGTTTCCGACATGCGCATTTGCCTTTCTTCGTGTCCTTCGTGTCCTTCGTGTCTTCGTGATGAGACGTAAGGTTTAATTCCTTAGAGGTTTTCCGGATTTAAGCATCTGCTCTATCCGGGCCTGCGTCTTTTCCGTCGAGATCAGCTCCATGAACGACCGACGCTCGAGGTCGAGGTACCACTCCTCGGTCAGGGGCGTGCCGGGTTCGACGTCACCACCGCACATGACGTAGGCGACCTTGGAACCGATCAGGAAGTCATGCTCCGATATATAGTGGCCGGCCAGCATGTTTTCCATGGCCATCTTGAAGGTAGCGATAGCGCTGCGCCCGGCGGCGGGAATGCTGTTCGAGCGCAGCGGCGGCCGATAGCCGGCGTCCGCCATTGCAGTCAGTTCGGCTTTGGCGACATATAGAAGTTCGAAACGATTCATGACGACACGGTCGCTGGCCCGCAGAAAGCCGAGTTCGCGGGAATGTTCCGCGCTCTTCCCCACCTGCGCCGTGGCCACGTTCTGGAAATAGTTTTTGAGGAAAGGAAAGACATCGCCGCCTTTGGCATCCGCTGCGGCGCGCATGGCGAATTCCTTGCAACCGCCGCCAGCCGGCAATAGTCCAACGCCGGCTTCGACCAGGCCGATATAGCTTTCCAGCGAGGCCACCGCGCGGTCGCAATGCATGGTGAACTCGCAGCCGCCGCCGAGCGCCATGCCATCCACCGCCGCAACGGTTGGAATCATGCAGTAGCGCAATGCCTGGGAAGTGGCCTGGAATTGCTCGACGACCTGCTCGACTTTTTCCAACCGTCCGGCCATCAGCGAATCGGCGACATTCAATTTGAAGGCCGCCTTCAGGATCGCCGATTCGGCCTCGCGCTTGAATTTTTTCATCATCGAGGCGAACGCGGTCGGCTTCTGCTCGCTCTTGCGGCTGCCGCCTCCGGACAGGTTCGCGCCGACGGAAAACGGCGGTTCCGTCTGCCAAAGGATCATGCCCTTGAACTGGCGCTCGCTTTCGTCGATCGCCTGCATGACGCCATCGAGCACATCCTCGCCGATCGCGTGCATCTTGGTCTTGAAGCTGACGATGCCGATGTCGTCGCCGGTCGTCCACATGCGCACCGCATCCGTTTCGAATACCGTCGAACCATATACCGCCGCCTCGCCAATCAGCCGGTCCGGAAACGGTTGGCGGCGATAGATCGGCAAGGTCGAACGCGGTTTATACGATCGCTCGGCAACGCTCCAGGAACCTTGCGCCTCATGCACGCCCGTGCGTCCCGTCTCAGTGACCCAGGCGGGCAGCGGCACGTCAGCCATGCTCTTGCCTGCGGCGATATCGTCCGCGATCCACTTCGCCATCTGCTGCCAGCCGGCCGCCTGCCAGATCTCGAACGGTCCCTGATTCCAGCCGAAACCCCAGCGCACCGCGAAATCGAGGTCCCGCGCGTTGTCGGCGATTTCGCCAAGGTGCACGGCGCAGTAATGCAGCATGTCGCGAAACGAAGCCCACAGGAATTGCGCCTGCGGATGCGTGCTTGCGCGCAGCTGCGCAAAGCGTTCGGCGACATTTTTATTCTTCAGAATAGCGACCACAGCTTCGTCGGCCTCGCCCGCTGACGGCCGGTAGTCTTTCGTCGGCAGATCCAGCACCAGGATCTCCTTGCCCTGCTTGCGGTAGACCCCACGCCCGGACTTCTGGCCGAGCGCCTTCTGGTCGACCAGCTGCTTGAACCAATCGGGCGCGTCGTAGTACTTGTGCCAGGGATCGGCCGGCAGGGTCTCTTTCATGGTGTCGACAACGTGCGCCAGCGTATCGAGGCCGACCACGTCGGCCGTGCGATAGGTCGCGCTTTTCGGCCGCCCGATGAGCGCGCCGGTCAGCGCGTCGACTTCGTCGAAGCCGAGATTGAACTTCCTGGTGTGATGAAAGGCCGCGAGAATGGAAAAAACGCCGACGCGATTGGCGATGAAGTTCGGCGTGTCCTTGGCGCGCACGACGCCCTTGCCCAACGTCGTGACCAGAAACGCCTCGAGCCGGTCAAGAATCCCGGCTTCCGTCGTGCGCCCGGGAATCAGTTCCACGAGGTGCATGTAGCGCGGCGGATTGAAGAAGTGCACGCCGCAGAAGCGCGTCCGCGCATGCGCGGGCATCGCCTCGGCCAGGGAGTTGATCGACAATCCCGACGTATTGCTCGCGAATATCGTGTCCTCGCCGAGGTGGGGCGCGACTTTTTCGTACAAGGCCTTCTTCCAGTCCATGCGTTCGGAGATCGCCTCGATGACGATCTCGCAATCCTTCAACGCGGCCAGATCGTCGTCGTAGTTCGCGAGCTGGATGTGCTCCGCGCGGGACGGCGCCGCCAGCGGCGCGGGTTCGAGCTTGCGCAGCCCGTCGACCGCTTTGCGCGCACTGGCGTTTGGATCGCCGTCCTTTGCAGCGAGCTCGAACAGGATGGACTCGACGCCGGAATTGGCGAGGTGCGCCGCGATTTGCGCACCCATGACGCCCGCACCCAGCACGGCAACCTTGCGAACGATGAAGCGGGATGGAACAGCCATATTCATTCCTTGATGATTACGACGGCCGCGAACGATTCCGCGGCCTAGAAGCCGGACTGCGGCGGACTGGCAAAACCCGCCGCTCGAGTCAGGTTAGAAACTCAGCGTGTACTGGATACTGAAAATGTCCACCGAGCCTTCATACGAACCGGCTACCGTCGAAGCGGTACCCGGTGCGGCGAGCGGCGTGGTCTGGCCTGGCACCTGCTGGCTGCGCGTGAAATTGATATCCGCATCCTTGATGAACAAATGCGAATAGCCGATATCAAGCTTGCCGCTGTCGCGGATTTTGACGGCCGCGCCAATGGAGAGCCAGGTGCGATCGTTGTCGGGCAAACGCACCGTACGGCTGCTCGCGCCCTTGACCGGTGACTGGTCGTAAGCGACGCCACCCTTAAGGATCCAGCTGTCGTTCAGCTTGTAGTTCGCACCAATCGAATATCGCCACGTGTCGTCGAAATCGAGGTGGAGGACGTCACGCAACGTTCCGTTGGTAGAGTTGACTACGTTGATCTGGTCGATCTGGCTCCACTTGGTGAACGTCGCGTCGGCCAGGAACTCCCACTGGTCGTTCAGTTTCTGCGAAAGGCTCAGGGAAAACGACTCCGGCAGGGTCAGGTCGGCGTTCGATGCTCCGCTCGCTGCCGAGATCGCGGTGCCCGTCGTCGTCGTCACCGAGGTCGTGCCGTCGAGTTTGTAGTCCAGCTTCGACCGGTAACTCGCGCCGATCTTGGTGGAGGCCGTCGGCTTGAACAGGATACCCACGTTCCAGCCCCATGCATCGTCATCGGCCTCGAGCTTCGCCCGCCCCTCGGTGTTCGGCCCCAGCACAACGGCGTTGGTCAACTCGACGTCGAGGTGCTGATAATTCACGCCTGCGCCAATCGAAAACATGTCATTGACCTTGAACGACAACGATGGATTGATGTTGTAGGTGGTCAAATCGGATTTAATGCCCTGAAACCGGCCGGCCCAGTTGTCGTCGTACTCGGTCTTCAAGCCGAACGGCGCATTAACCCCGATACCGAAATCGAAGCGCTCGCCCATCGGCACGACGAAATAGACGTTCGGTACGATGGCGGTGGTACCGGCCTCTCCGCCATTGCCGCCCAGCGGATTGGTCACGATGGCCGCGGGCTTCGTCGAAGCCGAGTTGCTGAACTTGGCGCTCAGATCGATCACATGCGCGCCCAGCGTGAACTGCATGCCTTTGAGTTCGGACATGCCGGCCGGATTGTAGAAAATCGTACTGGCATCCTCGGCGGTGGCGGCGGCACCGGCGTACGCATTGCCCATCCCGCTTGCACTCTGCTCGATCAGGGCAAATCCGGCGGCCGAAGCCGCTGTCGGCCCGCCCAATACGATCGCGAAGGCCAACGTCGGCAGCTTGCCTGGAAACTTCGTCTGCATGGTTCTCTCCTCATTTGTAAGCAGCATTATGGAAATGCCCCCCAATACGGATTTGAACTTATTCCGGCTTCACCGGACGCGGACGCCGCTGATCGTCCACTGCTACGTAAGTCAATGTTGCCTCGGTCACCTTGACCGCCTCTTCAAGCGTCCGACGCCGTGCATACACCTCGACATCAACCGTGACCGAGGTGCGCCCGACGCGTACGACGCTGGCGTAAAAACTCACGATGTCGCCGATCATGACCGGCTGCTTGAAGACAAATGAATTCACGGCCACCGTCGCGACGCGTCCCTTCGCGAGTTCAATCGCCGGAATGCTGCCGGCGATGTCGACCTGCGACATGATCCAGCCGCCGAAGATGTCGCCGGTATAGTTCGCATCCGAGGGCATCGGCACGACACGCAACGTCGGCTCGCGCCCGACCGGCAGTGCGTCCGCATTGTTCCCCTTCGAATCGCGCTCAGTGCCCGGCATACATATCCTCGAATTCGCGTTTATGCGCTTCCATGACTTTGGACCGCTTGAGTTTCATCGTCGGCGTCAGCATCCCGTTTTCGATCGTCCATGGCTCCGGCAGCACGGCCACGCGATGGATTTTGGCGTAACCGGGAAACGACTTGATCTGTTTTTGCACACGTTCGAGCACGTATTTCTGCGCCTTCGCGTCCTGTGCGATATCGCCGGTTTTCGACGACAGCGAATCCTGCGCGGCCAGCTTCGACCACTGATCGGCGTTGATCACCAGAAAGGCGGTCAGGTAAGGCCTGCCCTCGCCCATGATCATGACCTGCTCGAAGAGATTGTCCTGCAGGATCGCCGCTTCCATGTCCACCGGGGGAATTTTCTCGCCGTTGGACATGACAATGATTTCTTTCAGGCGGCCGGTGATGAACAGGTGGCCTTGTGCATCCATGCGCGCGGTATCTCCGGTGTTGAGCCAGCCGTCCGCAGTAAACATCGCCTTGGTCGGCTCCGGGAGATTCCAGTAACCGAGCATGACGTTGGGTCCCTTCACCAGCAACGCATCCCGTTCACCGATCTTTACTTGCACGCCGGGAACGGGCTTGCCGATGCTGGCCGGAATATTGTCTTCCAGGCGGTTGGTGCTGACCACCGGGCTGGTTTCCGTCAGGCCATAGCCCTGCAAAATTGGCAGGCCGAGTCCGACGAACAACCGGGCGATCTCGGGTGCAAGTGCTGCGCCCCCGCTGACCGCGGCGCGCAATCGCCCGCCGAGTCGCGTCATCACCTTGCGCGCCACCAGCTTCTCAAGGAGTGGCCAGAGCAGGAAGGACCACTTCCATGGCCCGCGCCCCTGACTGTGCTCGAACCGCGCCCAACCCACATTAACCGCGCACTCGAACAGCTTGCGGCGGAATGAAGGCCCTTCCGCGAGTTTTGTCTTGATACCGCCATACACCCGTTCGTAGATGCGCGGCACGGAGATCATGATCGTCGGCTGGATCGTCGCCAGGTCTTCACCGAGCTGCCCGATGGAGCGGGCAAATGCCACACGCGCACCCGCCATCATCGTCAGGTAACACCCTGCGGTGCGCTCGAGCGTATGCGACAGCGGTAAAAACGACAGGAACAGATCGTCCGGTACGACATCGAAACACTGCAGCGACGCATACGCGTTCTCGAGCATGTTCCGGTGCGAGAGCATCACCCCTTTGGGCTTTCCGGTGGTGCCGGATGTATAGATGATGCTCGCCAGTTTGGTGGCATCGCGATTGACATGCCTGACCGCGGAAGCGGTAGCGGGCAGCCAGTCTCTAACATTCTTCACGCGAGAGTCGGAACAAGATCCGGTTTTCACGCTGAGTACGCGCTGCACGCCGCCTAGTTGAGATCGCACTTCGGCGAATGTATCCCACTGTTCGGGCTCTTCCAGGAGCAGCAGCTTCGCGCCGGCATCGCACAGTATGTAGGCGATGTTCTCCGGGCGGTCGGAGGTGTACACCGGCACCGTGACAAGCCCGAGCCCCAGCGCCGCCTGGTCGAACACGATCCAGTTGACGCTGTTGCGCAGCATGATGGCGACCCGATCGCCGGGCTGGAGCCCCTCGGCCTCGAGGGCGGCCTGCCATCGCGCCACCAGCTTCTCTACGTCACTCCAGGTGTAATCCTGCCAGCCACCCGGTTCGTCGAAATTCTTGTATGCGACGCGCGACGCCGAACGGCGCACGCGCTCCTGGAACAACCCGTCCAGGGTTATCGCGGTTTCGGGTGCAATCACATCGACTTTCTCGGCCATGCGTTCCCCCGTCTTTTGACCGCGGCGCGCAGGCGCCGTCAGTCGAGAAAAATATCCTGATGAAGCTGCGCGCCCGGCGTCACCGCGTAGGGCGAGAAATCGCGTGTGCCCTCTTCCCGCATGACGTCTTCGTCGATGAAGAAGCGGCCTGTCGTCTTGCGGCTGTCACGCGTAACGATTGCATACGCGGCGTCCGCCATGATGGCGGGTTTGCGGCTGCCGGCCAATGCCTGCGGAAAGAAAACCTCCACCGCGGCAGTGGCAATGGTTGTACGCGGCCACAGCGAATTCACCGCGATGCCCTGGTCGGCGAATTCCGCGGACATGCCCAGCGTGCACATGCTCATGCCGTATTTGGCGATCGTATAGGCTACATGCTTGCTGAACCATTCGGGGTTCAGGTTCAGCGGCGGCGACAACGTCAGGATGTGCGGATTCGCGGCTTTCGACAAGTGTGGAATGCAGGCCTGCGAGCAGACGAAGGTGCCGCGTGTGTTGATCTGGTTCATCAGGTCGAAGCGTTTTGGTGGCGTCGCCATGGTGCCCGTGATGCTCAGCGCGCTGGCGTTGTTGACCAGAATGTCGATGCCGCCGAAGTGCTCCGCAGTGCGCGCAACCGCGATCCCCACGGCATTTTCATCGCGCACGTCCAGTTGCAGCGCCAGCGCATGACCGCCCGCGGCCTCGACTTCCGCCGCCGTCGAATGGATCGTACCGGCCAGCTTCGCATTTGCGTCGACTGTCTTTCCGGTCACCACGATGTTGGCGCCGTCGCGCGCGAACCGCAGCGCGATCTCCCGACCTATGCCGCGGGTCGCGCCGGTGATGAACACGGTTTTACCTGCGAGCTTGCTCAAAGTTTCGACCTCCTCAGTCGAACTTCATTTAGCCATATAAGGCACAGGGTACGCAGGGAAAAACGGGGTAAAAATCGACAATGCCCGCTGGTCCCTCTTTCCCTGCCATCCCGGTGGCGGTTTATTATTTAAACGCCCTTGAATGCCGCTTTGCGTTTTTCGACAAAAGCGGTCACGCCTTCCTTCAAATCAGCACCGCGCGCGCAGCGCGAGAAAGCCTGCAGCTCCTGCTCCATCTGCGCATCGAGCGTATCCAGTGAA
Organism: Betaproteobacteria bacterium; assembly: GCA_039930785.1. Taxonomy (GTDB): domain Bacteria; phylum Pseudomonadota; class Gammaproteobacteria; order Burkholderiales; family JACQAP01; genus JACQAP01. The sequence goes on along the minus strand of JBDTTE010000145.1, from coordinate 106 downwards.
CCATTGACCAGGTGCTTGGCTTCGGCGAAGGCGCGGGTCGGTCCGGTTGCCAATCGCTTTGCGATACGCAGCGTCTCCTCCCCGAGCTTGGCGTCCGGGACCACCC
>JBDTTE010000144.1:0-9634 GCA_039930785.1 Betaproteobacteria bacterium | reverse complement strand
CCGCTTCTGAACTTCTTCGTGTTTCTTCGTGTTCTTTGTGTCTTCGTGATGAGATGTATGTTTTAGATACAAACATATGAGCTACAACCGAACAATTTGCGCCCTTTTCTTGCGGATTAGCTCGTCGTTACCAATCGCGCAGAATTGAAATCATTGGAGCGTGCTCGCTTTTTTTCTCCGCTTTCCTCTGTGCCTCTGTGGTGAAAAGGCTTATAGCAGATGGGTAATTCAGAGCTTCCTTAGCGCCGCTCGGGCAGGATACGTTGCAGCAGCGCCACGAGTTGCTCGCGCTCGGTCGCAGAGAGGTTCTGTACGACCCGGCGTTCGTGGCTGGCGACCTTGCGCTTGAGGCTGCGCAGCAGGGTGGTTCCCTGTTCCGCGAGGAACAGCCCGTTGCTGCGACGGTCGGCGGCGCGCCGTTCGACGAGCCCGCGATCCTCGAGCTTGTCGAGCACGGTGACCACCGAGGAACGATCCAGGTGCGCCGCGTTGGCCAGCGCCTGCTGGGTGAGGCCGGGATTCTCACCGATGACGACCAGGATGCCGAACAGCCCCGGCGATATGCCGCTTTCGCCGACGGTGTCCGCGAAGTCCGCGAAAATCGCGCGTTGCGCAAGCCGCAATTGATAGCCGATGAGTCGCGGCAGCACGCCAAGCCCGGGGCGTCCGCGAGTGGCGCGCTCGTTATCGGAGGAGGCCGGACGGGCGCGGCGCGATTGTTTGACATCCAACAGTTTGCTTCCCATACTTGGGGTCGATAGTAGTCGTTCGGACCCTTTCCTGCCAGCGGGTCGCAACCCTTGAGCGTAACCGTTACCGTCGCCGACCTGAACCAAGCCGTCTCTGCCGAGGAAGGCCAGACCGTGCTCGACGCGCTGCTTGCCTCGGGTGTGCCCTTTCCCTATAGCTGCCAGTCCGGCAACTGCGGCACCTGTCGCTGCGAACTGATTTCCGGCGAGATCATGGAACTCGAATATTCCGAGCATGCGTTGTCCGCGCAGGATCGGGAACGCGGCATCGTGCTCGCCTGTCGCTCCCAGGTGTGGGGCGATGTCGAGGTGCGTCGCCTCGATGCCGAAGAGTTGATTGTGCATCCGTCCCGCATCATGCGCTGCAGGGTCGGCGGCGTGACCCTGCTGACCCACGACATCCTGCAGCTGCGCATGGACATCGTCTCCGGCGGCCCGTTCACGTTTTCGGCGGGGCAGTTCGCCAGCCTGGAGTTTCCAGTCGCCCCTGGAGCGACGCGTGACTACTCGATGGCGAATCGCCCGGATGAATCGACACTCGAGTTCCATATTCGCGTCATGCCGGGGGCGGAGTCGGTCAGCCGCCGCGTGGCGGCGAACCTGCGGGTCGGCGATACCGTGAAAGTGTCCGGTCCGCTCGGCACCTCCTACCTGCGGGCGCGACACGAGGGGCCGATGCTCTGCATTGCGGGCGGCAGCGGCCTGGCCCCAATCAAGGCCATCGCGGATACGGCATTGCGCGCCGGATATACGCAGCCGTTGCACTTATACTTCGGGGTGCGTAGCGAACGCGACGTCTATTTCGAGCGCGAACTGGCGCAATGGTCGGAGCGCTATCGGAACTTCCGCCCGCACATCGTTTTGTCGGAGGCAGACGGCGCGACGTCGACGAAACGGTGCGGCCTGGTCACCGATGCGGTCGCCACCGATCTTGCGGGGCTCGCGGGGTGCAAGGCGTATTTTGCCGGACCACCGCCCATGGTCGATGCGGCCACCGCGCTGGTTCGCGGCCGCGGCATCGCGACGCGCGATATCCACGCCGATGCATTTTTCCCGGCGCCAGTCGATACGAAGCACATGGTGATCACTTCATGAGCGAAGAACAAACATTGTCGGGCCGGGTCGCCATTGTCACCGGTGGCGCCCGCGGCATCGGACTCGCGATCGTCGAGGAACTGCATCGTCGTGGCGCGAGCGTGCTGGTTGCGGATAGCGGGGTGTCGATTGCCGGTGCCGATCCGGATCCCTCTGTCGCGCAAGCCATCGTCGCGAAGCTCGGTGACAGAGCGGCCGCATTCTGTGACGACCTCGCTGAACCGGGCGCCGGCGAACGCGCCGTGCAACTGGCCGCGAAGGCGTTTGGCACTGTCGACATCGTCGTTAACAACGCCGCGATCCTGCGTGACGCATTCATTTTCAGAGCCAGCCGTGACAACTGGGATCGCGTTCTTGCCACGAACCTGTCGGCGCCATTCGCTCTGCTCGCCGCGGCTACGCCGCTGATGCGGGAACAGCAAAAATCCGGACGTGCGCCGGGGCGCATAGTAAATATCGTTTCCAGCGCCGGGTTGTTCGGAAACTTCGGCCAGTCGGCTTACGCATCGGCGAAAGCGGGGCTGGTTGGCCTCACTCGGGTGGTGGCCATGGACATGTCGCGGTCGAAAGTCGCGTGCAATGCCATCGCGCCGTTCGCGGCAACTCGCGTCACGGAATCCATTCAGCCCGCCAATGAAGCGCAGGCCCTGTACAAAGCCCAGGCGCTGAGTGTCCCGGCGCGACCCGTTGCGACCCTCACCGCGTTTCTGTGCTCCAACTCGCACGAGTTCACCGGGCAACTGTTCGGCGTACGCGGGCGCGAATTGCTGCTGTTTTCGCAGCCGCGCCCGGTCGCGCGTGCGGTGATGTCGGCGACATCGCAGTGGAGCGACGCACAGTTCCTGCGGGCGATCGATGCCGTGTTCGCCGATGGCCTCACGGATCTGTCGACCGACCTGGAATTTTTCAACACCGAACCCGTCGTCTGAAAGTACCGACCATGACTGCAGCCACCACCCTAGTCGTCGAAACCGCCGCCGCGCTGTCGCAACAGCCCGAGGAATACCAGGTCGCCGTCAAAAAAATCGTCATCAGCCACGCCGTCAATGAGCTGTACGGCGCGCAGGTATTCGACGAGCCGGCCATCGCGCTGGCGCCATCGCCCTACGCCAAGTGGCTGACCTGCCGCGTGGCGATGGAGGAATATCACCATCACGTGCGCTTTCGCGGGCTGGCGGAACAGATCGGTGTCCCGGCGGAAATGATGGATCCGAAGGTCAAGAAGCCGCTGACGATATTCAGCTTCCAGCTGAAGACCTGGCCGGAATTCTGCGTGATCAAGGCGATCGCCGACTATGCCGAAATCCTGCAGGTGGAGGATCTGTTGCATTGCTCGTTTCGCCCGTTGCGGGACCTGGCGCGCATCACCATGCCGGAGGAGAAATTCCACGCCAAGTTCGGCAAGGATTTCTGCACGGAACTGATCGCCAGTGATGAGGGCAGGGCGGCCGTGCAGGATGCGATCAACCGCTATTTTCCGATCACGCCCGGGTTTTTCGGTGCGAGCAATTCGAAAAACAACGAGATGTACCTGCGCTGGGGCCTGAAGAGTCGCAGCAATGACGAGATGCGCGCGGATTTCTTCTCGCGCGTGACCGAACTCGTCGAGAAGGATTTTGGATTGACGCTGCCGAAGATCTAGGCACCAACCGCAAAGGCGCGAAGGCGCAAAGAAAAAGCACACAAAGGAAAACGGGGACGGAATAAAAATTGAACGGTGCCCGGGAGTCCGGTTCCATTACGTGTTTTTTCACTCGTTCTCCTTTGCGTTTCCTTTGCGCCTTCGCGCCTTTGCGGTGAAGAGTGAGATAGTTTGAGTCAGTTGCGTTAATCGGTAGGAGGAAATCATGGGACAGCCGTTGAAAGATCCCCGCGCGGAGCGGGAAGCCTACTACCGGCGCATCGCGCCGGCGCACCTGACGCCGCTGTGGGAGATGATGAGCGCGCTCGTGCCGAGGCAGCCGCAATCGCCTTGTGTGCCGGCGCTCTGGAAATATGCAGAGGTCCGCCCCTGGCTGATGGAGTCGGGCGATCTCATCACGGCGAAAGAAGCCGTTCGGCGGGTGCTGATCCTGGAGAATCCCGGCATCCCCGGACAATCGGCGATTACGAATTCTCTCTATGCCGGTTGGCAACTGATCCTGCCCGGCGAAGTGGCGCCAAGCCACCGGCATACGCAAACCGCGTTGCGACTGATCGTCGAGGGCGCTGGCGCATACACCGCGGTCGATGGCGAGCGCGTCTCGATGCATCCCGGCGATTTCATCATCACGCCGTCGTGGACCTGGCATGACCATGGCAATGCGGCAAACGAACCTGTGGTCTGGCTCGATGGCCTCGATATTCCCCTGGTGCGCTTCTTCGACGCAGGATTCGCGGAGGATTATCCGCAAGACGAGCAGGAAGTCGTGCGCCCGGAAGGGGATGCGTGGCTGCGTTACGGCAACAACTTGCTGCCGATCGCCTTTGAGGTGAAGGGGGCGACTTCCCCCGTATTCGCCTATCCGTACGCGAAGTCGCGCGAGAGCCTCCTGCAACTGGCAAAGGTCGACAAGCCGCACGTCACGCATGGGCACAAGATGGAGTTTGTCAATCCGGCCACCGGCGGCCCCGCGATGCCGACCATGGGTGCCTACATCCAGTATCTGCCGAAGGGTTTCAATGGGCGCCCCTCCCGCAGTACCGATGGCACCGTGTACTCCGTCATCGAGGGCAACGGTCGTGCGGTGATCGGCGGACAGATTTTTGAATTCACCGCACGCGATACCTTCGTGGTGCCCTCCTGGCAGACCTGTGAGTTGCGAGCAACCGAGGCCAGCGTGCTGTTCAGTTTCTCTGACCGTCCGGTGCAGCGTGCGCTCGGCCTGTGGCGAGAGGAGTTGTTGCGATAGGCGGCGCCGCGCGGGTTCTCGCTTCGCACCTAAAACTGATTCGAATTGGCCACAGAGGTCACAGAGAAATACAAACGGCAACCAGGATGACGGTTTTTGCATAGCCGATCCCCCCCCGTCGATTGTTGACCTGATGGGGGTTCTGACCTTCTCTGTGTACCCCTCAAGGGGGTATTGAAGTGAATCCTCTGTGCCCTCTGTGGCAAAATGTTTTTCTCTTGACCAGAATTTTCATCTATCCACGCCACCCCAAACAATCATGAGCGGAAATGACCTGTTGTTCGATATCGGCCCGGTACCGTCTGTTGCCATCGTAGGCCGCAAGGAACGCTTTCCTGTCCATCGCATCTATTGCGTCGGCCGCAACTATGCGGCGCATGCGCGCGAAATGGGCAAGGATCCGGAGAAGGAACCGCCGTTTTTCTTCCTGAAGCCGGCGGACGCGGTGTTGCCTGGTGGCGGCAAGATGCACTACCCGCCGGGAACAGAGAACCTCCACCATGAAATCGAGATGGTCGTGGCGATCCATCGCGAGGGGCGGAATATTCCTGCCGCCAAGGCGCTTGAATATGTATATGGCTACACGGTCGGCCTCGACATGACGCGTCGCGACCTGCAGTTCAAGGCGCGCGACATGGGGCGCCCATGGGATTTCGGCAAATCCTTCGACGAATCCGCGCCGATCGGCGCATTGCACCCGGTCGCGAGCCACGGCCATCGCTCTACCGGCAAGATCTGGCTGAAGGTCAACGGTGAGATGCGCCAGGAGGCCGACCTCGCGGACATGATCTGGAATGTCCCGGACACGATCTCGTTCCTCTCCGACTACTATCTCCTGAAGCCTGGCGACTTGATTTACACGGGCACGCCGGCCGGCGTCGGTGCCGTGAAAAAAGGCGACCAGATGCTGGGTGCGGTGGAAGGGCTGGGCGAACTCGCCGTGACGATGGTCTGAGCAGTCCCGGTCACAGAAACGATCACGATGGAAATGCCGGAATCTGGCGGGACGTGGCTGGAAGTCGCGCTGAACGGCCCGTGGCCGCGCAGCCGCCAGCCGCGCATGCCGGTGACAGTGAAAGACATCATCGCGGAAGGCATCGCCTGTGTCGAAGCGGGCGCGGCCATCGTCCAGGTGCACGCCTACGACGAAGCCACGGGGCAGGCGACGCAGGATGCGGACGTCTACGCGGCCATCATCGAGGGCATTCGCCACAAGGTCGACGCCATCGTGTATCCGGCGATGCCGCCTGCGACCGGTGGGGCGCAGAGCGCGCAGCAGCGCTTCGCGCACATTGAGGAACTCGCCCGCCGCGGGGTCATCGAATGGGCCGGCGTCGATCCCGGGTCGGTCAACTTCGCGCTGTACGACGAAGTCATCGAAGACAAGCCGGGGTCCGTGCACCTGAATCCGGAAGAAGAGGTGCGCCATGCCCTGAAGCTGGCGATGCGCCACCGGCTGCATCCGAGTTACGGTATCTACGAGCCCGGATTCGCGCGCCTGGGCGCGAGCCTGCACTGGCGGGAAAGCTGTCCGGCGCCGGTCTATCGCTTCATGTTCTCCAGCGGCTGCACGTTCAGTTTTCCGCCGGAGGACTACGCGCTGACGGCTTATCTGAAGTTGCTCGACCAGGTCGCGCCCGGTGCGCAGTGGATGGTGGCGGGCGCGCAGGTAGACGTGTTGCCGATGATTCCCCGCGCGCTGGCCGAGGGCGGCCACGTCCGGGTCGGGCTCGCGGACGCGGCCTTTGGCAGCGAGCTTTCCAACCTCGAACTTGTGGAACGCGCCGCCAGCAAAATCCTCGACACCGGCAGCGAACTGGCCAATGCCGAGGCCGTCCGCGTCGCGATTTCTCCCGAAGAGCACGAAGCCGTCTGAAGTTGCCGGGGGCGCTCGGCTATAATTTAGCGTTACTTCTAAGCAAAACCCTGGTAAAGCGCATGACCGCAAAAATTGGCATCACGATGGGCGATCCTTCCGGCATCGGCCCCGAGATCATCGTCAAAACGCTCGCACAGATGAATCCGGCCACGCGCTCGCTTTCGGCGGTGGTGGGCAATCTCGCGCTGTTGCGGCGCGCGGACAAGCTGCTGGGCACCGGCCTCACGTTCATCGACGGCCTCGACGTGAAAAACGGCGAAGTGCCGGTTGCCGACGTGGCGACGAAGGACCAGGCCGGCATCGTAGACGGCAAAGTCTCGGCTGCCGGCGGCGAAGCGGCCTACCGCTACGTCGAAGAGGCGGTCAAGCTTGCCCTCGCGCACAAAATTGAAGTCATCGTCACCGCGCCGCTGAACAAGGCCGCGATGCACGCGGCCGGCCATCACTATGACGGCCACACCGAATTGCTGGCGTTCCTGACCGGCGCAAAGTCGTCGTTCATGCTGCTGGCGAGCGACAAGTTGTGCGCGATCCACGTCACCACGCACCAGTCGCTGAAAAACGCCGCCGAGCGCCCGACCATCGAACGTGTCGTGGCCACCATCCGCGCCGGCCACACGCACTTCCGCGAACTGGGCATCGACAAGCCGCGCATCGCCGTGGCCGGCCTGAACCCGCATAGCGGCGAAGGCGGGATTTTCGGCCGCGAGGAAATCGAGCGCATCACCCCGGCGATCGAGATCGCGCAAAAGGAAGGCATCGACGTCAAGGGTCCCATTTCGGGTGACACCGTGTTCTATCGCGCGATGAAGGGCGAATTCGACCTCGTCGTCGCGCAGTATCACGACCAGGGCCACATCCCGACCAAGCTGATCGCATTCGACGAAACGGTGAACATCAGCCTCGGCCTGCCGATCCGCCGCACCTCCGTCGACCACGGCACGGCGCACGACATCGCATGGACCGGCAAGGCCAATAACGTGAACATGCAGGCGGCCATCGCCTACGCCAGGAAGATGGCGGACCACATTGCCGCTTAGGTCCAGAGCTGGACGAACCACAGAGACACAGAGAACGCAGAGAAAACCAAAGGCGCAATCGCAACCGTTTCTGGCTGGACAAATCGGCCCAGTCTTTCGATAGTGTTCGTGCTTTTCTCCGTGCTCTCTGTGTCTCTGTGGTGAGAATCGAATGAGAAGCAACCCCCGCGTACTGATCGTCGCCGATGACCTGACCGGGGCCATGGATAGCGCCGGTCCGTTCGCCGCGCGCGGCGTCGAAACCTGGGTTGTGGCTGTTCCACCTGGCAAGCATGGCGCCGGCATTGCCCTTTCGCTGGACACCGCGCGCGTGGTTTCGGTCAACACCGACTCCCGGCATCTTTCCGCCGCACAAGCCGCACGACGCATCGAGGAAATAGCACGCCATGTCGATTTCGGCGGCTTCGACATCGTCGTCAAGAAAATCGACTCCACGCTTCGCGGCAATGTCGTCGCCGAAACGCTGGCGCTGGCGGCGGCGAGTGGCCGTCGCAAGGCGCTCGTTGCGCCGGCTTTTCCAGCACAGGGACGGACGATGAAAAGCGGCATCGTCCACGTCGACGGCACACCACTCTCGCAAACCGCGTTCGCGAAAGATGCGTTGTCGCCACCGCCACTGGCGCCGCTGCACGAGGTATTCGCCACAGCACGGCCCGATCTGCGCGTTGACGTCGTCGCGCCGGGATCGACGTTCGATCGGGCAGCCGACATCTGGGTCGCGGACAGCGCGGTCGATGCCGACTTGTCTGCGGCGATCGGGTTCATGGGTGCAGACGGATTTGCGCGCATGGGAGAAGTCCTCATGGTGGGCTCGGCGGGATTGACGCAGGCACTGGCGCGGTTGTGTTTTTCCAGCGGCGCTGCCGCGGCGGCACCCGGCCGGATAGACGGCACCATCGTCTTTGCCGTGGGTTCGCGCGCCGCGCGCAGCGCGGAGCAAGTCGAGGCGCTGGCGCTCGAGCCCGAAACCGCGGTGCTTCCGGCACCCAATGGCCGCCTGGGGCCCGGTCGCCTTCCGGCCGCACGCAATCTCGTGCTCAAGGCGACGGCCGACGATGCAGGCCATGAAGGCGACGCAGAGACTGTGGCCGCCGACATGGCGAAGCATGCGATTGAAATTGCGCGGCAGGCGAGTGCGCAGGCGTTGGTCGCGACCGGCGGCGACACGGCGATCGCGATCCTGGCTGCGAGTGGCAATCCGGCCTTGCAGGTGCTGGGCGACCTCATGCCGGGCATTCCCTATGCGCGCATCCGCATTGATGGATCGTCGTTATGGCTGGTGACGAAGGCGGGTGGCTTCGGCAACCCGCAGACATTTCGCGACGTGGCGCGCCGCCTGCGCGGTCACTGACGTCATGGCCAATGCCCAGGTTCCGCGCAGCTTCCTGAACCCGAAAAGCATCGCCGTGGTCGGTGCCGGCGAGCGGGCGACGAGTTCGGGCGGCGCATTGCTGCGCAACCTGCGCAAGTCGGGCTACGCCGGGCGCATCGTGCCGGTGAATCCGAAAGGTGGCGAGATCGACGGGCTGCAAGTTGCCGTATCGCTGAAGGCGATGAACAAGGCGGTCGACCTGGTCGCTGTTGTCGTGCGGCCAGACAGCATCGTCGATGTCGTGACGGAAGCGGCCGACACCGGCCACACAAACATCCTGATCTTGCCCGGCGGGTTTGCGGAAGCCGGCGAAGCGGGACGCGCGCGCGACCTCGCGTTGCGCGAACTCGCTGCGGCGCGCGGCCTCACCATCGGTGGCCCGAACTGCGCCGGCGTGATCAACCTGCTCGATCCGCAGGCGCCGTTCGCCGCGACTTTCCTGCGGGACATGCCGCGAGGCGGAGGCGTCGCGATGGTTTCGCAATCGGGTGCGATCGTTGAGGAAGCCATTGCGGCAAGCCACGCCCACGATATCCCGCTCGGGGCGGTCGTCTCGGTCGGCAACGGCATGCACCTGGGCATCATCGAGTACCTCGAACATTTCGGCC
>JBDTTE010000143.1:0-9659 GCA_039930785.1 Betaproteobacteria bacterium | reverse complement strand
ACGCAATATAAGGTCAACCCGGCAAAACTGATAGCGAGGGTTTTCGAACCAGTCCTTCGAATTATTCGAAGTTGAACGGTGAACGGCAGGTTAGAGGCTTTGAAGCCTTTACCGTTTACTGTTCACCGTTCACCGTGATCGGCCGCAAACGCGGCGATCAAAGCTCTTTGTGCGGAGCTGTGACTACCCCGCCGCCACCCGCAACGGGCAAATCGATTTCGTCCGAAGCCATGTGCACCTTGCGCATCAGCACCGTATAGATCGTAGGGATCACGAAGAGGGTAAGCAGCGTGCCCAGCAACAATCCACCGACGATGACCCAGCCGATGGCCTGGCGGGATTCGGCACCGGCACCATGCGCGAGAGCCAGCGGGATCGCGCCGAGCACCATTGCCCCCGTCGTCATCAGGATCGGGCGCAGCCGCAAGGTTGCGGACTGCACCACGGCATCGAATTTCTCCATGCCGTCGTTTCGCAGCTGGTTCGCGAACTCGACGATCAGAATGCCGTGCTTGGTGATCAGGCCCACGAGCATGACCAACCCGATCTGGCTGTACACGTTCAGCGTGCCGCCATTGCCTGCCTTTGCGTTTAGCCACATGGCCAGCAACGCACCGGTCATGGCCAGCGGCACCGTGAACATGATGACCAGCGGTCCAACGAAACTCTCGAATTGCGCCGCCAGAACCAGGTAAATGAACACGAGCGCGAGCACGAAGGTCAGGTACAACTGGCCGCCCGCTTCACGGAATTCGCGCGCCTGACCATCGAGGTCCGTGATGGTGCCCGGCGGGAGTTCCTTCTTCACCGTCGCATCGATGACATCGAGTGCCTCGCCGAGCGTATGGCCCGAGGCCACGTTGCCATTGATGACTGCAGCACGCAGTTTGTTGAAGTGGTTGAGCTCCTTCGGCGCGACGGCTTCGCTGAGCTTGACCAGATTGGAAAGCTGTACGAGCTGGTCGTCTCGACCGCGCACGTAGATGGACGTCAGGTCGGTCGGCTGCATGCGCTTGCTGTCTTCGAGCTGCACGACCACGTCGTACTGCTTGCCTTCATGCTTGTAGCGCGTCACGTCGCGGCTGCCGAGGAGCGTCTGCAGGGTATGGCCGATCACATCCATCGAGACGCCGAGGTCCGCGGCCTTGTCGCGGTTGATGTCCACCGCCATTTGCGGCTTGTTCAATTTCAGGTCGGTATCCAGCGCCGTGATGCCCGGGTACTCACGCAATTTCGCCATGACCAGGTTGGTCTCGGTTTGCAATTGTTCGAAGCTCGTGCCGTAGATGACGTACTCGATCTGCTTGGTAAGTAATCCCTGCCCGAGTGACGGAGGGTTCAACGCGAACGACAACGCGCCCGGCAACCCCGCATAGAGTTTTGGCCCAAGCTCCTTGGTGATCAGCAGCTGGCTGCGCGTGCGCTCGCTCCATGGTTTCAGGACGGCAAAGGCAACGCCCAGATTAACCGGGTTCGGTCGGTCCAATCCCGGGGCGACCACGGCGAACATGGTGGTGATCTCCGGAATCTTGGCGGTGATGCCTTCGACAACGTGCATGTAGCCATCGGTATACGCCATGGTCGAGCCTTCCGGGGCGACCACGAAAGCGAGAAACAGGCCGCGATCTTCCACAGGCGAGAGCTCGGCTTTCAGCTGGCTGAACAGTAAGCCCATGCAAGCCAGCACGACGACGAACACGACGCCGACCACCCAGCGATGACGCAGCGTCATGCGCAAAATCCGGGCATAGCCGTTGTTCATGCCCTGGAAGTAGCGCTCGGTATAGGTGTAGAAGCTGCTATGGCCGGACTTGAGCAGTTTCGAGCACATCATCGGCGTCAAGGTCAGCGCGACGAAGCCGGAAACGATCACCGAGGTCGCCACGGTCAATGCGAATTCCGTGAAGAGCTTGCCGGTGTTGCCGGTCATCAAAGCGAGCGGACAGAACACAGCCGCCAGCGTGATGGTCATGGCAATGACGGCAAAGCCGATTTCCTTGCTGCCCTGGAAGGCCGCCTTCATCGGTTTCATGCCTTCCTCGATGTGGCGGTGGATGTTCTCCAACACCACGATTGCGTCGTCGACAACGAGGCCGATCGACAGCACGACGCCGAGCAGGGTCAGCGTGTTGATCGAGAAGCCGAGCACCTTGAGGAAGGTGAAGTGGCCGATCACCGAAACCGGAATGGCCACCGCCGGGATCAGCGTGGCGCGCGCGCTGCGCAGGAACACGAAGATGACGAGAACGACCAGGATCAGTGCCTCGATCATGGTTTCGTAAACCGCCTTGATCGATTCTTCGATGAAGACCGATGTATCCACCGCGATCCACGCCTTCATGCCGGGCGGCAGTGTCTTCTGCAGGCGCGGCAGCACTGCCTTGACGCCACGCGCGACCTCAAGTGTGTTCGCCGTCGACTGCTTGACGATGCCCAGGCCGATCGCATCGTTGCCGCCGACGCGGACGACTTTGCGCGCTTCGTACGGACCGGGAGCGGCATGTCCGACATCCTTCAGACGAATCGGGTAGCCGTTCGTCGTGATGATCATGTTGTTGAAATCTTCCGGCGAGCGCAGGTCGGTGCGCGGCTGGACGGTGAATTCGCGCTGCGTGCTTTCGATGCGTCCGCCCGGCGATTCGACGTTCTGGTTGATGAGCGCGTTTTCGACGTCCTGGACCGTCAGCCCTTGAGCGGCCAGCCGCTCGCGATCAAGCCACACGCGCATGGCGTACTTGCGCTCGCCGCCGATGATGACGGACGACACGCCGGGCAGCGCCTTGAGCGGATCGGTGAGGTAACGGTCGGCGAAGTCGGTGATCTCCATCGGCGACTGGTTCTCGCTGGCGACCGCGATCCAGATGATGGCCTGCGCATCGGCTTCGATCTTTGACACGACGGGCTCATCGATCGTCGCGGGCAACTGCTTGCGAATCCGCGCCACGCGGTCGCGCACGTCCGCCGCCGCGGCGTCCACCTCACGATTAGTCAGGAACGTGATGGTGATCTGGCTGACTTCCTCGCGGCTGTTCGACTTGATGGTCTTGATGCCTTCGATCCCGGACAGCGAATCTTCCAGCGGTTGCGTAACCGCGCTTTCGATAACCTGCGCGGTCGCGCCCTTGTAAACCGTGCGAACCGATACGACGGGCGGATCGATGTTCGGGTATTCGCGCACGGCCATGCGCGAGTAGGACAGGAAACCCATGAGCACGATGACCAGGCTCATGACCGTGGCCAGCACCGGCCGTTTGATCGAAATCTCGGAGAGAATCATCGTCCGGTTCCTGAATTGATTGGAGTCGGGTTCAGCTCTTGGCTGCGGGGGCGGCTGGCGCAGCCGGAGCGGCCGGCGCGGGAACGATCACCGAAACCGGCGCACCGTCCTTGAGTTTGATCTGGCCATCGGTGATCACCATGTCGTTGGCCGCAAGTCCCTTCAATATCTCCACGCTGCCGGGAGAGCGGTTGCCGATTTCGACCTTGGTCAACGCCGCCTTGCCATCCACCACACGGTAGACAAAGCTGCTCTTGCCCTGCGGCCAGATCGCCTCTTCAGGGATGATCACCGCGTTCGGACGGTTGTCGAGGGTTACCGCCACACGCACGAACATGCCGGGCTTGAGTTTGAAACCCTTGTTGGGAATGCGCGCACGCATGGCAATCGTGCGCGTGCGTTCATCGATCACGGGTTCGACGGCGTACACGCGTCCCTTGAACTCCTCGCCCGGATACGCATCGAGCTTCACTGCGATTTCCTGGTTCGGACGGATCTTCGACAGATAATTTTCCGGGATGCGGAAGTCGACCTTGATGGAACTGACGTTCTCTAGGCGGACGATGTCGTTGCCGGCTTTTACATAGGCGCCGGGGCTGACTTGCCTTAAGCCGAGAATGCCTGCGAATGGCGCGCGGATGATGGTCTTCGCGGTGCGCGACTCGGCTTCGTCGACGTGGGCTTTCAGGCGCGCGACGTTGCCGACCTGTACATCCAACGCATCCTTGCTGATGAAGTTCTGTTCGTACAGATCCTTGGTGCGAACGAGGCGCTGCTCTTCGGTCTTCAAGTCGGCGCGCTGCGCCGCAGCCTGAGCTTCATACTCCGTGGCGTCGATGGTTACCAGCTTCGCGCCGGCGGCAATGGCCTGACCCTCCTGGAAGTGCAGGCCGACAATGCGGCCGTCGATTTCCGGCCGGATGATCACGGATTCCTCGGCGAGCAACGAACCGACGGCGGAAACGTCATCGGCGACGTTGGAGATCTTCACCAATTCCGCCTTGACCGGCAGGCCGGGCTTAGCGGCGGGAGCGGGTGTGGCGGGCTTGGATGCGTCCGCGGCTTTCGCCGCATCGGCGGGCTTGGCTGCATCCGGTTTTTGCGCAGCGGCAGTCGCATCTCCCTTGGGACCGCAACCCGACAAAATTACTGTCGTGACCAGTGCTGCCAGAATGGCTACATTACGAATGAGTGGCGTATGCACAACGTACCTCTGATGGTTCCGGCCGATGACGGCCGAATGATAATTTCGTCGGCGACTTTTCGCCGACAGAAAAACCGTCCGAACTGTTTTTTTGCCCGCTTTTTTCTGCGGGATTATTCCGGCGGTATTGTTTTGCTGACCAGTGAGTCAGTTATTTTTGTAAGAATAATAGCCGAGTTTCTATACCCCCACCATGAGAATTTCGCTGGACGCGCTGCTGGTTCTTGATTCCATCTCCCGTAACGGCAGCTTTGCCGCCGCAGGCGAAGAACTCCACCGCGTGCCCTCCGCAATTACCTACACAATCCAGAAGCTGGAGCAGGATCTCGACATCAAATTGTTCGATCGCAGCGGTCATCGCGCACGACTGACCGAGGCGGGCGACGCGCTGCTGCGCGAAGGCCGTCACTTGTTGCGCGCGGCAGCCGATCTTGAACACCGCGTGCGCAATGTTGCGACGGGTTGGGAAACGGAATTGCGCATTGCAGTAGACGACCTCGTACCGACCGAGCGCCTGTTTCCCCTATTGAAGGATTTTTATCGCGAGGCGTCCGGTACCCGCGTGCGCATGACGATGGAAGTGCTGGGCGGATGCTGGGATGCGTTGATCAGCGGGCGCGCGGACCTGGTCATCGGCGCGCCGGGCGATGCGCCGCCGGAGGGATTGCTCGCCGTCGAACCGATGGGCAGCTTTGAATTCGTCTTCGTTGTCGCGCCCGAACATCGGCTTGCCACGCTCCCCGATCCGCTGAGCGCGCAGGACATTCTGGCGCACCGCGCCATTTCGGCCGCGGACACATCCCGCAGCCTCCCGCCGCGCACATCGGGATTGCTCGACGGCCAGGACGCGCTGACGGTGCCGACCATGCGCGCCAAAGTCGCGGCACAGATTGCCGGCCTTGGCGCGGGCTACCTGCCCCTGCTATGGGCAGCGCCGCATATCGCCGCGGGCCGTCTGGTCAGAAAAGAAGTGGAAGGTTCGAAGGCCATCACGCACGTCTATCTGGCCTGGCACCCGCGCCAGACCGGCCGTGCATTGAAATGGTTTGTCGATCGATTGCGGGACAAAGCTATCCAGCAATACGTGCTCGGCGAATCCGGAAGCTATCCTTCGGTCGGCTGACCGCCGCCGGGCCTGCCGCGGCGGGCGGCCGGACATACACGATGCACGGCCAGCGGTGCGCTTTCCGCGCGTTCACGTTCCAGCTCCGCCTTGACCTGCGCGAGATCCAGTGCGGCAATTCGATCGAGCAATTCGTCGAGGCGCAAACCGCCCACCAGACCTGGTTCCAGGTAGAACACGATTCGCTGCCGGAAGATGGCGAGTGCGGTGCCGCTCAATCCAAAGGCATCAAACAAATTGCGACTATCGGCCGGCACGCAACCAAATGCGGCATCCGCGCGAGACCGGACGGCTGCCGCCAGTTGCGCGATTGTTGCGATAGCCGAATCGTCGCCGGCAAACCCCACCACGGCGATTTCGTGTTCCGACACAAACTTGTCGAAGACGTTATCGTCGAGGCGTGCCGGCGTCATTGCGATCAGCCTGCTGCCTGTTTCTCGTCAGGGGCTTCGGCTTCCTGCGCCGCGATATCGCGATGCACTTCCGCCATGTCGAGCTCCTGCACTTTCTTGATTACCGCCTCCAGCCCCGCCGCCGGAAGTGCGCCGGGCTGCGAAAGCAGCAGTACCTTCTCGCGGAACACCATCAATGTCGGTATCGAGCGGATCTCGAAATGTCCGGCGAGCTCGGGTTCTTCCTCGGTATTCACCTTGGCGAACACCACGCCCGCATGCTTTTCGGATGTGGCTTCGAACACCGGCGCGAATCCGCGGCAGGGCCCGCACCACGGCGCCCAGAAATCCACAATGACCGTATCGTTTCCGGTCACCACTTGTTCAAAATTGTCTTTGGTCAGATTGATTGTCGACACAACCGTCTCCTTGAATAGCCTGAAAACCTGAATCCGAACTATGTGACGCCGGGGACTAAATAATCAACCCCGGTTTGTCCCGGTCGCCGGCACAAAACGACCGAAATGCAGGAGGATGGCCGGCAGGACAAGCAGGTTCAACAGCGTGGAAGTCGCCAGCCCGCCGACGATGATCGTAGCCATGGGACCCTCGATTTCACGTCCGGGTTCGCCGCTGCCCAGCGCAAGGGGCATCAGACCGAGCGCGGTAACCAGCGCCGTCATCAGGATTGACGGCAATCGTTCGGCCGCGCCACGCAAGGCGGTATCGGTATTCCACGGCAGGCCCTCGACTTCGACCAGGTGCTGGTAGTGCGAGACCAGCATGATCGAATTGCGCAAGGTGATGCCGAACAGCGTGACAAACCCCACCAGCGAACCGAGCGACATCCAGCCGCCGGTCGCAAACACGGCGATGATGCCGCCGATCAGCGCGAAGGGCAGGTTCACGAACGTGATAAGCAGATTGTGCAGGCTGTTGAACGCAATATAGAGCAGCAGGAAGATGCCGATGCCGGCCAGTGCGGAATGCAGCAACAGGTCGGAGCGCGCCTGCGCCTGGGCCTGCGCCGTGCCAGAGAAAACCGCGTAATTGCCCTCGGATAATTTGACCTTCGCGGCCAGCCGTGCGCGCGCATCGCGCTCGAAGCGTTCTATGTCGCGACCTTCAACGCCGGCCGTCACCGTCTGGATGCGCCGTCCGCCGTCGTGCAGGATCTTGTAGCGGCCGCCGGTGATCTCGATGTCCGCGACGTCGCCGAGCCGTACGAGCCGCCCATCGGGATTGCGCAGCGGCAATGCGGAGACTTCGCCGATTCGATTGCGGTGAGCGGCGTCAAGTACGACCACCAGGTCCACGGCCTGGTTGCCGCTGAATACCTGCGCGACCTGCGCGCCTTCGTAAGCGGTTTGCACGGCTTCAAGCACAGCCAGTGGTTGCAGGCCCAACGCGGCGACGCGCTCGTGCCGCAGTCGAATCGACAACTGCGGGGCGCCGGGTTGCGCTTGCACCTGAACGTCGCGCGCACCGGGAACCTGTGCAAGCTCGGTGGCAACGGCTTGCGCGTCCCGATCGAGCAAGTCGAGAGACGCGCCGTACAGGTTCACCACAAATGGGGCCGCGTAGCCGGTGATCGTCTCTTCAATGCGCTCGGTAAGAAAGGTGTTGACCGCGAACGTGACACCGGGAAAGGCGCCGCCGCGCTGCCCCGACAACGTTTCACGAATCTCGCGAAGGATGCGAACCTGCTCTTTGCCCGGCAGCGGACCGATCTCCACTTCGAATTCACTGTAATGCGTGCCGAACGTATCGGCGCCGTTTTTCGAACGGCCGACCCACTGCGCGACCGACTTTACGCCCTTGATGGAACCGACCGCCTTCGACACCTTGTTGCCGATGCGCAGCGACTCTTCCTCGGAAGTGCCCGGCACGGCGGACATGTGCATGATGTAGTGGCCTTCGCGCAGAGCCGGAATGAACTGGCCGGCGAACAGCGGCAGCATGCCGATGCCGATCGCGATGACGATGCCGGTTGCCGCGATCACGCGCCCGGGGTAGCGCTCGATGCGACCCAACGTCGACACGTACCTTGGTTTGAGCCAGCGCACGAACGGCGGATCATCCGCTTTCAATTGGGCACGCGCCAGCAGCAGAAAGCACAGCGCAGGTGTGAGCGTTACGGCGATGACCAGTGAAGCGAGGATGGAAAAAATATACGCGAGTCCGAGCGGCGCGAATAATTTTCCCGCCACGCCGCCGAGCGTGAGCAACGGCACGAATACCAGTGCGACGATGAACGTCGCGTAGACCACCGAACTGCGCACCTCGACCGAGGCAGCCAGCACGACTTCGTGAACGGGCAGCGGAGTTGCCGCCGCACGATTCACGCGCAGGCGCCGGAATATATTCTCCGTGTCGATGATGGCGTCGTCGACCACTTCACCCAGCGCGATGGCGAGGCCGCCCATGACCATGATGTTCAGCGCGACGTTGAAGAAATCCAGCACCAGAACGGCAGCGAGCAGAGAAACCGGGATGGCCGTGGCGCAGACGAAAGCCGTGCGTGCATTGAACAGAAACAGGAACAGCACGGCCACGACGAGCGCAGAGCCAATGAGAATATCGCGCTGTACGTTGCGCACGGCCGTCTCGATGAAGTTGGCAGGACGGAACAATTCCGGGTGCAATGTCACGCCTTCTTTCTCCAGCAGCGGCTTGAGTTCGGCTAGCGAGACTTCGAGATCCTGCGTGACCGCGTGCGTGTTCGAACCCAGTTGCCCCTGCACCATCATGAACACGCCCGGCACGGCATCGATCGCCGCGGAACCGATCGATGGCGCGGCGCCCTCCTCGACCGTGGCGAGATCGCCGATGCGAATCGCGCGGCCGTCGCGGTAAGCCAGCACCGTGCGCGCGACATCGGCTATCGAGCCGGGCTGCACATCGACCTCGAGCATGATGTGCTGGTTCGGCGTTTTGACGAATCCGGCGCCGCCTACACCTGTCGCGCGTTTCGCCGCCGCGACCACATCGTCGAGCGCCAGGCCATAGTGGCGCAGCTTGTCGGGATCGACCTGCACTTGCCACTGCCGCACGTCGCCACCGAACACATTGACCTCGGCGACACCGCGCACGGCAAGCAGATGCGGACGAATGGTGCGATCCACCAGGGTGCGCAACTCCATGAGGCTGCGCTTGCTGGACGTAACGCCGACGCCAAGCACGGTGCTTGCCGAGGAAGTCAGCGGCGTCATCGCAGGCACGATGCCCTTCGGCAGTTGCGCCGCCACGGTGGCCAGGCGTTCGCCAACGACCTGGCGGTCGCGATAAATGTCCGAACCGTCCTGAAAAAACACGTGCACGACGGATAGACCCGGAATCGATTGAGAGCGCAGGCTCTCGACACCGGACGCGCCGGACAGCGCGTTCTCGATCGCCTGTGACACCTGTGACTCAACCAGCTCTGCCGACAAGCCGGGCGCTTCGGTCTGGATCACGACCTGGCTCGGCGAGAACTCCGGAAACACGTCGAGGTGCGCGCGCGAAAGCGTGAACAGCCCGTACACGACGATCGTCAGCGCCAGCGCAACGATCACGCCGGGAAAGCGAATGGACTGGCGGACGACGTAGGAGATCAAGATTTAGTGAAGGTCAAATTCGTTGACGCAAAGAGCGCAAAGGAAGAACAAGAAAGGACGCGAAGGA
>JBDTTE010000142.1:0-9686 GCA_039930785.1 Betaproteobacteria bacterium | reverse complement strand
GGCGTCACCCTGCCTTCTTCATCGGCCACGCTAAAACAACGTGTTCTCATTCGCCGACTCGGCTGGAACGACTTGCAAGACATCCCAGTGCTCGACTATTTTGCCCTGCTCGTCAAGCCGGAAGATGTCGATGCCTGCCCAATCCCGGTCCTTGTCCGTCGGCCACTCCTGATGGCAGTGGAGGACCACAAAGCTGCCCTCGGCGATCGTGCGTTTGAAGTGGACGCGCTTGCCGGGATACTCCTGTGCCATGCGTATGAAGTAGTCGATGAAGGCCTGCTTTCCGTCCGCCACGTGTGGATTGTGCTGCGTGTAGGAGGCGCCCGCGTACCGCTCGATGGCCTCGGCAGGCCTGCACTGATTGAACATCAGGTCGTAGAACGCCTCTACGTTCTGCTTGTTGCGCTCAAGAGTAGCGGTCATCCCTGACTCCTGCGGTTCGTGGTCATACAGATCAATCAGGACAGATTTATTTGATTCGCCGCTCGTTCGTCCGGATAACTACCTCAGTCATGAGCTTGAGAAAATAAATCTGTCCCGCATTCACTCCCATTCGGCTCCAGAACAGTCCGACGTCAGGCCGCACTTGGAGGAGACTGAAGGGGCTGAGGTTGCTTGTCGACGCTTGGCAGCGACGTGTCGAGGCAAGCCCACGTCGGTGCACTTGATGCCCAGATATTGGCGACGGGGTCGATTGAAGACGGGTCGTCGAGTGTCCCGACACGCACGACGGTAAAACCCGCTCTGCCCGTCGAGTCTGCAAACAAGTGACTTCCACATTGAGCGCAAAATCTTCGGCTCACGTAGTTACCGCTTTCTCCGGCACTGGTGTACTCACTCAGATTCCCTGCAATCTCGATCGACGCGCTCGGAAAGATTGCGTTAACCGTTCCGTTCGACGATATGTGCTGACAATCTCGACACCAGCATATCCTTGAGACAACAGGATCCGCGGTCAACCGATAACGGACCGATTTGCAAAGGCAACCTCCAGCGCGTTCAGGCATGAGCGTCCTCGTGTAGTTGAAGGGCAATGATCGCAGAACTCGCGTTGTGCCGTCTGATGTTCGACTCAAGCGGACTGCCGCAGGCCGGTTCGCTTGAAGAAATGGTTAGCCATTGTGCTTGGTCAGCATGGAGGCAATGAATCGCGACCACACATCATTGGCTTGCCAGACACCATTCATCAGCTCGAAGGCTCGCTCGTTCTCCCAGCCCAGCTTGATGACCCGATATAAGCCCAGGAACGCCGAAACCCGAACATTGGCCGCGCAATGAACCCAGATCTTTTGGTCTCCGTGTGCATCCATCGCCTTGAAGAATGCCAGGAGATCCGCTTCGGTCGGCGCAGCAAACTGAACTGGAATGTGGACGTAGGCCATGCCCAGGCCTCTTATCGTGCCGGGCTCGTCGGGTAGTGAGTAGCGAGGGTCGTCGTGAAGTGCCAGGTTGATCACTGTCGAGAAGCCCGCTTCTGCGACGGCCTTCAGTTGTTCCACCGTCGGTTGCCCCGATGTAGACAGTGAGTCATCCACCGAACGGTAGTTGTGGATTGACGTAAGTGTGATCGAGGTCATGGGATCAATGGCCAACGTGAATTGAACACTCGAATTTCGTTGTATTAAAGCACCAAGCTTTGGACTACGCCAACGAGGTCCTGATCCCGTTAGAATTTGCCGGATACGCAGGCCGCATATCCAGGTCTACGCCGTGTTATTTGCGCAATCAACACGAAATAGACTGCACGTCGCCGACAAATGCGTTCTGACTCAGACGAATTTTTACGGGCGCCTGTAAACAGAAAAAGCCGGGATAGACCGCATGGCGCCAATCGACTATCGAATCGGCACCGAGGGTTTGACTTATGCGCTCAGCGATAGCTCCACCGAACCGACGTCCTTTATCGTGTACTTGTAGTGTTCGCCCGCTTTCGGGAAACGCGTCGTTACCCAGCTGCCGGTCAGCACGATTTCGCCCTTGTTCAGGGTTTGCCCGAGTTCATTGAGGTTGTTGGCGAGCCAGCGCAAAGGCTCGAACGGATGGCCGAGCACATCAGAGCCTTTGCCCTCATCGATGACCTTGCCGTTGCATTCGAGCACGCTCGTCGCGCTGCCGAGATCCGGCCAGGTGTTGGTGAATTCACCGAGGACATTGCCTTCGTTCCAGGAGTTGTCCGCCACCAGTGAAAGCAGGTCCAGCGGATAGTCGGAATTGCGATCGTCGATGACTTCGAAGGCAGCGCATACCGCGTCCACAGACGCAGCAACTTCTTCGAGGGTGTAGGGTTTGCCGCGCGGCGATAGCGATTTACCCAGACGGGCGCAGCATTCGAATTCGATGCCCAGTCGGCCGAGCGTCGAAAGGGAAAGCGTGATGCCGCTCTTGAGCCGGCGCTTCTCGAACACCACGCCGGAATTCGGATGGTTGACGCCGCACATTTCCTGCATGCGCTTCGACGTGAGCCCGATCTTGTACCCAACGCGCTTGCCGAGATTGGCTTCCAGCTTTTTCACATACGCAGCCTGGATCGCATATGCGCCTGCGAGATCGGTAGCGCCATAGTCACGGGCGAACGGAACGATTTTCTTTTTCGCGGCGTGATCGCGCATCAGCGCGGCCGCCGCTTCTTCGGTTCTGACGGTCATGCGGGTTTTCTCCTCTGTTGCTACATAATACCTACTACTTCCGGCTTCCACCCAACGCAGAGGCGCAGAGTGCGCGGAGGGCGCAGAGAAATGCAAATTAGAGCAATGGAGGACAGGTCGATTGCAATCGGTGCACTGGCCCACGTGACGACTACACCACTTTTGCCTTCCTTCTTGAGTTTCTCTGCGTTCTCCGCGCACTCTGCGCCTCTGCGTTGGGTGTAGAGGGTCACATTTTTAGGGAACGTAAATGACCGGACCACTGAAGGGAACACGAGTCCTCGACCTGACGCGCGTGCTGGCGGGGCCGCACGCGACGCAGATCCTTGCCGACCTCGGCGCCGAGGTGATCAAGATCGAGCGGCCGGAAACAGGTGACGACACGCGCGATTGGGGTCCGCCTTACGTGAAGGACGCACAAGGCAACGACACAGCCGAGACCACATACTTCGCTGGCTGCAATCGAGGCAAGAAATCGGTAACGCTCGACCTCGCCGATTCGGACGCGCAGAAGCGCATCAGGGCACTGGCTGCAACCTGCGATGTGCTGGTCGAGAACTACAAGGTCGGCGACCTCGCGCGCTATGGGCTGGACTATGCGTCGTTGCATGCGCTTTATCCGGGCCTGGTCTACTGCTCGATCACCGGCTTCGGCCAGACCGGGCCGTATGCGCAGCGTGCCGGCTACGATCCGATCGCGCAGGCGATGTGCGGAATGATGAGCGTGACCGGCGAGCCGGAGGAGAAGCCCGGTACCAAACCGCAACGGGTCGGTGTCGCCGTGGTGGATTTGATGTCCGGGCAGTACGCGGTGATCGGCATTCTCGCCGCGCTGCTGCATAAGAAGACTACAGGCGACGGCCAGCACATCGACATTGGCCTGCTCGACGTCGGCGTGGCCTCGATGGCCAACATCGGCTCCGCGTATCTCGGCGCGGGTGTCGTCTCGAAAAGAAACGGCGGGGTGCATCCGAGCGTGATGCCCTCACAGGTCTTCGAGTGCGCGGACGGCTACGTCATCGTCGCGGCAGCCAATGACGCGCAGTTCCGGAAACTTTGCGAAGCGGCAGGGCGGCCCGAGATCGCGCGGGACGAGCGTTTTTCGACGAACTCGGCGCGCGTGCGCAATCGCGCGCTGGTCACGCCGCTGCTGGAAGAGATTTTTCGTTCCCGTTCCGTCGCGTACTGGGGCGAGACGCTGGCCAAAGTGGGCGTATCGTGCGGACCCATCCATTCCATCGATCGGGTGTTCGAGGATCCGCAGGTCCGGGCGCGCGGCATGGTGGTCGAAGTCCCATACGCGCCGGCGGGAACATTGAAGGTCACCGCGAGTCCGATCAGGATGTCGGCAACGCCTGTCGTGCACGGCGTGCCACCCCTGCTCGGCGAACACAACCTCGACGTGTTGTAGTCCAAGGCGACAATTCGAAATATCAACGCGAAGGACGCAAAGGTTCGCAAAGGAGGGCAAATGCCATTCGATGAGTTGACAGACTCGACCCAATGGTCTCAACGCCGGGTTCACTTCGCGGACTCCCGTGTCGAATGGTGTCGCTCACATGCTTTGTTTTCCTTTGCAAACCTTTGCGTCCTTTGCGTTGAATATTGTTTTATGGATATCGCCCATATTTTCCGCTGCATGATGGTCCACACGTAAATCAGGTAACCGAACATGCTTCGTTCGCAGATCGATCATCTCGTCATCACCGCCCCTTCCCTGGCCATCGGCGTCGAATATGTCCGCGACGTGCTCGGCGTTGCGCCACAGCCCGGCGGACAACACCCCCGCATGGGCACGCATAACTATCTGCTCAAGCTGGGCGACACCGTCTTTCTGGAAGTGCTTTGCGTCGATCCCGACGCGCCCGCGCCGGATCGGCCGCGCTGGTTTCAGCTCGACGAAGAAGAGTCCGTCCAGGAGCCCAGGCTGGCGACCTGGGTCGTGCGAACGTCGGATATCAAGGCAGCGCTGGTGGCATCGCCCGTTGTTTCCGGATACGTGACGCCCATGAGTCGCGGCGATCTCAACTGGCTCATCACGCTGCCGCGAAACGGCAGCCTGCCGCTCCAGGGCGTGGCGCCGACGCTCATCCAGTGGGAGCAGCCGGGCGCGCATCCCGCGGGGCGGCTCGCGGAATCGGGATGCACATTGCTGAAGCTGGAAGGTTTCCACCCGCGGGCGGAAAAAGTGCAGGCCATGCTCGATGCCATCGGTTTCATCGGCGACTTTTCCGTTTCGCCCCTGCCGGCAGGCGTGGCGCCTTACCTGGTTGCGCATATCCAGACGCCGGACGGTCCGCGTCGCCTGCCAACCTCCCTCCCCTGAGCGGCATCCGGATTCAGGCGCCAGGAAAGCAAACCCGGCAAATCGCGAAGGAGCAGACGTGGGCACGCAGAATGAAAAAGGCAGGCAATTCGCAAAGCGCCACGTCGAGCCCGGCATCGTGGTTCTGCCGAATGCCTGGGACGCGGGCAGCGCAGTCATGATGGTGGAAGCCGGTTTTACGGCGATCGCAACCACCAGTGCCGGCATCGCGTTCGCCATGGGCCTGCCGGACGGGCAGCGCGTGAGCCGGGATCGCATGCTCGAGTGCGTTGCACGGATTGTCGCAGCCGTGCCGGTGCCGGTGACGGCCGATCTCGAGGCGGGATATGGTGCCGGTCCTGAAGAAGTGGCGGCAACCGTGCGCGGCGCGATCGAAGCGGGCGCGGTGGGTTGCAATATCGAGGACGCCACGGGCCGCAGCGATCATGCCTTGTTCGATTTCGAACTTGCGTGCGATCGCATTCGCGCTGGGGCGGAGGCAGCGCGCGCTGCCGATGTGCCGTTTGTACTGAATGCGCGCGCCGATCCCTACCTGGTGCGCTTTGGCTCGGATGCCGCCAATTTCGCCGAAGCGGTGCGGCGGGTGAATGCCTATCGCGAAGCCGGCGCGGACTGCCTGTTCGTTCCCGGCCCAATGGATGCGGACACGGTTGGGCGGCTGGCGCGCGAGATCCACGGACCGTTGAATGTGCTGGGCGCGCGCGGTGGCCTGGCCAGTGCATTGAACGTGCGGCAACTGGAGCAGCTCGGCGTCAAGCGGGTCAGCATCGGCGGCAGCCTGTCGGTCGCGATGCTCACCCTCGTGCACCGCACGATGCGCGAGTTGCACGATCAGGGAACCTTCGGCTACGCGCCGACGGCATTGTCCAATGCGGACATCAACGCCGTTATGAGCAAGTAGCGACTGATGTGGCGCGCACATTACTCGCTGATCGCCGGGTTGCTGCTGGCGCTGATGGCCGGCTGCGCGCCGTCGCCGCAGAAACCGGCACCGGATAAAACCCCGCCCGAGCAAACGCCCGCAGCCAAACCCGGACCCGGATCGAAGATGGCTGCGAAGGACCGCCAGGCCATCACTGCGTGGCACAACAAGGTGCGTGCCGACGTAAGCGTGGGGCCGATCAAATGGTCGCCTGTCCTGGCGGCCTACGCGCAGGAATGGGCGGACCATCTCGCGTCGACCACCTGCCGGATGGCGCATCGGACCGAGCATCGCTATGGTGAAAACCTTTTCCAGGGCACGGCGGGTTACTACAGCGCCGTGGACGCGGCGAAAGGATGGGAATCGGAAAAGAAAGATTTCCACGGCGGCGTGCTGACCGAATCGAACTGGCACCCCGCCGGCCACTACACGCAGATGGTCTGGCGCGACACCAGCGCAATCGGCTGCGGCGAGGCGCTGTGCAACAAGACCCTGATCGTGGCCTGCAACTACGATCCGCCGGGCAACATCATCGGCCGGCGTCCGTATTGAGTCGGACTCCCGTCACATAATCTTCACTTCGCTCGCCGCGCCATGCGTGCGATGTTAGGATTTCGCAGGGAGACAGAATCATGCTCATCAATTGCGTCGCCTACGAAGGCGGCAAGAAGCTGGCGGACATTTCGCCCAGCGAGATCCGCAACTACGTCTGCAAGCCGGAATGCTTCGTCTGGGTTGCCATGTTCGAGCCCGGCAAGGACGAACTTGATGCGATGCAGGCGCAATTCAACCTGCCGCCGCTTGCCGTGGAAGATGCGCGCAACGGCCATCAACGCCCCAAGATCGAGGAATACGGCGATACGTTGTTCGCCGTGCTGCAGATCGTGGAGATGGCGGAGAAGGAATTGAGCGTAGGCGAAGTCGATGTATTCGTCGGCCGCAACTACGTGCTTTCCGTGCGCAACCGCACGCAGCAGGGCTTCCTGGGGGTACGCGCCCGGTCGGAGAGCGAACCCGAGTTGCTGCGCCATGGCGCCGGCTACGTCCTGTATGCGATCACCGATTCCGTGGTGGATCGGTACTTTCCGATCCTCGACGCGCTGGAGATCGAACTCGAGGAAATCGAAACCCGGATTTTTGCGGGGCAGAACAGCCGGGCGATCATCGAGTCGCTCTACGGCCTCAAGCAGAAGCTCATGATCCTCAAGCACGCGACCAGTCCCCTGCTCGAAGCGATCGGCAAGCTCTATGGCGGTCGCGTGCCCTACCAGTGCTCGAAGCTGCAGGAATACTTCCGTGACATCTACGACCATCTGGTGCGGCTCAACCAGTCGATCGAAAGCCTGCGCGAAATGGTGACCACCGCGATTACGGTGAATCTTTCGTTGCTGACCATCCAGGACAACGAAGTTACCAAGCGCCTGGCTTCCTATGCTGCGCTGGTGGCCGTGCCCACCGCGATTGCAGGGATTTACGGGATGAACTTCAAACACATGCCGGAACTCGATTGGGACATCGGTTACCCGCTGGCGCTGGGCATGATGGCGGGGATCGACTTCTGGCTGTTCTATCTCTTCCGCAAGTCGAAGTGGCTTTGAGGGCCGATAGGCTTTCAACGCAAAGTACGCAAAGGTACGCGAAGGAAGGCGAATACCTCTCGGCAGGACGCGTCCAAATTTAATTCTGTGTTATCCCGTTTTCCTTTGCGTACCTTTGCGACCTTTGCGTTGAAAAATTGTCCTCCGCACTGGATACCTTAGTCGATGCTACGATTTGGCCATGCGAGCTACCGATAAAAACATAACGAGGAGAAGGCAATGCTGAGTTACGACGTGGTCGAGTGGGGCAAACCCTTGCAAAAGGCGGAGAAGCCGACGCCGACGCCGACGGGCACCGAGGTGCTGCTGAAGCTGAAGTATTGCGGGGTGTGCCATAGCGACGTGCATATTCGCGACGGCTATTTCGATCTCGGCGGCGGGAAGAAATTCCACATGTCCGACCGCGGCATGAAGCCACCCGTCACGCTGGGCCACGAACCTTTCGGCACCGTCATCGCCGCCGGGCCCGACGCCAAGGACGTGCCGATCGGCCAGGACCGCCTGGTCTGCCCATGGATTGGCTGCGGCAAGTGCGCGCGCTGTCTCGAGGGCATGGACAACCACTGCATGACGCCACGCTGGATTGGCATCCAGTGGGCAGGCGGGTATGCGGACCACCTGCTGATCCCGCATGCCAAATACCTCGTGGACGCGAGCGGCATCGATCCGATGTGGGCCGCGACTTTGTCCTGCTCCGGTTTGACGACGTACTCGGCGGTCGCGCAACTGAAGCCGATTCCGGCCGACGAATGGGTGGCGGTATTCGGCGCCGGCGGCCTCGGTCTGATGGCAATTGAAATGCTGAAGGCGCTCGGCCATCAACGCATCCTCGTGGTCGACATCGACGACAAGAAACTGGAAGTGGCGAAACGCGAAGGTGCCGCGGCGACGGTCAACAGTCGCAATCCCGATGCCGCGAAGAAAATCCTCGAAGCGACCGGCGGCCCGATCTATGGCGCCGTCGACCTCGTGGGCGCTGCCGACACGGCAACGCTCGCGCTCGGTGCGCTGCGCAAAGGCGGCAAGCTGATCGTGGTGGGCCTATATGGCGGGGAAATTCCTGTGTCGCTGGTGCTGGTGGTGCAGCGCGCCTGGCGCATCCAGGGTTCGAGCGTCGGCAATGTCGCGGAACTCAAGGAAGTCATTGCAATGGCGCGCGCGGGAAAGATAAAGCCGATCCCGATCGAGAAACGCCCGCTGTCGGAAGTCAGCAGGACGCTGGATCAGCTAAAAGCGGGGCAGGTGACCGGGCGAGTGGTGGCGTCGATAGACTAGTCCACAGATTCCTTCTCATCACAAAGACACAAAGGTCACGAAGAAACACTAAGAAGAGCAAAGACATTGTGTTTTCGTTACGCAGATGCCCGCGAACGGGATCCTTGCGCGGCGCCACCATACATACCGGTGCGTCGCTTTTCTTCGTGTTTCTTCGTGACCTTCGTGCTCTTCGTGATGAGATTGAAGCATTAGCCCGAACTTACACGCTCAAGAGCAGGAGTTCCAGTTCGCGCAGGCTGAGCGTGCCGTCACGGTCGAAGTCGGCCTGGTGGAAACCGGCGAGCAGGCCTGGATCTTCTTCGCGCAATTCGTCCCTGCTGATCTTGCCATCGCCATTCAGGTCGATCTTCGTCCACACGGACTCGACCTCCATGGGCTGGTAGTGATGGTCGGCGTTCATCGGCGCCATATTCGCGAGCAGGCCGGCGGAAGCCAGCAGCGAAAGGATGGCGAGGAGTCTGGTGAGGTGCTGTTTTTTCATTGTCATTTTCCCTTGGGCGAACGTACGCATTCGACATGCAGATACAAGCATCGTGCCAGCACCACGTTGCGTTTTGCTTTCATCGGCTTAGGGTCTCGCATCGCGGCCGTAGAGTTGGATTCGGCACCCCGACTGTATCCATATGGCGTCGCCGGCAAAGTTTGCCGGCCGGAATCGTTTGTTTAATATAAGAAAATCGTGTCGCCCGATGGGGACATCGTCGGCGTGCCGATCGGGCACAAGCAAACAGTAGGCGGCGAAGCGGGAGGGGTGATCCGTGAACGGTAGACAGTGACACGGTAAAACTCACCGAGCGCATCCGTTGTTTACCGATAATGTGAGCCGATTGCAGATCACAGATCACCAGGGACGAAGGCGACAATGAGCGACGACCTGAACTTCACTCCAGCCACCGAACTAGCACGCCTGATCCGCG
>JBDTTE010000141.1:0-9698 GCA_039930785.1 Betaproteobacteria bacterium | reverse complement strand
AGCGCCTGCGTCAGGCATTGCGTCGGATCGGTCCCGCTCGCTATCGTGGTGCCAAGAAAAGTTTTCGCGCCGGTTTCGTAGCGGTTGCCAACCTGCACCATCGGGCGACGGATGTAGTCTGGCGTCGCCGTCGTCGTCCCGGTCAGGTCGAAATTCCATCCGGTAAACACACGCGCCAGTCCGGTGACGTCAGCTTGGCCATACGTATATGTAGTGTTGCCTCCGCTGAGTTTGGGCGTGCCATCGGTGTTGAGTTGCACGAGGCCGATCGTGAACAATTGCATCAGTTCGCGAGCGTAGTTCTCGTCGGGGAGTGCGCCCGTCGTCGTGTTGGCCTTGGCGCTACCGCGGAAAGTCAGGAACATGCCCATCGCGGGGCTGAGCGAGACTTGCTGCAGCAGCGTGCGATGGTTGCCGAATGCATTGGCTTCGAGCAGGTCGAGATAAGCTGCGGCGGCGAATTGCTTCCAGCCGCTGCCGGCGAGCCCGTCGATCGCCACCACGAAAATTTCCGAGAGCGCGAGCGTGACGCGCTGGCGCAACGTGTCGGGCGCCGTCAGCAATTTCAGCCATGCGACCGAATCGAATCCGGATTCGTCATTCTGGTGCGTGATGTCGTCATAGCCGTTGGTGACGAGCCAATCCCAACGCGTGCCGGAAGACGGTAAATTGAATTGCTCATCGAGCCAGCCCGCATAACCCAGCGCCTGCACGCGACTGATCTGCGCATCGCTTGCGCCCATCGAAGATTGCGCGAGAAAGCGCGAGGCTTCCGCTGTATTCGGCGCTGCTCCTTCAGAGGTGGAAGAACCGCCGCCACCGCCACAAGCGGCAAGACTCGCTGCAAGGCCCGCCGCTAAAGCGAGGGACGTGACGTCAATTGGCGACGCATTTGTATCAGGCGTGCTGGCCGCGCGCTCCGGACTGATGGCATCGGCGTCCATTGCGATTCCTCCCCGTTATGGTTTCGATCCATAACGGGGAGGATGCAAATCGGTTCACGCGATGTCTACAGGCGATCCGGCCACGCGCGGCGACCGTGCCTGAACGCTGCGTGAATATTTTTTAACGTTGCTACGTGGCGACAGGGGGAATTGTTTTTCGTCGCTACGCAGCGACGGCAGGGTAGTTCGACGGGAACAATGCACGCTTCGCTTCCTCGTCCATCTCCTGTTTGAACGCGTAGTTTTTTGCCACGGCGCGCGTGCGCGCGACAGCCGGCCGCGCATCGATGGACATGAACCAGCGCTTCAGTTCGGGATAGGGGGCCAGCGTATCGGCATCCCCGGGCAACACGAACGATGCGCGATCGAGCCAACCCCACGCGTTGATGTCGACAATCGAGTATGCCGAGCCGACGATATATTCGCGCCCCTTCAGGTGCGCATCGAGCACGCGATAATGACGATCCGCTTCGCGACGGTAGCGATTGATCGCGTACGGAATCTGTTCCGGCGCCGCGCGCTGGAAATGCACCGCCTGCCCGGAGTACGGGCCGATTCCCGTGGCGACGAACATCAGCCACGAAAGCATTTCGCCGCGCTCCGCCGGGCTGCCGACGAAGCGCCCGATCTTGTCGCCCAGATACAGCAGGATCGCATTGGAATCGAATACCCTGATCTGCGCGCCGCCCTCACCTGTGGTGTCGACGATGGCCGGTACCTTGCCGTTCGGATTGATCTCCCTGAAATCCGCTGCATGTTGCTGCCCTTTGCGCGTATCCAGCGGAACGATTTCATACTCGAGGCCGGCTTCTTCGAGCATGAGCACGACCTTCATCGGATTCGGCGACGGATGGAAATACAGACGGATCAAGGCAGTCTCCTCAAGTAGTTATTGTTTAGAGGTGATACGTTAGTTCACAAGCGCACGCGCTTCAAGCCCAAGTAGGGTGCACGCGTGCATTGCATTTCCCCATGCGCGCGCAGTTGCACTTGCGTATGGGTGCCTGCATTATTGCAACCCAGTCGCATGGCCTGCCACACATGCGGCGAATCTCAGGGAGGGATTTAGACTTTGACGGACCAAGTGGTGGAAGGGGGCGGCCTCGCCCAGCGCACCAAGGACGAAGGCCTGCGCTTCGCGCGACGGATGTATCTCCCGCGCATCTGCGGCCTCGCGCTTGGCGTATTGTGCGTCGGTGGTGCGCTCTGGCAGCAAGGTGCGCATCCCCTCGTGTGGGCGGCATTGGTGCTCAACGCGTTTGTGTGGCCGCACGTCGCGTATCCCCTGGCGCGCCGCGCCCGCAATCCCTATCGCGCCGAACTGGTCAACCTGGTGATGGATTCCGCGAGTGGCGGCGCATGGATGGCGGTCATCGGATTCAACCTGGTACCGAGTGCCGTGCTCTTCTCGATGCTGGTGATGGACAAGATCAGCGTCGGTGGAATGCGTTTGCTGTGGCGCTGTCTCATAGCCCAGATCATAGCCGCGGTCGCGGTGGCTATTCTGACCGGTTTTCACGTTAATCTCGAATCGAGCGTCATGGTTGTGGTGGCGAGTCTGCCGCTGCTGATCATCTATCCCGTCATGGTCGGCATCACGACCCATAAACTCGCGCGTCGCGTGCGCAGGCAGAATCTGACGCTCGCCGCGCTCAGCAGCACGGACGGACTGTCCGGCCTGCTCAATCGCATGTATTGGGAAAAAGCCGTCGCCGGCGAGTTCGAGCGCTGCCGCCGCACGAAAGATGTTTCGGCTGTATTGATGATCGACATCGATCACTTCAAGACCGTTAACGATAGCTACGGGCATCCCGCGGGCGACGAAGTCATTCGCAGCGTTGCTCGCATTCTTCGCAGTACCGTGCGTCCCTATGACATCGCGGCCCGATACGGCGGAGAAGAGTTCGGCATCGTCCTGCCGGGATCGGATATCGCGAATGGCAGCGCGATCGCCGAACGCATCCGCGGTCGGGTCGATGCCGCGGTGCTGGACGAGCGCCACAACGTTCATGCCACCATCAGCATCGGTGTCGCTGTATTTGATGCGGCGGACGCCGACCACGCGGCATGGATCAACCGGGCGGACCAGGCGCTATATCGCGCCAAAGCCGCCGGCCGCAACCGTTCCGTCATTCACGCGCTGCCTTTTGGCAAGTCGGCCGAGAACATGGCCTGACGGGCGTTCCGTTCACGGAATGATCCTGTTCGCGCGGAATTCCGCGAACATGCGCAGGAACATCTGTTCCGTGTCCACCGCCTCGTGGAAGCCGGCGAGCCGCGCCTTCATCGTGCTCGATACGATGTCGTAGTCGGAATTGAAAACGTTCTCCGGATAACCCCAGGCGACGATGTCCTGGTAGCTATACGGCTGCAGCTTGTGCTTCGCCACGATGCGATCCCAGATCGGGCCCTTGTCGGTCATCGCGCCCTTCAATCCCAGATAACGTTGCGGCCCGACTTCCATGCCGAAGAAATCGGCGAACTTCGGCCACAGATTCTCCCAGCGAATAAGGTCGCCGTTGGTGATGTTGAAGGCCTGGTTCGCCCCTTTCGGATCCGTCGCCATCCACGCGATCCCTTTCGCCAGCAGCGCCGCATCCGTCGTTTGATAGAGCGCCCGGTAAGCGCCGGGCTTGCCCGGAAAACTCAGCGGCAAGCCCAGTTCCTTCGAGATGTTCGCGTACACCGCGATCGCGAGCGTCAGGTTCATCGGCCCGCCGGTCGAGAATCCGCAGACTGCGTGCGGGCGCACCACAGACCAGCTCCAGCGTTTGCCCTTCTGACGCGCTTCGAGCCAATCCTGCTGGTCGAAGTAAAAATTCGGCGGCATGTGGCGCGGATCGGTTTCGACGGCGGGTGTTTTGAATGGGCCGAGATGATTGCCGTACCACTTGGTCCCTTCGGACAGATGCACATGCTCGAGCAGGGGTGAAGCCGCTTCGACAACCTCCACCAGGTTCACCAGCATCGCCGTATTCACGGACACCAGTTCGACGGGATCGCTGCGCTCGAGGTAAGCCACGAAAAATACGTGCGTGACGTCCTTCATCGAGGAAAGCCTGGCCTGCACGTCCGCGCGGTCGGTCAGGTCCACGGCGATGTGCTGGTACGTCCCCGGCACGGCCGGTTTGCGGCGCGAGAGCGCGACGATGTCCCAGCCGCCCTGTTCTAGCAGATGAGTGATGAGATAACTTCCGACCAGGCCGGAGGCACCGGTCACGATGGCTTTGCGTTTTGTCATGGCGTCAGGGATTACTCGGTGAATGGATTGTCAGGAAGAAAAAGTTCGTGGCTTGTCGTTCGATGAGGCTGCATCGCGGCAATCGCGCAGCGTGCTTTTTCGAAATGCCAGCAGGTTGCGCGCCGCGCCGGAGCACAACGCGAGCACCGTAGCAATCAGACCGAACGTCGCTACGGCGGAGGCGCCCAGGTCGATGCCGACTTCGAGGCCGAGCCTCGTGGCCGTCACGCCGAGCGAAAGTGAAACGACGCCCATCATGACGTACGCGATGGCATACACGGCCGACAGCGTGGCGGCGCGCCGGTCGGTGGGCGCCTTTGCGTTGATCAGCCCGAGTCCGCCAAGAACCATAAGGCTGTAGGCGATTCCTGCGATGGCGATGGCCGCCGTGAACAGCGCCAGTGAATGTCGCGAGGCCGACAGCATCAGCGTGCTCATGCCGACGACCGTGACGACGCCGCCAATGGCGATCGAATGGAGCGCCGGGATCCTTTTCGCGAACAGGGATACGACGCTGCCGACGATTGCGAACAGGGCAATGGCTGCGCCGTTGACGAGTGCGTTGCCCGATCCAATCAGGTCGTGCGCAACTTGCGCGCCGATCGACAGCAACACCGCGCCATGCGTATAGCCCGCTGTAACGGCGAATGCAGAAGTGAGGAAGGCCAGCATCATGCCGCGGGGAATGGCGATATCGCCAGGCCGCCAGCGCGTTGCCGCGTTGCGTTGTTGCGAGCGCGGCAGGAACCACGCGGCGCCAGACAAGACCGCGAGTACCGCGGACAGGATCCAGAAATTCAGATGCATCGGGAAGGGTGCGTATTGGATCAGTGCGCCGCCGACCAACATCGCCAGCGCGAAGCCGACACCCGTCGCAGCGGTGGTAACGACGCTCGCGCGCTGCGAACCATTTCCTGCGCTGTACTCGATCATGGCCGCGGTGGCGGGGCTCGTCGATAGTCCGACGCCGATGCCCATGAGCGCGCGGCCGACGAAAACCCAGGCGACGCTTTGCGCGACGGCGAAGAGGAGTACGCCCGCCAGGGAAGCCGCAAGGCCGAACAGGATTGCGGTGCGGCGGCCGACGTGATCCGAAAGGTTTCCAAAGACGAGCAGCGCGACCACGACGGCGATCGGATAGACCGCAAAGATCGCCGTGGTCACGGTCGGCGTCAAGTGCCACTGCGCGGCATACAGCGGATAGGTTACGGCAGGCGCCGCGCTCGTCCACAACGTGTGGACGATGACTGCCGCAGCGACCCAGAAGGCGGTCCGTGGTGACAGCGTACGCGGCGAATTCATGGCAGGGCTCCCGTTTACTCGGAGGCGCCCAGTCTATTCTTGCCTTATCCGGACGAAATCCCCACCATTCTGCATATCACTCTTTTGAGATTCGCAATAATGGACCGACTCGACGAACTCGCCGTACTGGTAACGATCGTGGACGAAGGCAGTCTTGCAGCGGCGGCTCGCCGCCTGCGACGCTCGGCCCCGTCGATTACGCGCGTACTGGCCGCCCTTGAGGAACGGGCCGGGGCGCGCTTGCTGGAGCGGACGACGCGGCAACTTGCCCCCACGGAAGCCGGCCTCGCGCTCGCCGCACGTGCCCGCACTTTGCTGAGCGAATACGCCGGCGCGATGAGCGACATGGCCGCGGCGCCGGTGCGCGGGCTGATTCGGGTTGCAGCATCGGTGCCATTCGGGCGCATGCACGTCTCGAAAATCGTGAACAGCTTCCTTGCCGCTTATCCGGATACCCGCGTCGAGCTGGTGCTGAACGACCGCTACGTGGATCTGATCGACGAGGGCATGGATGTCGCCGTGCGGGTCGGCGCGCTGCCCGATTCAGGCCTGGTTGCGCGTACTGTCGGCAGCATGCACGGCGTGG
The DNA here is from genome assembly GCA_039930785.1 of Betaproteobacteria bacterium. Taxonomy (GTDB): domain Bacteria; phylum Pseudomonadota; class Gammaproteobacteria; order Burkholderiales; family JACQAP01; genus JACQAP01. The sequence goes on along the minus strand of JBDTTE010000141.1, from coordinate 3,625 downwards.
TGGTCGTCGCCAGTCCCGCTTATCTCAAGGAGCACGGCACGCCACAGCGACCGGCCGACCTCACAAAGCACGACATCATTTTCGCGACCATCCACCAGCAGCCGAACGAATGGCGCTTCGGCGTCGGGGAGCGCGGTGCCGTCGTGCGCTTCACGCCGAAGCTGGCGGTCAACGACGTGGAAACCCATGTCGTCGCCGCGCGCGCTGGCCTCGGCCTGGCCCGCGTGCTGCCCTACCAGATCATGGCGGATCTGAAAGCGGGAAGACTCGTGCGCGTGCTCGAAGCGCATGAACCCGGCCCCGAGCCGGTGCACCTCGTCACGCCGAGTGCACGCGTCACTCCGAAAGTGCGTGCATTCCTGGATCACGCTTCGGCAGTTCTCATGAAGCTCAACGCGATTCTCGAGACCAATGCATCCGTACGCGACACGCCAGCTGCCGCTGGCCGATACAAGACCGGTTGACCCCGATCGCCGACTCGTCGGCTTACGGGGGAATCGATTTGCGTGTGACGTAACCGATGGAAAGGCCCTGGACCAGGATCGAGAACACGACGACGCCATACGTCAGGGCCAGCACGGTGTTGCGCTCCGCACCCGCGGGCAGCGATAGCGCGAGCGCCACGGAAATGCCGCCGCGCAGGCCGCCCCAGGTCAACACCTTCCAGGATCCGGGCGGCAGGTTGAAGGCGCGCTTGAACAGCCGCACGGGCAGGCCGACCGTGAGCAACCGGGCCAGCAGCGTGATCGCGACCGCCACCGATACGGCGACCAGTTCGCCGGCTGAAAACGCGATGAGCAACACTTCCATGCCGATCAGGACGAACAGCATCGCGTTGAGAATCTCGTCGATCAGTTCCCAGAACATGTCGACGTAGCGGCGCGTCGTATCCGACATCCCGAGGGCGCGCCCCTGGTTGCCCACGATCAGGCCGGCGACCACCATGGCCAGCGGGCCGGAAACATGCAGGGCGCTCGCGACGGCATAGCCGCCGGTGACGGCGGCCAGCGTCAGCAGCACCTCGACCTGGTAGTTGTCCACGCTCTTCAGCAGGCGATACGTCACATAGCCGAGCACCGCGCCAAAAAACAGGCCGCCACCCGCCTCCCGCAACAGCAATTCGAGACCCTGGCCCGGTGTCGGTGCGAGTCCGCTTGCCGCCATGCCCACCAGCAACGAAAAGATCACGACGCCCACGCCGTCGTTGAACAGCGATTCGCTGGCGATCACCAGTTCCAGTTCCCTGGGCGCCCGCGCCGTCTTCAGGATGCCCATCACCGCGATCGGATCGGTGGGCGATATCAGTGCACCGAACAGCAGGCAGTACATCAGCGGCAGGTCGAGCCCGGTAACCGGCAGCGCGAACCACATGCCGAAGCCGACGACAAAGGTCGACAGCAGCGTACCGAGCACGGCGAGGACGCCTACCTGCCAGCGATAAGCCTTGAGCTCGCTCAGGTCCACGTGCAGGGCGCCCGCGAACAGCAGCAGCGAGAGCATGCCCTGCATGAGGACGTCGGAAAAATCGATGGAGCGCAGCAGCGATTCCTCATACGCGCGCAGGCCGTGTGCCACCCCCATCGCATCCAGCCCGACGAGCGCCAGTGAACACACCAGCGCCGTGGCCATCACGCCGATGGTCGTGGGCATGCCGACGAAGCGATGGTTGAGATAGGCCAGCAGGGCGGTGATGACCAGGCAGGCGGCAACGATATTGAGCATCTGGTTGGCGAAGTAAGATGGATGCAACGGACCGCATGATTGCACAAGACTTCCGCGCCCGGGGCCGCGCCGGCATGAGTTGAAAATTGCCGGACAAGCTATGGTATGGTTCGGTCCGAAGTCCCCATCCGAGGGAAGTTCACCCGAAGTCCGGCCATCAGAATAATCGGGAGGAGATCAAATGATTCGATCGAAAAAGTTTTTTGCAGGATTCACCGGCGCGATGCTGGCGCTGGCAATGTCGCTGGCTGCCAGCGCGGACGCCGCGCAGCACAAGTGGAAGGTGCAAAACCTCTACGCACCTGGCACCACGGTCTACAAGGATTTTCTGGCTTTTGCCGCGCGCGTGAAAGAGGCGACGAAGGGCGAAGTGGAAATCGAGGCATTTCCCGTCGCGACGATCGTCCCCCAGGCCGAAGCGCTCGACGCAATCCAGGCGGGCTTGCTCGATGGCGCAGTCGGACCGATGGCCTACCAGGGCGGCAAGGAACCGGCAGCGGCTTTCTGGGACATGACCGCAGCCTACGACAATCCGCTGCACCTGCTGATGTGGTATCGCCAGGGCGGGGGCATGGAAGTGATGAACAAGATCGCGGCAAAATGGAATGCCGTTTTCCTCGGGCCCGTTATCCTCGGGCTGGAATCGATTCCCTCGAAGAAGCCGATCCGCTCGATCGCCGATTTCAAGGGCGTGAAGATGCGCGCACCGGACGGCATTCCGGCCGAAATCTTCTCGATGTTAGGCGCGTCGGTCTCCGTGATGCCCGGCACCGAGGTGTACACCGCCCTGGATACCGGCAAGATCGAGGCGACCGACTGGGGCACGCTCTCGGTCAACGACGAGGCTGGCTACAATCGCATCGCGCCCTACGCTATCTATCCGGGCATCCACTCGATGAACTCGATGGATTTCGTGCTGGGCAAGCGCCAATGGAACGCGCTCAGCGCGGAGCAGAAGGCCATCGTCACCGCAGCAGTGGACGAATGGACCCTGCGCACCTGGATGAGCCAGGAACTGGAAGATCGCAAGGCGGTCGCGAAGCGGGATCCGTCGACGCTGATCGCGTGGGGTGAGAAAGAGAAGGCTGATTTCCGCAAGGTCGCGCAGAAGGTCTGGCTGAAGTGGTCGAAGAAGAGTCCGCTGGCCAAGGAAATCTACGAGAGCCAGACGAAATTCCTGAAATCGATCGGCAAGCTTTGACGAAAACGGGCGCGTGACGCGCCCGTCTCGTTTCAGGCGCAACAGTAAACAGGGGAGGGGACCATGGCTGAACTGCAGCCCGCCGTGGCCGCGGTCGAAAGGAATATCGTCGATCGCGCGATCGAAGCCATCTCGAAAGTGCTGAGTTACGGCTTCGCGCTATCCATCGTGGTGACGGTCTACGACGTCATCGCAGATGTCGCGTTCAGTTCCCCGACGGTCTGGGTTTACGACGTGGTCACCACGGCCATCGCCGTGGCGTTCCTGTTCGGCGGATCGTATGCGCTGATGCGACGGGAGCACATCCATATCACTGCGCTGTATGACCGCTACTCCCCCCGCACGCGCGTGCTCTGCGATATCGCCGCGTCCATCCTCGCGATTGTGTATTTCGCGGCCTTCACCTGGTTTGCATACAACATGGCGTCGTTGTCCGTGGAAGATTGGGAAGTGAGCGGCTCCGCCTGGGCGCAGCCCACTCCTGTCGTCGTCAAAGTGGCGATGGTGGTCGGCGGGCTGCTGCTGATCGTGCAGGCCATTTCCAACATCCGCGGCGACATCAAGGCGCTCCGCGCGAAAGGCTGAAACCGTGGGCATCGAAGCCATCTCGTTATTGATGCTCGCGGCCTTCGTGCTGCTGATCATCGTGCTCGGCATGCCGATCGCGTTCGCCACCGGCCTGATCGCGGTCGTGTTCTGCGC
>JBDTTE010000140.1:0-9775 GCA_039930785.1 Betaproteobacteria bacterium | reverse complement strand
CGCATGGCGGCGAGGTCCGCCAGCAGCGGCACGCCGGTGAAATCCTGCAACACGATGCGGGCGACGACGAAGGGGATCTCGTCGGTGCGCGGCGCATTGGGCGCCCAGGCCGCGAGTTGCCGTACGTGTTCTTCCGCTACTTTTTTGCCGTCGAAGTTGCGCAACACGGATTCCAGCACGATGCGAATCGACACCGGCAGCCGCGAGATCTTGCCGACCCCGGCTTTTTCCAGGGCAGGCAGCGAATAGAACTTGCCCTTTTTGCCCGGAGCAGGGGAGAACTCTTGGAGCGTGTTGAACAGGCTGTGGGTCATGTCGGATCTCCAGGGAAGAAATTCGTCAGTTCGCGCAGGGGCCCAGGCGCAGGCCGTTAATGATGTCGAGGATGGGCGAAGCCGGAGCGTCGCCTTCTTTTTTTACGTTCTGGGTATCGGAGTAGGTCGTGGGGGCCGCCACGATGCGTCCGCTGACCATCGCAGGCTTGCCACTGATCTGGCATGCACCGGAATATTGCCCGCGCTCGCCATGCCACTCGACTTTCCAGTCATGGCAGCCGCGCTTCTCGTCGCGCGAAAGAAAGCCGTTCACGGGTGACAGCGGATCCGCGATGTCCGCCGCGGTGATACAGAAGCGCCCGACCAGGTTGGCAGCCATGCCGCCGGAGCGCGTGAATTCCCAGGTGCCTGGCTGCATCGGATTGGAATCTGCGTAGGCTGGTGTCATGCCGCAGATTCCAAGCAATAAAAGCGCCGGGCGGATCATGGGGTGGGGTTTGCTCAGATCACCATCAAATCGACGAACTCATTGACTGGCGTCGCAGAGAGTTTTTTCGGATCCAGGCACAGGTCGAGGATGGCTTTCTGCTGTTTCGCCGGAAAGCGTCGCGCCAGGTTGGTCTTGAATTTCTCCACCAGCACCGGCATGCCTTCCTTGCGACGGCGCTTGTGGCCGATCGGATACTCGACGACGATTTCCTTGATCTTCGTGCCGTCGCTGAACTCGACCGTCAGCGCGTTGGCTATCGAGCGCTTCTCGGGATCGTGATAATCCTTGGTGAATTTCTTGTCCTCGACGCATTCGATCTTGTCGCGCAGCTTGTCGATACGCGCATCCTTGGCGATCGCGTCTTCGTAGTCGCCCGCGGTCAACCGTCCGAACAGGATGGGCACAGCCACCATGTACTGGATGCAATGGTCGCGGTCCGCCGGATTATCCAGCGGGCCCTTCTTGTCGATGATGCGGATGCAGGCTTCGTGCGTGCGAATGGTGATCCTCTTGACATCTTCGGGCTTCTTGCCCAGCTTTTGCAGTTCCTTATGGATCGTCATCGCGGCTTCCACGGCGGTCTGCGAATGAAACTCTGCCGGGAAGGAAATCTTGAAGAGCACATTTTCCATCACGTAACTGCCATAGGGGCGCTGGAATTCGAATTTCTTGCCCTTGAACAGCACGTCGTAGAAACCCCAGGTCTTGGCACTCAGGACCGACGGATAGCCCATCTCTCCGGTCTTGGCGATCAGCGCAAGACGCACCGCGCGGCTGGTGGCATCGCCCGCCGCCCAGCTCTTGCGGGAGCCGGTATTCGGCGAGTGGCGATAGGTGCGCAGGGATTGGCCGTCGACCCACGCCAGCGATACGGCATTGAGGATTTCGTCGCGCGTCAGTCCGAGCATTTCGGCGACCACAGCCGTCGAAGCGACCTTGACCAGCACCACGTGGTCGAGGCCGACCTTGTTGAAACTGTTTTCGAGCGCGATGCAGCCCTGGATCTCGTGCGCCTTGATCATCCCGGTCAGCACGTCTTCGACCGTCAGCGGCTTTTTGCCCGCGGCGATGGCGTTGCGCGAGAGCCAGTCGGCCGTGGCGAGGATGCCGCCCAGGTTGTCGGACGGATGGCCCCATTCCGCGGCCAGCCAGGTGTCGTTGAAATCCAGCCAGCGGATCATCGCGCCGATGTTGAATGCGGCTTGTATCGGATCGAGCTGAAACGAAGTGCCCGGCACCTTAGCGCCGTTCGGGACGATGGTGCCCGGCACCACGGGGCCGAGCAGTTTCGTGCAGGCCGGGTATTCAAGCGCTTCGAATCCGCAGCCCAGCGTATCCATGAGGCAGTAACGCGCCGTGTCGTAGGCTTCGTTGCTCTTGATCTTGTACTTGACGACGTAGTCGACGATGTCGACGAGCACCTGGTCGGGCTTGGGGCGGACGTTGGAGATATGCGCTGACATTGGTTGGATCCTGTTGGGAAACGTGTCGGGTATCGGGTGTGCGATGGGTAGCGAGGGAAAGGCGTAAGGGGTTAGGGGAGAGGGGTTAGGGGGAATACGTACCACCCTTACCCCTAACCCCTCACTCCTTTCCCCTCACGCATTTGTCACTTCTTTGTCATTTCCGCTTGTCGATCGGCACCCACTTGAGGTTTTCCGGCCCGTTGTAGTTTGCACTCGGCCGAATGATCTTGCCGTCCTGGCGCTGCTCGATGACGTGCGCCGCCCAACCGGATGTGCGGCTGATGACGAACACCGGCGTGAACATCGCGGTGGGCACGCCCATCTGGCTGTAGCTCACGGCGGAGAACCAGTCCAGGTTCGGGAACATTTTTTTCTCGTTCCACATGACCGATTCGATGCGTTCGGCGATGTTGAACAGGTCCATGTTGCCGGTGTCCTTGCACAGGGCTCGCGACACTTCCTTGATGACCTTGTTGCGCGGATCGCTGATCGTATAAACCGGATGGCCGAAGCCAATCACGATTTCCTTGTTGGCGATGCGGCGCTTGATGTCTTCCTCCGCTTCCGCGGGAGTGTGGTAGCGCTGCTGGATCTCGTAGGCTGCTTCGTTCGCGCCACCATGCTTCGGGCCGCGCAGCGCGCCGATGCCGCCGGTGATGCAGGAATACATGTCCGAGCCGGTGCCGGCGATGACGCGGCAGGCGAATGTCGACGCATTGAATTCGTGCTCGGCGTACAGAATGAGCGACGTATGCATCGCGCGTTCCCATTCCGCGGACGGCGCCTTGCCATGCAGCAGGTGCAGGAAATGCGCGCCAATGGAATCGTCGTCGGTCTCGGTTTCGATCCGGCGGCCATTGTGGCTCCAGTGGTACCAGTACAGGAGCATGGACCCGAACGAAGCCATCAGGCGATCGGCGATGTCTCGCGCGCCGTTGACATTGTGGTCGTCCTTTTCCGGCAGCACCGTGCCGAGCGCGGAACACGCCGAACGCAGCACATCCATCGGATGCGCGGACGCGGGGATCCATTCCAGCGCCGCCTTGACGTTTGTCGGAATGCCGCGCAGCGCTTTCAGCTTGCGTTTGTAGTTCGCCAGTTCCGCGGGGGTCGGCAGCTTCTCGTGCACGAGCAGATAGGCGATTTCCTCGAACTCCGCCTCTTCGGCGAAATCGAGGATGTCGTAACCGCGGTAATGCAGGTCGTTGCCAGTGCGGCCGACGGTGCACAGCGCCGTATTGCCGGCAGGGACGCCCGAAAGGGCGACGGATTTCTTGGGCTTCGGAATCATCGAAACGGCTTCGCTCATTTTTCTTTTCCCTTCGCGAACAATTGGTCCAGCTTGTCTTCGTATTCGTGATAGCCGAGGTATTTATACAAATCAGCGCGCGTCTGCATGAGCGGAATCAGGTTCTTCTGCGTGCCTTCCGAGCGAATGGTCTGATAGACCTTCAGCGCAGCGGCATTCATTGCACGATACGCGGAGCAGCAGTACAGCACGATGTCCACATCGGCGGACCCGAGTTCAGATGTGGTGAACAGCGGCGTGTGGCCGAACTCCGTGATGTTGGCGAGGATGGGCACCTTCACCGCGCTCTTGAACTTGCGGTACATCGGCAATTCGGTCATCGCTTCGGGGAAGATCATGTCGGCGCCGGCCTCGACGTACGCGCAAGCCCGATCGATCGCGGCGTCCAGGCCTTCGACGGCCAACGCATCGGTGCGCGCCATGATCACAAAGCCGGGATCGGTGCGTGCGTCGACCGCCGCTTTTACGCGGTCGACCATTTCTTCCTTCGTGACGACTTCCTTGCCGGGACGATGGCCGCAGCGTTTAGCGCCAACCTGGTCTTCCATGTGGACGGCGCCGGCGCCGGCCTTGATCATCGAGCGTATGGTGCGCGCGATGTTAAAGGCGCTACCCCAGCCGGTATCGATGTCGACGAGCAAGGGCAGGGAAGTGACATCAGTGATGCGGCGCACGTCGGTCAGCACGTCTTCGAGCGAACTGATGCCGAGGTCGGGCATGCCCAGCGAGTTCGCCGCCAGGCCGCCTCCGGAAAGATAGAGCGCCTTGTAGCCCGTGGCCTCGGCCATGCGTGCCGTGTAGGCGTTGATGGCGCCGATCACCTGTAGCGGTTTTTCAGCGGCAACGGCTGCGCGGAATTTGTGCCCGGCGCTGACGGGTACGCCGTCTTGTTGCGGATGGTTCATCGCGAGCGCTCCGGTGGGGTTACTTCAGCAGATGCTTGATCGCGTCGCGCTCTTCCTCCAGTTCCTTGAGCGTGGCATCCATTTTCGTGCGGCTGAAGGCGTCGATCTCGAGGCCCTTGATCATCTGGTACTTGCCGCCCGCGCAGGTCACCGGGAAACCATACATGACGCCTTCCGGAATACCGTAGGAGCCGTCGGATGCGAAGCCCATCGTGACCCACTTGCCGTTCGTGCCCATGACCCAGTCGCGAACGTGGTCGATCGCAGCGTTCGCGGCGGACGCGGCGGACGACAGCCCGCGCGCCTCGATGATTGCGGCGCCGCGTTTGCCAACCGTCGGAATGAACGTGTCCCGATACCAGGCTTCGTCGTTGACCGCTTTCGGCGCCGGTTGGCCGGCGATGGTGGCGAAGCGATAGTCGGGATACATGGTCGGGGAGTGGTTGCCCCAGACGATCAGCTTGTCGATCGAGTCCACCGGCTTGCCGGTCTTCGCAGCCAGCTGCGACAGCGCGCGGTTGTGGTCGAGGCGCAGCATCGCCGTGAAATTCTCGCGCGGCAGGCCCGGTGCGCTTTTCATCGCGATGTAGGCGTTGGTATTGGCCGGATTGCCAACCACCAGGATTTTTGCGGTGCGCTTGGCGACTTCATCGAGCGCGCGTCCCTGGCCGGTGAAGATCGCGCCGTTGGCTTCCAGCAGGTCTTTGCGCTCCATGCCCTTCGAACGCGGACGGGCGCCGACCAGCAAGGCGACATCGATGTCCTTGAATGCGACCTTCGGGTCCGATGCCGCGACCATGCCGGCGAGCAGCGGGAAAGCGCAATCATCCAGTTCCATCATCACGCCCTTCAGGGCGGCCTGGGCCTTCTCGTCGGGAATTTCCAGCATCTGCAGGATGACCGGCTGGTCTTTTCCCAGCATTTCGCCGCTGGCGATGCGGAACAGCAGGCTGTATCCGATCTGTCCGGCGGCGCCGGTGACTGCGACTCGAAGGGGGGATTTCATCTGGGCGGGACTCCTGCTTTCGGTTGACGGGTGGACAAGGCAGTCATCGCGACCGGCCGGGATGCTCAAGCCCTGCGTTCATATGCCGTACACACAAGACCGGCAGGCTGGTCGTAGCCGGCGATCATAACGGCACGGCTTTACCGGTGTCAAACAAGTCTTATGTCTTATAAAAGACATCTGTTTAGTGGACGCCAGCCCCGGGACTGTGCTAAAAATTACGCTGCGACATGAAGACCATAGCCACTTCCAACGCGCCCGCCTTCCAGCCACTTTACCGGCAGATCAAGACTCTGATCACCCAGAGCCTGGTTTCCGGCGAGTGGCGTCCTGGCGACCTGATCCCCAGTGAAATCGAACTCGCCAGTCGCTTCAGCGTAAGCCAGGGCACGGTGCGCAAGGCCATCGGCGAACTCGCCGATCAGAACCTGCTGGTCCGCCAGCAGGGCAAGGGCACTTTCGTTGCTTCCCATTCCGAAGAGCGCAGCCAGTTCCCTTACCTGAGGATTACGCCGGACCGCGGCGCAATGGACGAACTGGCTGCGACCCTGATCGATTGTCGCAAGACCAAACTCGATGCGGCTTCCGGCAAGAAGCTGGGCCTGTCCGCCGGCGTGGCCGCTTTCCTGGTTACACGCGTGTTGTCCATATCGGGCAAGAACGCCATCTACGAAGAGATTCGTCTGCCCGCCGCGCGCTTCAAGGGGCTCTCAACCGAGGTCATCGACCGCCACCATTGCATGCTGTACAGCATGTACGAGACCGAATACGACGTGCGCATCCTGCACGTCGAAGAGCAAATCAAGGCGGTGCCCGCCGATCGCGTTGCCGCCAGCCGTCTCGGCATTGCGGAGCGCATGCCACTGCTGGAAATCGAACGCGTGGCCTATACTTATGCCGAGAAAGCCGTGGAATTGCGCCACAGTTTCTGCAGCACCAAAGAACACCACTATCGCAATCGCATCGTCTGACCGCCAATAAAAACCACAGACAAGAACCGCAGACACGACCCGATGATCGCCAGCCGACGACCCAAATACCTCGACCTGTTCAAGATCCGGCTGCCGTTGCCGGGATTCGTTTCCATCCTGCATCGCGTCAGTGGCACCGCGCTCTTCGTCTTCGCCGGTGTGCTGCTGTACCTGTTGCAGGAAAGCCTGCGATCGCCAGAAAGCCACGAACACTTTCGCGCGCTGATCGGCTGCTGGCCGGTGAAGCTGTTCCTGATCGGCATGCTGTGGTCCTTCCTGCACCACTTTTTCGCCGGGTTGCGCTTCCTGTTGCTTGATGTCCATGTCGGCGGTGACCTGAAAGCCGCGCGTGCCTCGAGCATCGCGGTTCTGGCGATCAGCCTCGTGCTGACGGTGATTCTGGGAGCGATGCTATGGTGAATCGCGTCGTCACCGGGGCGCATTACGGGTTGAAGGACTGGCTCGCACAACGCGTCACCGCCGTGATCATGGCGGTGTACGTCATCGTTTTCCTTATCGTAATGCTGGCCTGTACGCCCCATACCTATGAGAAGTGGCACGCGCTGTTCGCACATCGCAGCGTGCGCATTGCCACCCTCGTTTTCTTTCTGAGCCTGTTCTGGCATGCATGGATCGGCATGCGCGACATCCTCATGGATTACATCAAACCGACCGGCGTGCGTCTGACGCTGGAAGTCGTCGTCCTGCTGGCGCTGGCCGGCTACGCGGCCTGGTCCATTCAGATTCTCTGGAGCTACTAAGTGTCCTGTTCCGCTAATTTGCGGCTGAAAATATGCGAAATCGGCGCCATGCGGCGTTACGAGTTATCGCCGTGGGGCCTGCCACTGTCAATAACTCGCGCCTTGCCTGACACCGATTTCGCAAATTTTCCGACCGGTGTCGAATGATTGTCATGCTCGAACAAAATGCAGGTATCAAAATGCGGTCGCCGTCCCACAAATTAGCGGAACAGGACACTAAATGACCCTTCCGGTCAGAAAATTCGATGCGGTCATCGTAGGAGCCGGCGGCGCCGGCATGCGCGCTTCACTGCAGCTTGCCGAAGCTGGTTACAAGGTCGCCGTGCTGTCCAAGGTATTTCCGACGCGCTCGCACACTGTCGCTGCGCAGGGCGGTATCGGCGCGTCGCTGGGTAACATGGGCGAAGACAACTGGATGTGGCACATGTACGACACCGTCAAGGGGTCGGACTGGCTCGGCGACCAGGATGCCATCGAGTTCCTGTGTCGCGAGGCACCGAAGGTCGTCATCGAACTAGAGCATTTCGGCATGCCCTTCGACCGCAATGCCAATGGCACGGTCTACCAGCGGCCGTTCGGCGGTCACATGCAGAACTTCGGTGCTGGCCCCGCCGTGCAGCGTTCCTGCTGTGCGGCCGACCGCACCGGGCACGCGATGCTCCATACGCTGTACCAGCGCAATGTCCGCTCGAACACGCATTTTTTCGTGGAGTGGATGGCGCTCGACCTGGTGCGGGATGCGGCGGGGCAGGTGCTCGGCGTAACGGCGATGGAAATGGAAACCGGCGAAGTGTCGATCCTGCATGCGCGTGCGGTGCTGTTCGCCACCGGCGGAGCAGGGCGCATCTATTCCGCCAGCACGAATGCCTTCATCAACACAGGCGATGGCCTCGGCATGGCGGCGCGCGCCGGCATTCCGCTCGAGGACATGGAGTTCTGGCAGTTCCACCCGACCGGCGTGGCCGGTGCTGGCGTTCTGATTACCGAGGGCGTGCGCGGCGAGGGCGGCTATCTGTTGAATAAAAATGGCGAGCGCTTCATGGAGCGCTACGCCCCGAACGCCAAGGACCTGGCGAGCCGCGATGTGGTTTCGCGCGCGATGGCCACCGAAATCAAGGAAGGCCGCGGTTGCGGACCGGAAGGCGATTACCTGCTGCTGAAGCTCGACCATCTCGGCGTGGCACTGATCGAGGATAAGCTGCCTGGCATTCGCGAAATCGCCAAGAAGTTCGCCAACGTCGATCCGGTCAAGGATCCGATCCCGGTGGTGCCAACGTGCCATTACCAGATGGGCGGCATTCCGACGAACTACAAGGGCGAAGTCGTAGCACCGCAAGGCGGCAATCCGGAAGCGGTAGTGAACGGTTTTTATGCCGCCGGTGAGTGCGCCTGCGCTTCCGTGCACGGCGCCAACCGGCTCGGCACGAACTCGCTGACCGACTTGCTGGTGTTCGGCAAGGCATCCGGCGACACCATGATCCGCTTCCTCAAGGAGAATCCCGGACACAAGGATCTGCCGAAGGACGCCGCGGACAGAACATCGGCGCGCATGGCGCGCCTCGATGGCCAGACGGGCGGCGAAAGCGTGTTCGAAGTCGGCGCGGAAATGCGCCGGATCATGCAGGCGCATTGCGGCGTGTTCCGCTTTCCCGAAATGCTGATCGAGGGCGTCAAGAAGATCAAGGCAACGGCGGAGCGCGCGACACGACTGCAGATCGGGGACAAGAGCAAGGTGTTCAACACCGCACGCGTCGAGGCGCTGGAGCTCGAAAACCTGATCGAAGTCGCGGTGGCCACGCTGGTCTCAGCGGAGGCCCGCAACGAAAGCCGCGGCGCGCATGACCGCGCGGACCACCACCAGCGCGATGACGTCAACTGGCTCAAGCACTCCCTCTGGTACAAGGAAGGCAGCCGGCTCGACTACAAGCCCGTGCACATGCAGCCGCTGACGGTGCAGTCCATCGCACCGAAAGTCAGGTCGTATTAAAAGGCCAGGAGATCGAATGAAATTCAGAATCTACCGCTTCGATCCGGACAAGGATTCGAAACCGCGCATGCAGGATTACGACGTGGAGATGCAGGCGTCCGACCGCATGCTGCTCGACGCGCTGATCCGCATCAAGGCGATCGACGACTCGTTGTCGCTGCGCCGCTCCTGTCGCGAAGGCGTGTGCGGCTCGGACGCGATGAACATCAACGGCAAGAATGGGCTGGCGTGCATCACGCGGCTGTCGGATCTGAAGGAACCCGTAGAACTGCGTCCGCTGCCGGGTTTGCCGGTCATCCGGGACCTGATCGTTGACATGACGCAGTTCTTCAAGCAGTACCACTCCGTCAAGCCCTACCTCGTCAACAACCAGCCCGCGCCGGAGAAGGAAAGGCTGCAGATGCCGGCGGAGCGCGAGGAACTGGACGGATTATATGAATGCATCCTGTGCGCCTGCTGTTCGACCGCCTGCCCTTCGTTCTGGTGGAATCCGGACAAATTCGTCGGTCCGGCGGGCCTGCTGCAGGCGTATCGTTTCCTGGCAGACAGCCGCGACGAGGCGACCAGCGAACGCCTGGACAATCTCGAGGACCCATACCGGTTGT
>JBDTTE010000139.1:0-9797 GCA_039930785.1 Betaproteobacteria bacterium | reverse complement strand
CAGGTTCGCGCGTGCGCTGCGCTCGGTGATGAAGAGGAGATCCGATATCTGGTCGGTGAGCACGCGATTGATTTCCTCCGGCATGAGCCGGTCGAAACTGCGCAATCCCGCCTCAACGTGTATCACCGCGATACCCTTCTTCACAGCCACCAGCGCGCACGCCAGCGTCGAGTTCACATCGCCCACTACCAGAATGGCGGCAGGTTGTTCCTTGTCCAGAACCGGTTCGAATCGACGCATGATTTCGGCGGTCTGCATCGCATGCGAGCCTGATCCCACCTCCAGGTTAATGTCTGGATCCGGGATTCCCAGTGCCTTGAAGAATTGTCCATTCATCTCCGCGTCGTAGTGCTGGCCGGTATGCAGGAGCCGCACGGACACAGGCGGGCTGGCGCTTCGCATGGCCCTTATTACCGGGGCGATCTTCATGAAGTTCGGGCGCGCCCCAACAATGCAGAGAATGGGGCGGGCGATGGCAAGGGGCAGCATCAAACCTTCCCCTTCTGCCAGACGCGAAGAGCTATCGGCATAAACTTCTGTCGCGGAAGGTTGGTCATTTCGAATGCGTCAAGCTCATGGTGAATGCTTTCATTTTCCGGTCACCCCGCGAACGATAGAAGGACGCAACGCGTCCTTCCACCCACCCTCGCCGGACGCCGCGAACGGGCGTTGCCTTCTACCAAGCCGGTGTCCCGCTCGTCATTGCAAAATTGGAACGGGATCCGTTCTTCAATGGGGCAGGAGTGGTGACAGACTTGAGATTCCAACGGGCACATGCTCTTTTGTTCCGACCCAAATTTTTGAAGGGAATAATCAGGCGTATCGTCACCGTACCCGGGCGATATTGCAAGAATGGTGCCCATTTTTCGTTCGGCAGATTTTGCGCGGGGTAATACCTGCACTGCAGACCTTCCGCGAACTCCAGATAACGGCACAAGGGGAAATCAGAGATGACCCCAACAACGTGGATGTTGCCGCACCTCGATCCGCCGCCCACGTTCGATTGCGGGAGGTGCAGGGGAAGGTTATTGCACGGAGTGGCCCAGTATATCAGTCGCGCAGAGCCTGAAAAGGCTGACCCATCGTACTCCCGCCGATATCTGCGTATGCCAATTTAGGTCGTTACCGGCGGGCGATATCCGCGTCGCCAGGCGGCCCTCACGACTGCGCATGTGAACACAGCGCGCGCCAGCATTGGATTGCATCATCAAGACCGATTAATCGGCAATCTTGCGTAAAAAAGTTAGCTGCATCGCGAATGTCTGTCGGGAATTCGGCACGATCCTGATGATTGTCCGTCACTGGAACCGGCAATCGTGTTGTCGGAAGGCCAAGGCGATAAACTCACTTCCTTTGCGTACGTAAATCCAATCCGTTATCCGCCCTGACCAGCCATGAATACCACCCGCGATTCGCGCACGCCGGCGCTAGCCAATCCACAAAAATGAGTATCGAAAGACAGGCACTCTCTGCTTTGAAGTGGTCCGGTTTCGCGAAGTTGTCGGGGCAGATCGTCACGTGGGCAATCACGCTGACCCTGCTGCGCCTACTGGCGCCGGGCGACTACGGTTTGATGGCCCTGGTAACCCTGGTCATGTCCTTTCTCACGACGCTGTCAGAGATGGGACTGGGTTCATCGGTCGTCCAAGCAGCAACGCTGGACAAAGAAGAAATCGCTCGCGTGAACGGTTTCGTTGTGGCGTTGAACGTGACCGCATGCGTTGTCCTTGTGGCCTGCGCTCCCCTCATCGCGCTGGCATTTCACGAACCTCGCCTGGCAGGACTCATTCGCGTCGCATCGTTGCAGTTCCTCCTCAGCGCGCTTGCGACGATGCCCCAGTCGCTGGCGTATCGACGCATGGGATTCCGGTGGCTCGCGTTGATCGATCTGGCGTCCGCAATATTCGGTGGCCTTTGTACGCTGGCGCTCGCGTTGACCGGCGCCGGCGTGTGGGCGCTGGTGCTTGGAAGCCTCGCACAAGGGGGCCTTCGAACCATCTTGCTCCTGCGTGACGGCTGGATACGACCGGTGTTTGCGACTGAAGGCATGAAGCGACACTTCAGCTTTGGTGGCGCTGTCACTACGAGCCGGATTTTATGGCTGATCATCTATCAGTCCGATCTGATGATCGCCGGACGCTTGCTGCCGAATACAGCCATCGGGCTTTATTCGGTTTCGCTTCACGTGGCGACATTGCCGATGCAGAAAATCATGGGCATCGTGAACCAGGTCGCGTTACCGGCGGTTGCAAAACTGCAGGACGACCTTCCGCGGCTGCGCGATGGGCTGCTCTCCGCATGCAGGCTGCTTTTGTTCGCGAGCGTCGGGTCGCTCTGGGGGCTCTCATCGGTGGCGCCGGAATTTGTCCGGGTGGTGCTGGGCAGCCAATGGGAGGCGGCGGTGTATCCAATGCGGATAATCTGCCTGATCGTGCCGGTGCGAATGCTCAATTCGGTCTTTTCCACGACCGTGCTCGGCCTCGGGCGAGCCGGGCTCGACCTTCGCAACAACATGACCAACGCAATCGTGCTTCCGAGCGCGTTCTATATCGGCGCGCAGTGGGGAGCGGACGGGCTCGCGACGGCCTGGGTCGTCGCAATACCGATCGTATTCGGTTTGAATTTTCCGAGGCTCGCTGGCGCAGCGGGCCTTACGGTGCGGGAAGTCCTCGCGGTCCTGTGGGCGCCGGTGCTTGCCGGTGCGATCATGTACGCGTTTGTGACCATAGTGCGCATTCCGACATCGGATTGGCCCGTACTGGTTCGTTTGCCCCTGCTGGTCGTTTTGGGCGCATGCATCTACCTGGGAATCGCGCTTGCCGTCGACCAACGGCTGCGACCGGAAATCAGGCGCCTTGTGAGCGCGCTGCGCAAGTAATAGCGGATAGAGTTGGCGTAACGCGGAGAAAAGAAGGCCGAGCAACGGGCGATTCCTTGATGCGGCAATTTCGCCTAGGGAATACGCGTCCTCAAGGCATCCCGCCAGCGATAAGCGCTTCGCAGTGCCGGCAGCGAACTGTTAAAGACGGGCCGAAGAGAGGCATACCGTGCCGCTACCGCTTCGCCGTCCGGCGCAATGCGGGCAAGGTCCGTCAGGGCGCCGGCCGTTTCCATGAATTGCGGCAGGCGTCCGATGTAATCGAGCAACTGGCGCTGACGTGGTATGTGCAGGCTCAGTAAACGCTCCTGCAGTTGATTTGCACCGGCATGCGCCGCCTGTTCCAGTGACTGTAGCAATGCGTGGGTTTCGTACACCAGTCGGCAGCGCTCGATCCGATCGAGGAATTCGGCGTCATGCAAGCGGGCGGACAGGCGTGCGACCCCGGCTAGAATGTCGCGTTGGTGCGCGGGCACAAGCGCCTCGATCCGGCCGTCAGCTGCGACGCCAAAAGGATGCAGGCGCAACCGTCGAACGGCGTGTACGCCGATTTGTGCTTCGAGCATGAAAGAACGCCGGCTCCAGGGATGCCCATCCCGCATGTAGTCGCTCATCGGCATCACGGCATTGCCGAGTCCATAGGCGATGGCGCCGCTGCCAAGGACTTCGATGCCGGCGGGTACGTGGGCGTGATGGCACAGCACCAGGTCTGCACCGGATCGGATCATCGCTCGCGCAAGTTCCCGATGGCGAAGCAGGGGATGCAGCGAGAATTCATAGCCCCAATGTACATGGCAGACCAGGAAATCCACCCGGGGAAGGGCCGCAGCGATGGTCGCGGCGATCGTATCCGCCGTCGCTTCCGCGGGCCGTGGCCCCCCGTTTGCCGGAGCGCTCGCCCGGTAGTCGTCGCAGAAGCCGATGAAGCCGACCCGCAGACCGGCCGCGACGCGTATGGCGAGATTTTCGCGGTTCGTTCCCGACTTCACGCCGCAGGCTGCAATCGATTCCCTTTCAAGACTGTCCAGGGTGTCCTGCAGCGCCTCTTCGCCAAAGTCGAGGGCGTGGTTATTGGCGATGTTGAGTACGTCAAACGGGGCGGCACGTAGAAGCGCGGCGTTGCCCGGTGCGGCGCGGATGAATGATCCATATGATCCCGCGCGCTGTGTGCGCTCGGTGAGGACGGCTTCGAGGTTCGCCGTGCGCAGATCCGCGCGCTGCATCAGGGAATGGAGATCACCGAATATCGCCTGTGGCCTGAATCCGAGGGGACGCGTCAACGCCAGGTCGCCCATCGATAGCAAGGTGGCAGTGGTGCTCCCTTCGGACACTGCAATTTCGCTACGAGCAGTACCGTAATGCGCGCCATGCAGCGCTACGTGTTCGATCATGCGCCACAACCGCCAGGGTGGCGGAGTCGCTTCAGGCAGCAGCATGGCTTCGTCCCGTTCCGGTCGGCGGCCCAAGTCCACGGCGATCGGGCTGCGGCGGCTGTGTCGAAAGTCCAGCCGCGCCGGCGCGGCGCAGTGGCAGGTACATGGTCCGGGCTCGCGCAATGCGATGGCCGCGTGCCGCATCCGGCTGGTTGTCGAAATTCTGCACAGTTGTCACCAATTCGTTACTTGCTCGTTTGTTGCGGACCCTGGTCTTTCGAGCGGAAAGCGCCACGGATGCCTTAATGACCTTCGAAGAATCTTATACATGCATGGGCGAGTCGAGCGACAAGCCCTTACTGCAGGACGTCCAAATCAATGGCACAACAGTTGCTCACATTTACTTACAATTTCACGCATAATTGCCCGTGCACTCGCGAAGCGGTATTGCGGAAGTTTTTGCAATTAAATCACTAATGTACCGGATCCTTCTGCCGGCAAAGGTTACTGACTTGCACCTTACGACGAGATGTTGCCGGAATCACGCACTGCATGAGTGCCGGTGCCGGCTCCTGAAGTCGTCTGGTGAGTAATTCCGCAGGTCTCCGACATCAAAAAGCAGGAGCCTGCTCAAGGGGACTTACCATGAAGATGGAACAAATACGCTTTCCGCGCGGAGAGGGGCTGCATACGTTGCCCGAACCGGGCAGGCATTTTCTAAGTCAGGCAATGGAGGATTTTGCTTCGAGGAGCGTCGTTACCGAACCAAAGGATCCGGGCCTGCTTCCCGGACTCATTTTCGCAATGCAGACTCGTCGCGAATTCTGTTACCTGAGCAACGGCAGGGTCCAGTGCTATCGCGCGTCCGCGGAAAAATGGATCGAGCGATGGGTCAGTCAGGGAGAACCCGTGCATTACTACCTCGATATTGGAGGCGGTTATCATGCCAGTCTGACACCAGGGGTAGAAGACATCAGGTTCGAGGTCGGACTTGGTGAATTGCTGATGCTCCTGCAAATTCACCGTTTCAACCAGCGTGTGCGATCAATCTATGCACAAGGCGTCCGTTTTACCTTGGTCATCGACAACCTCTGCGCCAAGCTCATCAACGATATCGATGTAGCGCACACTGAGGCGTACTGCGTCAGGCTGCGTGACCTGGTCGGCAGCCTGAACCTTTCGGCGGAGGTGGACCTTCTGGTGGAGTCGGAGCTTTTTTCGGTCAATCAATTCAACCAGCTGCTCGCGAAGACTCCGCCTGTATCCTCGGCGGCGACCGTCACGCAGAAGGAGCACGAAACCGTCGAGCGATTCCTGGGACGGGCCTGTGACGTCGCTGAGGCCGTCGAGCGCACGGCCCGGTATCGGGATATCACGCGCATCTCCGGACAAATGATTGATGCGAAGGTCGATGGCCTGCGCATGACGCAACGGGCAACGCCGGATACGATCTGTTTTCGCTCTTACCCCGGCGGAGACTCCCGCATGCAAAGCGGACAGATCGCATTGAAGATAACCGGCGACGACAATGCATTGCCATTTCTGCTGACCAGTCACAACGTGCACGAGTATGTCTACTACCGGACCGATTCCGCGAATATTGCTGCGCTCAGATTGGAAAGTGTGATCTGTGCCGAGCCCGCGAAAATGCCGCTGGCCGTGATGGAATAGACCCAGACCTTCGAAAGTGGCCGTTCAGAATTATAAAAAGAGGGCGATTGGGCTTTGAACGCGCTGCGACTGGAATTCTGCTGGCCGCCGCACAGCCCATCGACGCCAAGCGACAATTTCTTTCTGGGCGTCTGGCACCCTGAACGCAACGTAGAGGTTTCGTGGGCTGGGGAGCAGCCCACAGTGGTGCGAACCCGAAGCGGATCCAACGGGGCGCTGGCAAGTGCGGTCTCCTCCAGACACCATGATGATGGTGCACTCATACATGAGTCCGCCGATGGTCGAGTGATCCTGGGATTTCGCGGTTATCTGACCCATCCACCGTTGCATTCGTACTCACCGGCCGAGCACCTGACCGCATACTGGAGAGACGATTGGCGTCGTGAACACAATGGCGTGTTTTCGGCGGCGCGAATCTGTACCGACTCCGGCGAACTCCTGCTGGCAACGGACCTGCTAGGTTTCTCTCCTCTGTACTACACGCAGTGGGCTGGGGCGATCGTTTTTTCCACCAATCCCCGACTGCTGGTCATTCCCCATGCGAAGCCCGACCAGATTGCCTGGCTCGGCCTGCTCGAAAGCGGTTTCATCAGCTCGGACCGAACGCTGAACCAGGGTGTCTGCCGCCTGCCCGCGGGAAAGGTATTGCGTGCCACCCGGGATGGCGTCATCTTCGACACTTGGCTGTCGCTCGACTCAATGCCACCTGGCGATCGTCCGCTCGATTCGCGTGGCATAGCCGAAGTT
Source organism: Betaproteobacteria bacterium (assembly GCA_039930785.1). Taxonomy (GTDB): domain Bacteria; phylum Pseudomonadota; class Gammaproteobacteria; order Burkholderiales; family JACQAP01; genus JACQAP01. The sequence continues at coordinate 3,128 of JBDTTE010000139.1, read as the reverse complement.
GAGGACATCTTCCACCAAGCCGTCGATCGGTGCCTCGCGCTGGAGAGCCTGAATGTAGTGCTGCCGTTGAGCAGCGGTCACGACAGCCGGCGCATTCTCGGGTCGCTGCTGCGTAAACGCGCAACTTTCGAATCGATTACCTGCCGTGTTTTCCACAAGGGCCGGGATCTCGACGCACGCTTCGCGAGCGAAATGGCCCGCGATCTCGGGTTGAGCCATCGGATAGTCGAGCCGCCATCGGCGGAGCAATTTGCTCTGGACGACAGGACGCGGCAGATTCTCACCGATGCCGAATCGGGCATGCATTCCTGGGTGCCTCAGTTCATGCGTGCGCTGCCAGACGCTCCGACCATGGTGCTGGACGGTGTCGTGGGTGACATTCTCGGCAACCCGGGATTTCGAATCCCGGGCCTGTACCAATCCCGGGAACAGGATACACAGATCATTTTGGATGCCTCGCTGAAGGGCGCGTTCAATAACGTACTGGACTGGGCGCATTGGCCCGCTTCCGCCGCCGTGCGGGAGGATTTGCGCGAATATCTTCAGCAGATGCCGCAGCGGGTAAACCTTGCGGAATTCGCCTTCATCCTGTTGCGCCAGCGCCGGACAACGTCGCCCTGGTCGCAAGCGCTGCTGCCGCCCGGCCATGTCGCGGTGTGCCCCTTCCTCGATCTGGATTATCTGCGCCTGTTGCTTTCCTTCGTACCGGCCGACAAGCATGTTGTTATCCTGCAACGCCGCTGCCTTGCAGAGTTCTGGCCCGACCTCTATCGGTATGCGGGAACCCGCGACATTCCGGAGAATGTGGACCAAAATTCCTGGCACTTCGAGCACGAACGCGTGGTCGCCTGTAGAAAGCTCCGATTCCAGGAACTTAAGCAAGGCGTCGGATTACCGTTCCTACGCCGCTTGCTGGCACCGCGAGGCCGCATGGCGCTTCTCGCCTCGCGCCTGAGCCGGAAAATGATACTGGGAACGGAATGGCAGCTCGCGACGCTCGAGGAGTTTGTCCTGCGCGAGATCAAGCATACTCACGGGTGGCGGATCCGGGAATAGCCTGCCGTCTCAAGCGCGATTTACCTGAACCCGACGCAATCGAAAGGAGTAGCACTTGGCAACATCAACTTATCGCCCCCCCGCTGAAGTCGCTTCGGCACCCTACATCGTCGAGTACTACTACAAGTTGCGCTGGGGGCACGCTGAAGAGTTCATGACTCTATTCATGCGCAATCACTATCCCGTCCTGACGAAGCAACTGGAGACAGGCCGGATAAAGGAAGTGCGAATTGAACAGGCGCGACTGCATTTTCCGGAAGCAGATCGCTGGGACTATCGCGTAACGCTGGTTTTTACAAACGTGTTGACTGCCCATGATTCGACCCACGAACCAGCGATTATCCGCAGTCTGTACCCCGACCAGGAAATGTTCCAGAAGGAAGAGATCAGGCGCTTTGAACTGATGCTCGCGCATTGGGACCTGCCGATTGTCACCATTCAGCCGAAATAACATCGCCGCCGGCCGTGCCTGCGCGATGAGCGAAAATCCTCATTTCGTCCAGTAGCCAGGCGGGAAAAAGTGAATTGCCAATCGCTGCTTTGACCGCATTTCCATTGGGGAGAGTCGCCCGGGAAGAGCGTTCATATTAAACTGCTGTCTCCGCGAAGAAGTGAACGGTAACCGGTACGTCGTTGGATGCAGCCCCATAGCCCAAATTCTTATCAGCCCCATGTAGACGGGCTGCGTGCCGTCGCCGTCCTCTCGGTGGTGGCGTTTCACAGTTTTCCGAACCATGTGACCGGCGGTTTTGTCGGTGTCGATATTTTCTTTGTGATCTCCGGGTTTCTGATTTCCGGGATCATCCTCAACGGTCTACGCCAGCAGACGTTCAGCTTCGCCGATTTCTACGCCAGACGCATCCGGCGGATTTTTCCGGCATTGATTGCCGTTCTCGTCGTCACACTCGCACTCGGTTACTTTTTTCTCTTTCCAGGCGAGTTCCGCAACCTGGGCAAGCACGTGCTGGGCGGCGCATTGTTCGTGGCCAACATAACATTGTGGCGCGATACCGGCTATTTCGATACGTCGGCGGAACTCAAACCGCTGTTGCATCTCTGGTCCCTGGGAGTCGAAGAACAGTTCTACGTTTTGTGGCCGGTGTTTCTGATCGTTTGCTACAAGCAGCGCTGGAACATGGTCTGGATAACGGCGTTGATCTGTCTTGCCTCGTTTGGATTCAATGTCTGGGCTTCCGCCAGCAAGCCGATCGCAAACTTCTTTCTTCTGCCTGGGCGGTTCTGGGAACTCATGACGGGCAGCATGCTTGCACAGCTTCACTTCAGCGGCGCCCGCATGTCCAGTGAGCAAGGGTGGGGGCGGCCGGTCATTCGCGAGTGCGCGGCGTTGGCGGGCCTCGTGATGATTGCGATCGCGCTGTTCTGGTTTGATCGCGACACTGTTTTTCCGGGCTGGGCGGCATTGCTCCCGACGTTGGGCGCGTGCCTGCTTATCGCGGCGGGATCTAAAGCGTGGATCAACCGCAGGATTCTCGCTCATCCATGGGCGGTTTTCGTAGGCCTCATCAGCTACCCACTGTATCTCTGGCACTGGCCCTTGCTCGCTTACGGCCGCATTCTCCAACCTGATGGCATGAGCAAAGCGATCGTCTTGACCCTTGTGGCCCTGGCTTTCCTGCTTGCATGGGTAACGTACCGCTGGCTCGAGAAAGCGATCCGGTTCGGACATCGCAAAGCCGGCAAGGTGATTCCGGCTTTGTGTATCGCGATGAGTGCAATTGCCCTGGCCGGCGCGAGCGCATTAACGGACATGACTCATACGCGACTCGCAAGCCCGCTCGTGTACAAGATCGACGAAGCAATCGGAGACTGGGGCTATCCGGCCGCCGATTTCAATTTCAAGAAAGCGGATCATTTCCACGTGCTTCGCGAAAAGGGCGCGCGAGAAACCAGCGCAATTTTCATCGGCGATTCCCATGTGGAACAGTACTGGAGTAGGGTCGAGGCGGTGATCGATGACAAGGCACGGCACACGCGCTCGGTGATTTTTGCGACGAATCCCGGTTGCCCGCCGCTGCCCGACGCAAACCGCGTGGACAGGGGTTTTTACTGCG
>JBDTTE010000138.1:0-9797 GCA_039930785.1 Betaproteobacteria bacterium | reverse complement strand
TGAAAATTATCATTTTTCGGCCGACGATCTGATTCGCGGATAGCCGTCAATACAGATCGGATACCAGTTGCGCTGATCCCCCACTTTACGTTTTCTTTTCCTCGTTCTCGTTTTTCCTCCGCGTCCTCTGCGTCCTCCGCGGTGAGAGCTGCTGTACGCCCTACCTACCAAGCGTAACCACAATCAGCCCGAGCGTAAGCAGGCCGATGCCGACCAGTTCGCGGCGTTCCAGATGCTCGCGGAACACGCGGCGCGAGACGACGTAGCTGAACAGTAATTCTGTGAGACCCAGCGTGCGCACGTGCGCAACCGGTTCGATGGCCATGGCGGTGAACCAGCCGGCCGACGCAGCGGCGCCCATGAAGCCGGCAAATAGCGAAACGCGCCAGGCCTTGAGCACGCGCAGGATCACATCGCGATGGCGTAACAGCAACCATCCGCCGAGCAGAAGGGTCTGGATGAATTGCGCCACCAGCAAGGTGGTCGCTGCCGACACCAGGAAAGACGAGCCGTGCAACGCCAGCGCGGCGCCGCGAAAGCCGACGGCGGACAGCGCGAACCCGGTACCCGAGGCAATTCCGAACAATGCGAGCCGCGAAGTCCAGCCTGTCAGCAGCGCACGCCAGGGATGTTCCCGGTCCGCGGGTGCGAGCATCAGCACGCCCGCCGTGCCAAGCGCGATGGCGATCGCCACGACAACATTGATGCGATCGCCGAGAAAAACAAACCCGAGGAACGCGACCTGGATGATCTCGCTTTTCGAATACGCCACGCCCAGGGTGAAGTTGCGCTCGGTCATGACTTTGAGCAGCAACGCCGTGGCGGCGATCTGGCTCACTGCACCGAGCAGCACCCAGCCAAAAAATGTGGCATTGCCCGCCGGGATCTCGAAGCCTCCGACGAAATGCACGCCCAGCAGCCAGAGCGCGGCGAACGGCAGGCCGTAGAGAAAACGAACCAGCGTTGCGCCAAGTGTGCCGAGGTCCTTGGTCAGCCCGCGCTGCGCGGCATTGCGCAAAGTCTGCGCGAACGCCGCCCACAGCGTGATCGGAATCCACAACCATCCGGCGGGAGCCAAGTCGCGGTGTTCAGCCGCGGCCGACGAACGGCATCTTGGTCGCCATGATCGTCAGGAACTGCACGTTGACGTCCAGCGGCAGCTCGGACATGTACACCACGGCGTCGCCGACCTTGCTGACGTCTATGGTCGGCTCGATCTTGATCTCGAGGTTGGCCTGCGGCACGCCCTTGGTCATTTTCGCGGCCATCTCGGTCAGCGCGTTGCCGATGTCGATTTGCGAGCAGGCGATGTCGTACTTGCGACCGTCGAGCGAGGCGGACTTGGTCAGGCCGGTGACACCGTGCTTGGTGGAGGTGTAGGGCATCGAGTTCGGGCGCGGCGCATGCGCGGAGATCGAGCCATTGTTGATGATGCGGCCGCCGCGTGGCGTCTGGTCCTTCATCGCGCGAAAGGCTTCCTGGATGCACAGGAACATGCCCGTAAGATTAATGTCGACCACGTTCTTCCACTGCTCGAACGTCAGTTCTTCGAGCGGTACGGCGGGCGCGTTCACGCCGGCATTGTTAAACAGCACGTCGATGCGACCGAAGGCCTCCTTCGTCGCGGCGAACAGCGCCTTGACCGAATCCGGGTTGCTCACGTCGGTCTGCACGGCCAGTGCTCGCGAACCCGCGCCAGATTCCTTCGCCGTCTGGTCAAGCGCATCCATGCGCCGGCCCGCAAGGGCGACGCTGTAGCCCGCCTTGAGCAGCGCCAGGGTGGCGGCTTTGCCCACGCCGCTGCCGGCGCCGGTGACGATTGCAACTTTGGTCTGGGTGGCCATGCTGGTATTCCTCCGTAATTATTTTTTGGCTCGAGCCGGATCGGTCGGGCTGAGGCTCAGCATGATACCGCAGCGTACGGGCGGGTCGCCGCGCTTGCCGGGACTCGCCCGAACGCCCGAACGGCCATCGCCCTGTTTCAACGGGGTACGCCGGGGCGTGTAAACTTCGCGCTCTTATCCCCACTGGAACCGTTCCATGAATATCGCCACGCGGCCGGTCATGCCATTCCATCTGGCTTTTCCCGTTACGAGCCTGGAGAAAGCGCGCGCTTTTTACGGCGGGCTGCTGGGCTGTCCGGAAGGGCGCTCGTCCAAGGATTGGGTGGATTTCGATTTCCACGGCCACCAGATCGTCGCGCACCTGGCACCGGATTCCGGCCATCGCGATACGAACCTGGTCGACGGCGACAACGTGCCGGTGCGCCACTTCGGTTTGGTGCTGCCGATGGAGGCGTGGCGCAAGCTCGCGGAAAAACTGACGGGCGCCGGCGTCAAATTCATCATCGAGCCGCACATTCGCTTCAAGGGCGAACCGGGCGAGCAGGCGACCATGTTCTTCCTCGATCCGTGCGGCAACGCGATCGAGTTCAAGGCTTTCGAAAAGCCGGAAATGCTTTTCGCGAAGTAAGCTTCAGACTGATTAATTCCTCCCGCCTACACCTCGACGCAAAGACGCAAAGGACGCGAAGGACGCGAAGGGACGCAAAGGAAGACGAGAAGTTACCAGGATGGTTCGCGGAAACTTTGCTGGCATCATCTGAACGACAATCGCGCGAGACATACCCATGCGTCGCCAGAACTTTTCCCTCTCTTGTCTTCCGCTCTCCTTTGCGTCCTTTGCGTCCTTTGCGTCCTTTGCGTCTTTGCGTCGAGATTTTCTTGAGAAGAAAGTCAGCGATTACCCAGCAACTCGTTGATCTGCGCGTAGATGAATTGCGTGTCCACGGCGTTCAGGCCATTGCCGGCCTGATGTCCCCAAACTGAAGGAATGACGCGGAAGTGCGCGCCGGGAATCATCGCGGCCTCTTGACCGATGTCCTCCGGTGGGAAATAAAGATCGGTCTGCCCCGCCATGATTGTCGCTTTCGCCTTGATCGATCCCAACGCCCGCTTGAGATCGCCGTCGAATCCTGGCGTCGTGCCCACATCGTTCAGCTGCCAAGTGCGCAACATCGACAGCAGATTGTTCGCGTCGCGCCGTAAAAAGCGCTTCTCCCAGAAGCCGGTCAGGAAATCTTCCACCGAGGCGAAGCCCAACTGCTTCTCGAGCCGTTGCTTGTAGAACGGCTGCGAAAACCCCCACCCTGCATACACGCGCGCAAAGGCGCGGATGCCCGCGACCGGCGGGGATTCGTAGTCGCCCTGTTTCCATTCCGGATCGAGCGTCAGCGTGGCACGCAATCCTTCCAGGAAAACTTCGTTGTGCGGCGAGGTTTTCGCCGTGCCGCAGAAAGGCGCGATGCGTTCGACCTGCTCCGGGTGGCTGACCGCCCACTGGATGGTTTGCTGTGCACCCATCGACCATCCCACAACCAGTGCGATGCGCTCGATGCCGAACTGTCCCGTGACGAGCCTGTGTTGCGCGGCGACGTTGTCCTGGTTGGTAATGGTTGGAAAACGCGCATGGTCCTGCGGCGCAGGCGTGTTGCTCGGCGAGGAGGAGAGGCCATTGCCGAACTGGTCCGGCACGATGATGAAATATTTTTCCGGATCGAGCGGTTTGCCGGGACCGATCAGCCATTCGATATCGCCATGTTGTGCGGAATAGGGCGTCGGATAGACGATGGCGTTGCTCTTCTGCGCGTTTAACCGGCCGTGCGTTTTGTAGGCGAGCTTCGCATTGCGCAGGGTTTCGCCGGACTGCAGGCGCGTGTCGCCAAGTTCGAGCACACCTTCGGTCGGTGCCGTTTGGGCGCCAACCGTGTCCGACAGTGATGCCATCAACCCACCCACGCCCGCGGCCGCGGAAGCGCGCAGGAATTCCCTGCGGCTGAGGGAAACGTCGTCTGGCTGGGGCGTTTTAATGTTGTCGGGCGTCGTCGGGGTAGTGGACACGTTTCCGAATTCCGGTCGAATCGATGGATATCCGCAACCATAACCTGCCCGGCGACGGTCTCGCCAGTCGTCGGCCGGCGTGCACCGTACCCGTGCGCACCGGGCAGGTATTGCGCGTCACCGGTGCATGCGAGAATCGCGCAGTGATCAGAGCGAGTGCAAATCTGCCCGTAAACCCGCCTCCAGTGCGGGATTCGGGAAACAAGCGGGTCCGCGGTGGACGGGGCGCTTCGACGACGCCCGCGCATGCTTCTTGCGGAATCATCCGCTATTAGAGGGGAAACGAATGACTGCCGGAATAACAAAAATTGCTGCCGCACTGGTGGAGGAACCTGCGACTCCAGACAAGGAGACGCTGAAACGCGAATTCCTCGACAGCCTGTTCTACATGCAGGGGAAGTTTCCCGCGCTCGCGACGAAACGCGATTACTACATGGCGCTGGCGTACATGGTCCGGGACCAGTTGCTGCATCGCTGGGTTAGCACGGCGGAAGCCTACACGCGCCAGCAATCGCGCACGGTTGCCTATCTCTCCGCGGAATTCCTCATGGGCCCGCACCTCGGCAACAACCTCGTCAACCTCGGCATCTACGGACAGGTCGAGCAGGCGATCGCCGAACTTGGACTGGGCCTCGACGAATTGCTGAAACAGGAAGAAGAACCTGGCCTGGGCAACGGCGGCCTCGGCCGGCTGGCCGCGTGTTTTCTGGATTCCATGGCCACGCTGGAAATACCGGCGATGGGCTATGGCATTCGCTACGAGTTCGGCATTTTCGAACAGGAGATCGTCGACGGCAGCCAGGTCGAAAAGACCGACAAGTGGTTGCGCTTCGGCACGCCGTGGGACATTCCACGACCCGAATGGTCGGTGGAAGTCAGGCTCGGCGGGCACACCGAATCGTATTCGGATGAGCAGGGCCGCCTGCGCGTGCGCTGGTTGCCCGCGCAAACGGTTATCGGCATTCCTTATGACACGCCCATCCTGGGTTATCGCAACAACACCGCCAACACCTTGCGGTTGTGGCGCGCGGAAGCCCCGGAATCCTTCGACTTCGCAGTGTTCAACCGCGGCGATTACTACGGCGCGGTCGATCGCAAAATCGTCTCGGAGAACATCACCAAGGTGCTGTACCCGAACGATGAGGCGGTGAAGGGAAAAGAACTGCGCCTCGAGCAGCAGTATTTCTTCGTCTCCTGCTCGCTGCAGGACATGCTGCGCATCATGCGCGGCCAGAAGATTCCGCTGGAGCGTTTCTACGAAAAATTTGCCGTGCAGCTGAACGACACGCATCCGGCTATCGCCGTCGCGGAACTCATGCGCCTGCTGGTGGACGAGAACGGCATGGAATGGGACCAGGCGTGGACGGTCACCAGAAAGACGTTCGCCTATACCAACCACACGCTGCTGCCCGAGGCGCTGGAACGCTGGCCGCTGGGATTGTTCGGCAGGTTGCTGCCGCGGCACCTGGAGATCATTTTTGAAATCAACGCACGCTTCCTCGACGAAGCGCGCATTCGCTTCTTCGGCGACGATGCGCGCATCGCGCGCATGTCGCTGATCGACGAGAGCGGGGAGCGCTACGTGCGCATGGCCCACCTGGCCTGTGTCGGCAGCCACGCCATCAACGGCGTGGCAGACCTCCATTCGGAGCTGCTGAAGCAGGACGTGCTGGCGGATTTCTACGCCATCTGGCCGGAGAAATTCAGCAACAAGACCAATGGCGTTACGCCACGACGCTGGATGGCCCTGGCGAATCCAAAGCTGGCCCAGCTGATTACCGATGCGATCGGCGAAAGCTGGGTGCGTAACCTGGACGAGTTGCGCAAGCTCGAACACCTCGCCGGCGACGCCGCGTTCCGCACCCAGTGGCGGGACATCAAGCACGACAACAAACGGCAGTTCGCGGCGCTGGTGCAGTCGAAGACCGGCGCGGTCATCGATCCCGAATCGATGTTCGACGTGCAGGTCAAGCGCATCCACGAATACAAGCGCCAGCACCTGAACGTGCTGAACGTCATTGCGCACTATCTGCGGATCAAGACCGGACGCGCCGGCGACGAACCACCGCGCACTTTCGTGTTCGGCGGCAAGGCCGCGCCCGGTTACTTTATGGCCAAGCTGATCATCCGTTTCATCAACGCGGTCGGCGACGTGCTCAACCGGGATCCTGCCGTGCGCGATCGCATGCGCGTGGTGTTCCTGCCGAATTTCAACGTCAGCAGCGGGCAGCGGGTCTATCCGGCGGCCGACCTTTCCGAGCAGATTTCCACGGCCGGCAAGGAAGCGTCAGGCACCGGCAACATGAAGTTCCAGATGAATGGCGCATTGACGATCGGCACGCTCGACGGTGCCAACATCGAAATTCGCGACGAAGTCGGCGCGGAAAATTTCTTCCTGTTCGGCCTGACCACGCCCGAGGTGGCGCAGCTATGGGCGCGAGGTTATCGTCCCGCGGACTTCTGTGACGCCGATCCGGAACTGCGTGAAGTCATGGACCTGATCCGCTCGGGGTTCTTTTCGCGCGGCGATGCGGAACTGTTCCGTCCGCTGCTGGATAACCTGATGCTGCACGATCCCTATCTCGTGCTGGCGGACTTCCGTTCCTATGTCGACTGCCAGCACGAGGCCGGCTTGGCGTACGCCGATCGCGAGCGCTGGGCGCGCATGTCGATCCTGAATGCGGCACGGTCGGGAAAATTTTCGTCGGACCGCACGATCCGCGAATACTCGGAGCAGATCTGGAAGGTGAAGCCGGTGCAGATCAAGATGCTTTCGCGGGATGACGTGAAGGGGAAGTTCCTTCAGTGAGGCTGATTACTTCACAAATCTCACCACGGAGACACGGAGAACACCAAGATACACGGAGAAAATCAAAAATCGGATAGCTAATGTCGGATGAACCAGCGGTCGCGGAAATGCGCGAACAATCTTCGCCACTTTCCGCAGCACTCATTTCCACCATGGCTTTTGCCCTTCTCCGTGTTTCTCCGTGTTCTCCGTGTTCTCCGTGTCTCCGTGGTGAGAAGTAGGCGTTAGGCTTTAATCTGGTCCGAAGCCGCAAACGCTTCCTTCAAAGTCGCGGTGTTGAATCCGGCCTTTTTCGCCGCGTCGAGTATGACCTTTTCCTTGCGCGCCATCAGGTCGATCGCCGCCGGCAGCTTCTCCAGCATGTCTGCCGGAATCACGACGGCGCCGTGGCGATCGGCGTGGATGATGTCGTCGCTCACCACATGCATGCCGAGCACATCGACCGGCTTGCCGATTTCCACCACCTGCACCCACACGTGACTCGGTGAGAGTGAACCAGCCAAACACTGGAACTGCGGCTGCATTGCGTCGAGGTCGCGCATCGATCCGTTGGTCAGCGTGCCCACGCAACCGAGGCCCCAATGCACGTGCGTGTTGACTTCGCCCCAGAACGCGCCGAGGCCGGGATGCTCGTCGATGTCCTGGATCACCGCTATCGTTGGCCGCTTGCCCTGTTCGACGTACTCGTAATACGCGATCTGGTTTTTGCGTCGCACGGCGGGATCGTAGGGCGTCGAGCACCGGATCGTCGCGGTGCGCGCGTAGCCGACGATGGCCGGCAGCTTCGGAAACGCGGTGTGATAGGTCTGGCGCGTGAATCCGGTGGTGAAGCGTTTGCCCTGTGCGATTTCAAGCGCATTGGCGATGGTCGGCGTGTCGAACTGGCGCAGGTGGCTGAATAGCGACTGGGTATCCATTGGCTTCTTCTTGTCGGGACAAAAATGGGGGATCAGTTTAGTACAAGTTCCGCGGCATGCCGCCGGGGTTTTGGTATAGTCCGCGCTGTGGTCGGCCAGGGCCACTTCCTGAAGTTTCATCTACGGGGGAAGAACCATGCCGCTCCTGCACGACTATTTGTTTGACCAGCTGCTCGTCCCGGCCTTATTCATCTTCTTTCTGATCGCGGCGCTGTTCAGCCTCGCATTCGGAATTGGCCTGATCGTTTTCCGCACGCGCGCATTCCGGTCCCTCGGTCCGATGGATCGCTGGGTATCCGCGCGCAGGAGCCTCGCGCCACTCGAAACCCGGCGTGAGATCGAGCCGTTCGTCTATCAGCACCGTCGCTGGTTCAGCGTCGTGTTCATCGTCGGCGGGCTGTTCTCGGGCCTGATGCTCTCAGGGAAAGTACCTGCCCTGGCCGTCGCCAGATTGTTCGGTGGAGGCCAATCGCACCTGCTGAGCACCTCGTTCGTGGAATTCCTGGGCGTCTTGATGATCGCTGGCAGCATGCTGGCCGTTGTCATCGGGGTATTGCTGGGATTCTTTCCGCCGCAACTGCGCGCGCTGGAGACCAAAGCGAATCGCTGGGTCTCGTCGCGGCAACTGGTCAGAGGCGCGGATAAAGCCCACCTGCCGCTGGATCGGTGGTTCCACAACTCGCCACGAACCGCGGGCTGCCTTCTCGCCGTGGCGGCGCTGTTCCTCGCCACCAACTCGACGATCATCCTGCTGGCACGCGGCTGACCGGCCTCGACGGGCCGAGCCGCGCCGCTCTTCAATAGGAGCGCGGCAGGCCCAATACCTTCTCGGCGATGAAGCACAAGATCAGTTGCGGGCTGACCGGTGCGAGCCGCGGAATCATCGCTTCTCTCAAATAACGTTCGATGTGGTATTCCTTCGCATAGCCCATGCCTCCGTGCGTCAGCACGGCCTGCTCGCAGGCGCGAAAGCACGCTTCGGCCGCCAGATATTTCGCCGCATTCGATTCCGCGCCGCAGGCTTCACCGCTGTCGTACAACGCAGCGGCCTTGAACACCATCAGGTTCGCCGCTTCGAGCTCCATCCAGCAGCGCGCAAGCGGATGCTGGATACCCTGGTTCTGGCCGATCGGGCGATCGAAAACCACGCGCTCTTTTGCGTAGTCGACCGCGCGCCGCAATGCCGCGCGCCCCAGTCCGATCGCCTCGGCCGCAATCAGGATCCGCTCTGGATTCAATCCGTGCAGGATGCAATCGAAACCCTTGCCTTCCTCGCCCACGAGGTCCCGCGCCGGCACAGGCAGCGACTCGATGAACAGCAGGTTCGAGTCAACCGCCTTGCGCCCCATTTTTTCGATCTCGCGCGCTTCCACGAAACGACGATCCAGATCGGTATAGAAAAGCGAGAGTCCATCGACCGGCCGGCGCCCGGGCGGGGCGGTGCGCGCCAGCACCAGCATCTTGTCCGCAACCTGTGCAGTCGATATCCAGATTTTCTGGCCGCGCAAGACGTAGCGATCACCGTCGCGCTGCGCCGTTGTCTTGATCTTTGCCGTGTCCAGGCCCGCATCGGGTTCCGTCACCGCAAAGCAGGCTTTTTGTTCACCCCGGATCAGCGCGGGAAGCCAGCGTGCCTTTTGTTCGTCGTTTCCGAACATCACCACCGGATTTAATCCGAAGATGTTCATGTGCACGGCGGACGCGCCGGAGAATCCCGCACCGGATTCGCTGATGGCTTGCATCATCAGCGCGGCTTCGGTGATACCGAGTCCCGCACCGCCGTATTGCTGCGGCATGGCAATGCCAAGCCAGCCGGCATCGGCGACTGCGCGATGGAAATCCTCCGGAAAGCCGCCGTCGCGGTCGCGCGTCAGCCAGTACTGCGCGTCGAACTTCGCGCACAGTTTCTCGATGGCGTCCTTGATCGCTAGCTGGTCTGATGTAAGAGAGAAATCCATGTTCAGAATCTAAATCTCATCACGAAGACACAAAGAGCACGAAGAAACACGAAGAAGTACCAGGGCACAACATGCGATCGACGTCATTGCAAGCTCGTTTCGAGGAATTGGCACGCACTGAAAAAAAATGCATTCGAACGCTGCCATCCGCACACTCTATTCGTTTAGATTTTCTTCGTGTTTCTTCGTGTTTCTTCGTGCTCTTTGTGTCTTC
>JBDTTE010000137.1:0-9842 GCA_039930785.1 Betaproteobacteria bacterium | reverse complement strand
ATCAAGGCCGGCGCGCACGACAGCGAGATGGTGCGCGCGCTCGGCATCAACCTCGCGCGGCTGCGGCTGTTCGTCTTTGCGCTGGGCGTCGCGCTGGCGGGCCTCGCCGGCGTCGTGATGGCGCCGATCTGGGGCATGCGTCCGCACGTCGGCGTGGACGCCGTGGTGCCGGCGTTCCTGATCATCGTGCTGGGTGGTGTCGGCAGCTTCTGGGGTGCGGTCACCGCCGCATTGCTCGTCGGCATGGTGGTCGGGCTCGCGGGCGCGTATGCGTCCGAGTGGTCGCTGCTGTCGATGTACCTGCTGTTCATCGCCGTCGTCACCTTCCGCGCGCGTGGGCTCTGGGGCAAGAAGAGCGTGCTCGATGTCTGAACGCGCCGACGACGGGTTCGCCGGCAAGGTCGCTTTCGTCGCCGGCGGCTATGGCGGCATCGGCGAAGGCGTGGCGCGCGCGCTCGCAACGCGGGGTGCAACCGTGGTCGTCGCCGGGCGCGATGCAGGCAAGGCGGAGGCGCTGGCAGCCGCGCTCCGCGATTCCGGAGGTCAAGCCAGCAGCGCCGCGTTCGACGCCCGCGACGTCGCATCGATCCGCGACGCCGTCGCGGAGGCCGCCGCCCGGCACGGCGGCCTGGACCTCTTCGTCAACTGCGCGGGTACGCAACAGATCGAGCCGCTGGTCGACGTCACCGAAGAAGCCTTCGACCGGGTTCTCGACGTGAACCTGAAGGCGGCAATGTTCCTGGCGCAGGCGGTGGCGCGCGCACAGATTGCCGCGGGACGCGGCGGCCGCCACGTCCACCTGCTGTCGGTGCGCGCCCAGCTCGGCATGCGCGACCGCGGGTACTCAGCGTACTGCAGCAGCAAGGGGGGCCTGGCGCTGCTGGTGAAGCAGCACGCCGTCGAGCTCGCGCGCCACGGGATCACCGTCAACGGCGTGGCGCCCACTGTCGTGCGCACGCGCATGGCCTCCGACTGGAGCGATCCCGCGGTCTTCGCGAAACTTCTGGAGCGCATCCCGCTCGGCCGCATCGCCGAGGTCGACGACGTGACGGGACCGGTGCTGTTCTTTCTCGGCCCCGGCGCGGCATTCGTGACCGGGCAGGTGCTCTACGTCGACGGCGGCATCACCGCGACACAGTAGCGGATGCGAAAGCTGCGCATGGCAGCGCCGCACAACGTCGTGTATTCTGCCGGCGTGTTGCGCGCTGCCAACCTCGCCATCTCGTTCGCGCTGGGGCTTGGGCTGGGCCTCTCGGTTAACGCCGCGTTCGCCGCCGAGCGCGCTGGCGAGCGCCGTCCGCAGAAAACGCCGATCAAGCACCTGGTGGTCATCTTCCAGGAAAATCATTCGTTCGACGGCTACTTCGCAACCTATCCGAAGGCGCTCAACCCCCCCGGCCAGCCCGCTTTTCGCGCGCGGCCGGACACTCCGTCGGTCAACGGCCTCACGTCGACGCTGATCGAGCGCAATCCGAACTCGTCCCAGCCCTTCCGCATCGACCGCAACCAGTCGTACACCTGCGACCAGGACCACGCGTACACGGCCGAGCAGAAGGCGCGCAACGGCGGCCTCATGGACCAGTTCGTCCGCTTCGATGCGGAGCCGCCGTTCAACGCGCGCCAGTTCTGCCGCAAGACGAAGGACGGGCAGTGGGACACGGTGATGGGGTACTTCGACGGCAACACCGTCACCGCGCTCTGGAACTATGCACAGCACTTCGCCTTGAGCGACAACAGCTACGCCACGATGAGCGGCCAGTCGACGCGCGGCGCGCTGAACCTGACCGCGGGCGACAACTTCGGAGTGCTCTGCGGCCCGCAGACTTCGGTTTACGGTGACGTGCCGGTGTGCGGCGGGCCGGTGTCGTCGACCACGACGCCCGCGCCCACCAACGGCGTGCTCGGCACCTTCGTCGACGACACCGATCCCTATTGGGACGTCTGTTCGCAGTGGCCACCCGCGGCGCTGACCGGCCGCAACATCGGGGACCTGCTGACGGATGGGGGCGTGACGTGGGGTTGGTTCCAGGGCGGGTTCGCGCTGGGCAGCGACGGCAAGTGCTCGTCGAGCCACGCGATGGAAGCGTTCGACCGCGCCACGGGCGTCGATCCCGGCACGGACCCGTTGCGCTTCCAGGACTACGTGCCGCACCACAACCCGTTCCAGTACTACGCGTCGACGGCGAATCCGCGCCACCTGCCGCCAACCTCGGTGGCGATGATCGGCAAGACGGACCAGGCGAATCACCTGTACGACCTCACGTGGTTCTCGGAAGCGGCGGCGGCCGGCAACCTGCCTGCCGTCTCGTTCCTCAAGGCGCCGGCCTATCAGAACGGGCACCCGGGCAACTCCAACCCGCTCGACGAGCAGGAGTTCCTGGTGCGCACGCTGAACCGGCTCCAACTGATGCCCGAGTGGCGGAACATGGCGGTGATCATCGCTGCCGACGACTCCGACGGCTGGTACGACCACGTGATGCCGCCTATCGTCAACCAGTCAAACACCCCGCTCGATTTCCTCTGCGGCAGCAAGAGCGACGGCCCCGGCGCACGTTGCGGCTACGGGCCGCGGCTGCCGCTGCTCGTGATCTCGCCGTACGCCAGGGAGAACTACGTAAGCCACGCGCTGACCGACCAGACCTCGATTCTTCGCTTCATCGAGGACAACTGGCTGCACGGCGAGCGGATCAGCGAGATCTCGTTCGACCGGATCGCGGGCTCGCTCGCCGATATGTTCGACTTTTCATCTCCCGACACGCGCCGGCTTTTCCTCGATCCCATCACGGGACGGCACGGCCGGTGATGGGAGTAGGCAGAAGCGCACCCCGGCAACGAGTTGCATCTCTCGCCCACTCGAAGAGGATTCCATGACCGATGCAAGAGACACGTTCGCCCGCGCCGCACGGATATTCGTCGCAGCGCTGTGCACGATCGCCGCGCTCGCTGGTGTTGCGCCTGCCTGGGCACAGGCGCCGGTCATCGCGAGTGCGCACGTCGATACGGTGGCAAACACCGTGACGCTGGATGGCGCCAACCTGGGATCGGCGTCGCCCACGGTGACGTTGGGATCCTATGTCGCGCCTTTGGTCGTGACCACGGCGACGTCCAGCCACGTCGTGGCCACATTGCCCACCGGCGTGCTGCCTGGCACCTACCTGCTGACACTGACCTCACAATCGTCCAGGGGTCCAGGCGCCGCGGACGAGTTCTGGGTGACCGTCGGCGGCCAGGGTGCGCAGGGACCGCCGGGGCCGCCAGGGCCACAGGGAGCCACCGGGCCCCAGGGTGTGAAGGGCGATACCGGCGCGCAAGGCGTGGCAGGACCGCAAGGCGTGGCCGGACCGCAGGGCGCGACGGGACCCACTGGCTCCACTGGACCTCAGGGCCCCATGGGGCCGGGACTCAAGAGTGTGGCCGGCGGGTTCTTTGCGAACACATGTGCAAGCATCAGCACCACGCCGCTCGCCGGCGCGCTGAACGCCGACAGCACATGCACGATCACGATACCGCCGGGAAGCGTCAACGGCTTTCCGTTGATCTTCACAACCGGCGCAACGCTCACCAGCGCATCGTTGGGCAGTGGGGCAGGCAGCATGATCGTCGTCCCGACGCTGAGCGTGTTCTTCGTGTACGTGACTTCGGCAGGACCGTGATTTTACGAGTGCCGCTTCTCACCGTCGGGGCTGCCATGAGTTTTCCGTCGTGGGACCCTTCACGAAGGCGGCCGGCCGCTTGCCGACGGATCAGGCAAGCAGGCAGGAAACGCTAGAATCAAGAAGAAGCTGCGGGCTCTGGCGGGTGAAAGACTTGAACCGATCGTCGTCGCCTGGCCGGTTCGGGCGGGTCAGGCTTGCGCCGGGCTCACTTCAGTTGCTGGCAAAACGACGCCGACGCTTCTTCACAGCTGCCCGCACACAGGATCCTGCCATTGGCGTCCTGCGTAATTTGACCTGCCGGCAGGGAAGAGCAGGTCACCTTGCCGAACATGTCACGCACGCAGCGTCCCTTGCCACATACGGCTGCTCCCGAGAGGGTCATGTACACCTCGCCGCCCATCGGAGGACAGCTGACCACGCCGTCGAGGTCCTTGACGCAACCGGGAGGGACGGGTCCGAAGTACTGCGCTTCGGAATAGGAGGCCACAAGCATCGCGAAGATCGCCACGAGCAGCACCGATACAAATTGCATGAAATAGTCCCTTCAATCGAGCGTGGGGTTCAGGCGTCAATGTGCACTTCCATGGACGAATGAGCAAGATCTCGTGCAGTCCGCCCACGCTGGCCGGCGTGGCGCGCCCATGTCCAGGAACAGCGTTCGCGCGTCTGCGGGTCCGGCAAGGCGCAAGCATGGGCGCTACTGCGCGGGGAACCGGCTCAGGTGTTCGTGGACGATCTGCAGGCGCCCGTTCGTGACAACGAGCACCCGGGTTCCTCTTCCTTGGATGCGGAAGGATTTCCCATCCATGCTGCCCTCCCAGTTGTACGTATACGTGGCGGTGGCGGTCGCTGCGTCGACGCTAAGTACTCGAATGTCGGTGAGGTAGAAGCGCTCCTTCCTGATGTTGGAGCTGGTCGTGTCCCTGGACGTGGTGTAGAAGTTTGAGTTTGCAGCCCCCTTGCGGGGGCCATCGGTTCTTCCGGTAGGGTTGGAGTTGCGACGCTACAACCAACTAGAGAGGGAGCCGACGACCGACGACAGGATGGTACTGGCGCAGTTGCTTGAGAAGGGGGCCGACTGCGATTTGGTGCGGAAAATGATCGGCTACGTGGCGCAGCGGTTGACGCAGATGAACGTGGAGGGGCTGGTGGGTGCGGTCCACGGCGAACCTCGACGCTAAGTCATCGGCCCGCGTCGGTCGAACCGAGATGGTTAGACGTTTGCTATTCGTCCAAGCCCCACCAATCGATCGCAGATGATAAGCATCGCAATCGTCATTACGATCAACACCGTCGAGATCGCCGCGACGGAGGGATCCGGCGCCTCCTCGAGATAGCTCAGCATCTGTATCGGAAGCGTTTTCGTATGCACATCCGTCAGGAATAACGAGATCGCGTAGTTGTCGAATGATGCGATGAAGGCGAAAAGCGCCCCGGTCAGCACGCCCGGCGCGATGTTCGGAATCATCACGCGCCAAATGGCCCTCGCGGGCGACAGTCCCAGCGTGCGGGCTGCATGGATCAGCGTGAAATCAAACAGCGACAAGCTCGCCATCACCGACCGGGCCACGAATGGCAGGGTGATAACGACATGGGCGATCATTAGGCTGACGAGGGCATTGCCGATTCCGATCGCTCGCAACCCTTGAAGCAGAGCAATTCCGAAAACAAGACCAGGAAGCATCAGCGGCGATATCAGAAATGTGGCGATCGCGTTCCGTCCGAAGAACCGGCCGCGGACCACCGCGATCGAACAGGAAATCCCGAGCACGATGGAGATCGCGGTCGATATTCCGGCAACATAAAAAGATATGCCGAACGACTTCCAAAAATCTTCCATCTCCCAGAGTTTGGCGTACCACCGAAGCGATAACCCGCCGGTCGGCAGATCGAATATCGCCGAAGGCGTGAACGAGACCGCCACAACGATTGCAATCGGCAACAGTAGAAACACAAGGACCAGCGCCAAGACAAACAGCAAGGTACCCGATCCGAGATGTCTTAACTGCATCACGAGCGAGCCCGCCCTCGTGCAACGCGGCCGCTCAACATGACAATCGTCGCCGTTATTATCAGCAAAATGACCGCCATCGTCGCTCCGAGCGCCGGATTGCCGACATACAGAAAGCCGCGGGCGATCGTGACCGACATCGTGCCGAACCTGTCACCCACGAGCATCAACGGGGTCACGTAGGCCGCGATCGAAAGCGAAAAGACGAGCGATACGCCTGCGATGACGCCAGGCAGACTCAGGGGAACGAGCACATGAAAGAACCGGTAGACCGGCCCTGCGCCCAAACTTGCGGCCGCGTCGAGGTATCGCCGATCGATCATGCGGACGACCGAATATATGGGAAGCAGCATATAGGGAAGAAAAACATTGGACATTCCTGCGATCAGCGCAGTCGGCGTGAACAGCAATCGCAAGGGGGAATCGATCAGGCCGAGATTCAGCAGCACAACGTTCACGACGCCGTTGCTGCGCAACACAATTGTCCAGCCGAATGTCTTGACGATGACTCCGACTGTAAGCGGGACGAAGACTAATGCCAGAATGAGGCTCTGTGCCCAGACCGGGCATTTCGCCATCGCAAACGCCGCCGGATACGCCAGAAGAAGCGTTATCAACGTGGTGCTGATTCCAATCAGCAGGGAATTCCTGATCACGCCCAGATAGTAAGGATCGCCGAGATATTGTCTGTAATTCGCAAGCCCGAATTCGCCATTGACCAGCAAGCTGGATGCACAGAGCCAAGCCATCGGCGCGGCAAACGCCAAGAGCATATAGCTTACCGCTGGGGCGGCGAGAAATCCAACGCTGTCGGCGTCAACGTTTCTCTGTCGCATTGGCCAACAAACTATCCGCAATTACTCTCGTCCTTGCGATGCGCAAAAAAACGCCGGCCTACTATCGGCTACGGCCACGACTGCTCACCCGGCGATCTCGCGCGCCCATCGATCCGCCCATGCGGCACGATGTGCGGTGATATATTCCCAATCTGGCACATGCAGGTTGTTCGCCCTCTCAAAGCCAGCCGGGACCGTCGCGTGTAGATTGACAGGGTTGCTGTTCAGGTTGCCTGCAATCAGGCTTTGATATTCGTCGCTGCATAGCGCATTGATGAACTGCGCTGCAAGTTCCGGCTGTGGCCCATTCTTGACGAGCGCAATCGCATTCGGCATCGCGAACATCCCCTCTCGCGGCGTGGCCGTGTTGATAGGCACTCCCTGCTTCCGCCTCGCCGCCACAGGTTGAGAGCTGACCGACAGCATCATAGATCCTTCGCCCTGCTCGAGCAGATTCCAAGCTTGGCTAGTGTTCGCCATGAACGCGAGCACATTCGGCTTGAGAACCTTCAATCGCGTGAATCCGGCGTCGATATTTTGCAGCGCTTGCTCGAACGGGAGACCCGTCTCCAGATGCGCGGCGACGATAAGCGTCAGCACGCCTTGTGTAAGCTGCAGCGTAGGAACAATGACCTGACCCTTGAATTTCGGTTGCCAGGCATCAGCCCAGGCGGCCACACCACCCGGCAGAAGATTGGTGTTGTAAGCAATCGTTGCGACCGGAAACATGTAGTTGATCCATGCACCGTCTTTGTGGATCGCACTCGGGAGGATGCGCGACAGATTCGGAACCGCCGCAGGCGTGATCGGCGTGATCAATCCTTCGTTGTTGGCGGTGACCATCACCGGATCATCGATCATGACGATCGAGCTTATGGGACGATTGCGGTTTGCGCGCAGCTTCTCCAAATGCGACAGCGAGACCCCTTCATCGAAGAGAATTTTAACGTTAGTCGCCTGCTCAAATCGGGAAAAAAATACCTGCCGAAACAGCTTGCTGAGCTGAGCCGGACCGCTAACCACAAGTTCGCGGGTCTCAGCCCGCAGGACGCCGGGGCACGCCAGAACAGCGGCCGAGGCAGCGGCTCCAACCAACAGATCGCGGCGCTTATTCGTCATCGTCATGTGCAGCCTCCGTGGTTGTATCGCCATACAAGTCGCTCAGTTGAACGCCACTTTCTTATGATTGTCATGAAACGACCGTCAGGCGCGTGATCCGATTCGGACGCGATTCGGACAGATAGAAGTTCCCGACCGTATCGACGGCAAGACCATGCGCCCAGTTCAGCACCGGGCGGCAGACCCCCAGGAGCGTTCCGTCGGTAGACATTGCCGTCAACCGCGGTATCTGATCCGACACGTAGATGGTCTGGGAGGAATCTGCGCAGATCGACATCGGATGAAAGAAACCCGTGAGTTCTGAAAGATAACAGCCCTCCGGATCGAAGATCTGGACCCGGTCGTTCTCCCGATCCCCAACCAGGACGCGACCGTCCCGTAGCACCCAAATCCCGTGTGGCGTGGTGAATTCCCCAGGCCCGCGCCCGGGGAGGCCCCAAGTCGATACGAGCTGACCGTCGGGCGCAAACCGATGTACCCGGGACGCGCCGTAGCCGTCCGCGACATAAATATCGCCGCGAGATCCCACCGCAACGCTGGTCGGATGATTGAATGGGCTGTTCGGCTGATCGCGCATGCCCAATGTGGAAGTCACCTCCCCCCGGGTATCGCAGATGACGACCTGATGCGCATCCCGATCCACGATAAAGACCCGATCATCGGGGCTAATATAGACGTGATGTGCATCCTTGATAAGATGGCTGTCCCAGGATTCGAGGTACTTTCCCTGCGGATCAAACACCGACATCACCGGTCCCATCTTGTCGACGAGTGGGTCGTAGCGCTGCAATACGTAGACACGACTGACGCTGTCCACCGCAACATCCGTGATCCAGCCGAATTCCAATGGCGGTGGGAGGATGGCCCAGGGGCGCTCAACCCGGAAGCGTCGCTCACCCAAGCCGACATACAATTCACTCATCAAAAACCTTCCTCGTGCGCCTTGCGCGCTACCGATACTTGCCGAATTTTGAGAGCCAGTGTCGCGCGATCTGCTCACGCGTTGCGAACCAGACTCCTGGCTTTGACCGCATGTGGCGCAAAATCGCTTCAAGCGCAGAAATCCGACCGGCACGTCCGATCACGCGGGTGTGTAGTCCCACGGTCATCATTTTGGGAACCGTGCCTCCCTCTTCGTAGAGGCACTCGAACGCGTCGATGCAGTATTCCGCCATGTGCCGGGCGAGCCGAAATCCCGACGCCAACTGTAATTGCATGTCATTAGTATCGCTGGCATATGGCAGCACCACATGCTCCCGCGTGCCGACATCAATGAGAAACGGCAGATCGTCCTCGGACGTATCGCTATCGTAGAGAAACCCGCCCTCCTCGATCACCAGGCTACGCGTATTGGTGCTGACAGGCCCGCGCGTATGCCATCCGAGCGGCCGTCGGCCGCTGGTGCGCCTGAGTGATTCTACCGCCTTCGCTATGCGCTCGCGCTCGAACTCCTTGCTCATATGGCCGTGCGCTTCCCAGCGATAACCGTGCGAGGTGATCTCGTACCCGCGTCGCACGCAATCCTGGGCGATCCAAGGCGTTTCCTCAAAGGCCTGCGCGCACGCGTTCACCGTGCAGGTTACGCCGTGTCGTTCCAGCGTATCGGCTATCCGCCAGTAGCCGACGCGAGACCCGTAGGCGAAGTTCGTCAACATGTGAAGGTTGGGTGCGCCCTTCACGTCGCTGATAATGTCGTAGATCGTTTCGTTGACCGGGTCGCCGGCCAGGATGGATTGCTCGGCGCCCTCTTCGACGTTCAAAACGAAAGACACCGAAATTCGGGCCCCGCCGGGCCATTGGACAATCGGTGGCTTTCCGGCATATCCCTTTAGATCACGGGTCCAAACGTAGTCCGCCATTCCTCGAGGTCCAAAGCAACTATAACTAATGCTATACAGCGCACGTTATCACAATTTATTATTCTTTTTACACCCGCCTCGATTGTCAAGCCGTGCCTTGCGGCGATCAAGCAGGACGGCGGATCGAACGCTAAACCGATTGTGCACACGCCCGCTGCGTGCATCGCGAATGGAAAGGTGCTAACTCTGTCGCGAGGCGAGCCTGTAGAGCCAAAGAGGCGAGGAAGCAGTTAGGATAAATGTCCGACTATTTGAATGTCCGTTCGATATCCAAACGATTTGGTGCGGCGGCGGTGCTCAATCGGCTGGACCTCAGCGTCAAGAAAAATGAATTTGTATCGCTACTTGGACCATCCGGGTG
>JBDTTE010000136.1:0-9961 GCA_039930785.1 Betaproteobacteria bacterium | reverse complement strand
AACACGAAGAAACACGAAGAAACACGAAGAAGGGCAAAGACCAAATAAGTGTGACGGGTTTCACTTTCGGATTGCATGCACGTCAGATACTTCACGTGACATCAACGTAATCTCACGTCCGGTTTTCTTCGTGTTTCTTCGTGTTCTTTGTGTCTTCGTGATGAGACGTAGCGTTGTAATCTTTAAATAACCTTCG
Source organism: Betaproteobacteria bacterium (assembly GCA_039930785.1). GTDB lineage: Bacteria > Pseudomonadota > Gammaproteobacteria > Burkholderiales > JACQAP01 > JACQAP01. The sequence goes on along the minus strand of JBDTTE010000136.1, from coordinate 9,765 downwards.
TATCCCGCAACTCCACTATCTCCGCTTCGGAATAACCGAGACTGCGCAGGATCTCATCGTTGTGTTCACCCGCCGCTCCGGCGGTGCGCTTCATTTTTGCCGGCGTGCGCGACAGCTTTATCGCCGGGCCGACCAGGGTCAAGTCTCCGCCACCAGGTTTCGGCACGGACACCGCCATGCCGAGATGTTTCACCTGCGGGTCCTCGAACACCTGGTCCATCTTGTAGATCGGGCCACAGGGCACGCCTGCCTTCGCCAGCAATTCGATCAGCGTCGCCGATGTGTACCGACGCGTGTGCACCGCGATGGCCTCGTTCAGCGCGATCCGATTGCGCGATCGCAGGCCGGCGTCGAGGTAGTCGGCGTTCTTCGCCAGCGCGGCGTCGCCGAAGGCATTGCACATGCGTGCAAAAATTGGATTACCTGCTGCGGCGACGTTCACGAAACCGTCGGATGTCGGATAGACGCTGGTCGGCATCGACGTCGGGTGGTCGTTGCCGGCCTGGCCGGGCACGTCACCTTCGACCAGCCAGCGTGCGGCCTGGAAATCCATCATCGCGATCATCGATGAGAGCAGCGAACTTTGCACCCACTGGCCTTTTCCGGAATGCGCGCGCTCCTGCAACGCAATCAGGATTCCCAACGCCGCAAACAATCCGGCGCTCAAGTCGGCAACCGGAATACCGGCGCGCACCGGCCCCTGCCCCGGTAAACCGGTAACCCACATGAGGCCACCCATGCCTTGCGCGACCTGGTCGAACCCCGCGCGCTCGCGATACGGCCCGTCCTGGCCGAAACCGGAAATGCTGGCGTAGATCAGTCGCGGATTTTCTTTTTCGAGGGTTTCGTAATCGATGCCGAGCTTGTGCTTGACGTCAGGCCGGTAGTTTTCGACGAGCACATCGGCCGTCTTCGCCAGGCGCTTGAGCACTTCAACGCCGCGCGCATCCTTCAGGTTCAACGTGAGCGAGCGCTTGTTGCGATGCAGATTGTGAAAATCCGATCCGTCGCGCGGCCCGAGGATGTCCTCGCCTGATTCGGCCGGCATCTCGATCTTGATCACATCCGCGCCCCAATCCGCGAACTGCTTCACACAGGTCGGACCGGCACGCACCCGCGTCAGGTCGATGACGCGGAGATGGGAGAGGGCTTCCATGAATTCGCGGTGATGGGCGATGGGCGATGGGTGATGAGTGATGAGTGATGAGTAGTCTAAAGAGTTTTTAGTCTGTCCCATTGCTCATCGCTCATCGCTCATCGCTCATCGCTCATCACCGTTTTCCCGGCCATCGCCCGGACTCCACCTGGTGGAAAAAATCCTCCAGCACGCGATTGAAGTGGGCAGGGTCTTCGAGGTTGGTCATATGTCCGCTGTTCGGGAAGATGACCAGCCCCGCCGTGGGGATCGTGCGCTTCATCATCAGCGAGGGTTCGAGCACGGCGTCGTCCTCGTCGCCAGCGACGATCAGGGTCGGCGCGGTGATGCCCGCCATTTCTGCAGCCAGTTCGTATAGTGACGGCCGCCTGGCCTGGTAACCCAGCATTGTGTTGGCCGATCCTTTCGCGGAGTGCTCTGAAAAATACTTCACGAACTCGGCAAAGCCGCGCGGATCTTTTTCCTTCAATTGCAGGCGCGTCGGACCGTGGCCATACGTCGACGCGACATGCGCCATGCCCTTGTCGAGCATCGACTGCGCGAGTTCGCGCGCCTGAGCCTGGAATTGCAAATACTGCGAAGGATGCGCGCCGTAGCCGCAGCCCGCGACGACCAGCGACAGCGCGCGCGGCGAATACGCCATGCCGAAATGCAATGCGGCGAAACCGCCCATGGAGTTGCCGACGATATGCGCTTTGGGGAGGCCGAGCGCGTCCAGCACCGCGAGGATGTCGTCGCGCGCGCGCTGTTGCGAGTAGCGCTCGACATCGTCGGGCACGTCCGATGGCGGATAACCGCGCGCGTTGTAAGCAATGCAACGATAGCGCCGTGAAAAATGGCGCAGTTGCGCTTCCCAGGTGCGCCAGTCGCCGGCGAACTCATGCACGAACACGATGGGTATGCCAGTGCCGCTTTCTTCGTAGTGCAGCTTGACGCCATCGTCGGTGGTCAGGAAAGGCATGGGGCTTTATCCGGATCGCGGGAGCGGAGAGTCTAGCGCAGCGGCGCCCGGCGCGCCGCGGCGCCAGACTCAGGTACTAGGCGCGAGGCACTAAGCACGAGGTTATAACCCCTAGCGCCTCGTGCCTCGACCTCCGCGCCCTTCACCCGTCATTCCCGCGCAGGCGGGAATCCAGAAAAGTCAGAATTCCCGCGGCGCGGATCAGCCATGCGCAAACTCTTCAAGCGCTGGATTCCCGCCTGCGCGGGAATGACACATCCGGGGTTCGAACCGATACGTTTGAATTCTCGTGCCCCGAGCCCCGTGCCTCGTGCCTCGCGCCTCGCGCCTGCGAGACGCCTAGCGCTCTGCGCTCGGCGTCTCGTCGATCGCGACGCCCGCGTTGCCGCGTCCGTCATCCGGCATGCCAATAACGTGGCGCACGCGCGTTTCGCCGTTCGCGAGCCCGCTCGAATAGCGATCGTCGCCGCCACCGTCGAGCAATACACCGAGGCTGAAAATCGGATCCTCGGCGCGAAAATGATACGAGTTGTCGCCAGCATCGCCCTGGCCCGCCGGCCCGTAGTGCCGATAGACATCGTTGCCGCTGAAGTCGTACAGATACGCCTTCGATTGCTGCGCGGCCGCGCCCTGCGCCAGCGATTCGGCGCGATAGAAATCGTCGCCGGCACCGTCGTACAGCATCGCGATGGATTGGTCCCACGCCGCACCCTGCGCCGCCGCACGCATGCCCCAATACACGTCGTCACCGGACAGGTCGGTCAGGAGTCCGGCCGCCTGGTGCGCCGCAAAGCCCTGCGTGTAACGGCCTCCATAGTAGAAATCGTTGCCGCCCGCGTCATGCAGAATACCCACCGCCCAGAAGTACCCGCCGCCCTGGGAGAACTCGCCGCCTTCGTAGCGATCGTTGCCAGCGTAGTCGATCAGCGCGCCAATGCCGCCGTGGTCATAGGGACGAATGCCAAAACCCACACCCTGGCTGAAACTCATGTAAGTCGTCGGGGTGTCATAGGTCGAAGGCACCGGACCGTTCGCGCGATACAAATCATCGCCGCCCTCATCGATCAGCAGGCCAACGCCGGCCGGCCCGCCCACGCCCTGGCTCAAGCTCTGGGAGAGGTAAGTGTCCCACCCATCACCGGCGTCGATCAGCACGCCGCCGCCATAGATGCCCGCGCCGACCGACCAGGCATCGCAGCGATAGGTGTCGGCACCAGCCGCGTCGAACAGCAAACCAAATCCGAACGCGCCGGCACCGCAACCGCCCAATGCGGCGACATAGTTATCGTCGCCGCCGAGGTCGAACAACACGCTGGCGCCCAACCAGCCGGCGCCAGGTCCGCCCGTGGTGGATTCGTAGCGATCGTTGCCCGCGAGATCGATGACCGTTTGCGTTTCGAGCGGAACGCCATCGACCCAGGTGTACGTGTCGTCGCCACCGACGTCGATGACGGCATAGAGTCGATCCATGCGATAGTGGTTTGGTCCCGGCCCGCCGATGACGATATAGCCGCCATCGATTTCGGCATAGTCGAGGATTTCGCCTTCGACCATCGCCCGCAGCGCGGACGGAATCCTGCGCTGCGCCGTCGCCGGCGCCTGCGGCGCGAGCATTGCGTTTGTGATGAGGCTGTCGAAAGCCTCGAGCAGCGCAGTGAAATCGACCTGCATGCTGGCCTGCATGGCGCGAATGCCGCGCAGTGCATCGGGCTGGTCGATCAGCGTGCGCCGGGTCGCCGTTTCGTGCATGAGATAGCGCAGGTCGGCATACAGTTGCGCGCGCGGTTCGGCGCGGGCGAACGCGTCGCGTACGCGACGATTGGCACTGGCAATCGATGCGGTAAATTCGGCCATCGAGCGAGGCGCGCCGTTGTGGTCCGTTGCGCCATGCATCGCGCCGCAATCCAGCGCCAGCAATTCGCACAAGGTCGGCACTATGCGCGTGCGAGCTTGCGCCACCGGCTGCGTGTCGTGCACCAGCTTGCGTTCCCTTTCGATCAGCGCGCCGGGATCCGCCAGCGCCAACCGGGTCAGCGGCAGGCGGTTGTAGCCATCATCCTCGTTCGCCAGGTCGTCGAACATCCTGCCAAGTCGCGCATTGTCCTGTGCCAGTTCGGGCGCTGCCGCCGCGACGCTGGCTTCGACATCGTCCAGCCAGACCCGCTCCGTGCGCGCCGGTGTGCCGGCGTGGGGAACGCGCGCGGGAAAGCCCAGGGGCGTCGCCCATTGCGCGTGGTCGCCGACGACGAGCACCAGATCCAGTGCTCTGTCGTTGCGAATGACGTGCAGCGGAAGGCGCGTGCCAGGCGTCGAGGCGCGCAGTTTATCGAGCAGCTCTGCCGCCGTTATTTTTTCGCCGGCCATGGTAACGATGCGGTCGCCCGGCCTCAGGCCGGCAAGGGCGGCCGGTCCTGCGATCACGTCGACGACGATCGCCTCCCCTTCCCCGGTCTGCCCCAGCACGAGCCCGACGTAGGGCCATGGGGCTGGCACATTGCCTGCGTTGTCCTGCAGTTTGGTTGCCGGGCCGGTTGCGCACGCACACAGCAGCAACACGCACAGCCCGGACAAAGGGCGCATGAGCAGGCGTGCGATTCTGGAATGTGCGTAACGACCCATGTCTATCCTTCCCGGTGCGTGCCCTTGCGCCGGGGGCGCAGGACTTTGGCGGGCAACAGTTTCCGCACGATACCGGGAAATGGCAACATGTCGGTTCACGACACGGGAGCAGGCTTGGGAAAGGTCGATCGCTCCGTCCTCGAACGGGACGGCGTGCGCCAGGCGGTGCGCGATTCGGGCTACGGGCATCTCTTGCTCTCGGATGAGGAAGTGGCGCGCACGCTTTCGCAAACGATGGCGCGACACCAGAAAGGCGAGCCGGTCTGGATCTTCGGCTATGGTTCGCTGATCTGGAACCCGCTCATGGAATTCGCAGAGCGCCAGCCCGCGCGCATCCACGGTTATCACCGCGGGTTCTACCTGTGGTCGAGGGTCAATCGCGGTTCGCCGGAAGTGCCCGGCCTCGTGCTTGGCCTGGACCGGGGCGGCTCGTGCCAGGGCGTGGCCTACCGCCTGCACGACGACCGGCTCGATGCCGAACTCAATCTACTGTGGCGCAGGGAAATGGTCATGGGGACCTATCAGCCGCGCTGGGTTCGCACTGTCATCGGCGATCGCACCGTGCGCGCCATCGCGTTCATTGTCGATCGCAGGAAACCGGGCTACACGGGCCGCCTCGACGACCGGCTGATCGTGAGCACTGCGATCAAGGCAACCGGTCACTACGGCACCTGCGCCGATTATCTGACCCAGACCGCGCGCAGCCTCGAGGCGGCAGGCATCGCCGATCCGCGAATGTCACGGTTGGCCGAGCTGGTCGCGGAAGCGGGCAAGCCTGCACGGGAAGCCTGAACGCCGCTTTTCGCCCGGCCTTCGCGCGGCGGGACCGCCCCGACGCGAACAAACGCAGGGGCTTACTGTCCATTTGTTCGCCGGCCGGTGCAGCCGACCTTCCTTTTGCCTCATTCCTGGCCGTTACGTCGTATTGATTGGAGGTTACAGGTGGATATTCCTTTTCCCGGCTATACGCTCGACTTCGTACAGAGCATGTTGACCGAGGAGTCGGGTCGGGCATCGGGGTGGTTCAAGGACCTGGAACTCACCACGGTGTTCCAGCCCGCGTTCAGCCTGCCCCACAAAAAAGCGTTCGGATTCGAAGCCAGCTTGCGCGGCGCCTCCGAGGATGGCCGCGTTGTGGCGCCGCGCGCGATGTTCGGCCCGGTCGATAATTTTTCCGAGACCTGCCTGCTGGACCTGCTCGGCACGACCGTGCACGTCCACAATTTCATGGCAAGCGGTGCGCAAGGCCTGCTGTTCCTGAACCTTCACCCCAGTGTTTTCCTGGACTTTGATCACAGCATTCCGTTCCTGACCGCGCTGTTCGCCCACTATCGCATCGACCCGCGCCGGATCGCGCTCGACATTCCGGCCTACTTGCTGAAAATCGAATTGCTGGATGCAGCGATCGACGCCTACCGCGCCCTCGGCTGCCTGATTTCCATCGACGATCTCGGCATCGGCAACGCCGATCTCGACAGCGTCGTTCGCACCAATCCCGACATCGTCAAGATCAACCATGCCATCGTGGCCGGCGCCGTGACCGGCGAGACGGCGCGCCAGACACTGCTGCACGCGGTATCGCTGCTGCATGAAATGGGCGCGCTGGTGTTGATGGAAGGCGTGGAATCGGAAGCCGAGGCGCTCATGGCGATCGAAACCGACGCCGATTTCGCCAGCGGTTTTTATTTCGGCCCGCTATTCCGGGATGTCGACGAATTCGATGAGCCTGGACGTGTGATGGACAGCTTGTGGAATCGCTACAGCGAAGTGCGATTGCCGCGACTTTCGGCTGAAGCCAGGTCGAGGACTGCGCTCGATGAGGAGAATCCGCACGCGTCGCACGTGAAGCAACTTCGCAGTGCCTCGCCCTCGGATATCCACCGATACCGCGACGAGCGGCGCCCGTTTGTGGCCGCCATGCAGCAGGCCGGCGCGATGATGACGGCGGGCGGCGGGTTCGAGGCGGCGTGCGCGGAATTCCTGAAACTCGACGGCGCAATTCGCTGCGTGCTGCTCGGCGCCGATGGCGCCCAGATCGGTCCGGCCCTGGCGGGCGCCATTTTACCGACGCCGCAGAGCGTGGATTTTTCCGATCTCATCGAAGCCGCGGACGGCAACTGGTCGCGCCGGGATTATTTCCGGCGCGCCATGCTGCAACCCGATGTCGTGCAAGTCACCCGCCGCTACCGTTCCCTGAACGGCTACTCGCACTGCGTGACGTTTTCGATCGAGGCGCGCGTGAACAACAAACCGGTTGTTCTCTGCGGCGACGTTGACTGGTTGACGCACGCCAGCATTCAATAACGCCTGCGCGGGGCCGGTTTTAGGCCCCTTTTCCTGTAGGACAAATTCTTACGCGGGCGATGCGGGTTGAGGCCCGCCACACCGTAGGACTGCCGCCTTTTACCCCGCCGCTTTTGCCCCTCGCAGATGTGACAGATGCATACCTTCCGACCATAATGGCTTCCAGCTATTCAAAAAAAGGCCCGCCGAAACCGGACGATCCGGGATTCGGGGATTCCGGGGTTTCCAGGCAACCGGACGCGGGTCACAAGGGGAGGGATTTCCATGAATGCTCCGATGTGCGGCTACACGCTGGATTTCATCCAAAGCATGGTCACCGAAGAAGCCGGGAAGGCATCCGGCTGGTTCCAGGACCTGGAGCTCCGATCGGTATTTCAACCGACATTCAGCCTGCCGCAAAAGTACGCCGTCGGCTTCGAAGCAAGCTTGCGGGCGATCGACCCGGGCGGCAATTCGGTCGCCCCCCTCACCCTGTTCGGCCCGGTGCAGAACTACGCCGAAGCAGCCATGCTGGACATGCTGGCGACGACAATACACGTCCACAATTTCTTTTCGCACCGGCCGTCGCACGGGGTGCTCTTCGTCAACCTGCACCCCGAAGTGCTGCTGGATTTCGGTAATAGCGCCAAGTTCCTGTCTTCGCTGTTTTCGCACTATGAGATCGCGCCGAAAAAAGTCGCGATCGACATTCCCGGCGCGGTTCTGCGGGACGAACGCCTCTCCGATGCAATCGCCTGCTATCAGGGACTGGGATGCCTGATCTCCGTGGATGATTTCGGCGTCGACAACGGCGACCTCGATTCCGTGGCCCACGCGTCGCCAGCCGTTGTAAAACTTGGGCGCTCGGTCGTCACGAAGGCAATGCAGGATTCGCATACCCGCCAGGTCCTTCCCCAGGCCGTTTCAATGTTGCACGAAATGGGCACCCTGGTGCAGATGGAAGGGATCGAGTCCGAGGAACAGGCCCTGCTGGCCATCGAAGCCGATGCGGATTTCGCCAGCGGATATTACTTCGGCCCCCACGTCGATGGCGTCGCCGATTTTTCGCACCCGAACGAACTGTTGAACGGGTTGTGGAAAAATTACAGCAAGCGCAGCGTGGCGGCCCGGCCCGCCGATCACGGAACGCGGGCCTCGTTGCAGAACGAGGCGTTGCATTCCTCCACGGCAAAAAGCCTGCGCAAGGCCTCCCCAGCCGACATCGCGCGCTATCGCGAACAACGGCGCCCGTATCTCGCCGCCATCCAGGCCCTCGCGCAAAAAGTAAGCGCGGGTGCGGCAATCGAATCCGCGTGTGATGACTTCCTCGGCCTGCCGGGCGCGATTCGCTGCTTCCTGCTCGACGGCGGCGGCAAGCTCGTCAATGCCGACGTCTTCACCTCCCGGCCGCCCGAAAGGCAATCTGCGGATTTCTACAGCGCGTCGGCCCGCCATGAAGGCGATTGGTCACGCCGGGATTTTTTCCGCCGCGCCATCCAGGAACCGGAAGTCGTCCAGGCCACGCGCCAGCAATGCTCGCTGACTGGATACCGCAATTGCGTGACGTTTTCGATCGCGACCCGAATCGGCCATGAAAAACAAGTGGTGGTCTGCGGCGACGTGGACTGGTCGACCCACGCGAACATGCAGTAACTCCCGCGCGGGGTCTCAGGCCATGCGCACGCTACCCGCGATGCCGCGGTCCTTGATAGTGCCTGGGGCTCTTCTATTTGCTGTGTGAAGAAGCACGTTTTGCCGACGACTTCTTCGGCGGCGGCACTTTGCCACCCGCAGCACGCGCCTCAGACAATCCGATCGCAATCGCCTGCTTGCGGTTGGTGACTTTCTTGCCGGACTTGCCGCTCTTCAGCTTGCCTGCCTTCATCTCCTTTATGACCTTCTCGACCTTCTCCGACGCTTTCTTGCCGTATTTGCTCGCCATGTCGTCCTCCTTTGGGCGGAAGGACGCAACGATGGTCCTCTCCGTAAAGTAGTGACAAGCAGTCGCCGGATCTAGTGCCCTACATTTCGCCGAAGGCGAGTTGCTCCCTGCTCAGTCCTGCTCTTTCCGCTTCCAGCGCCAGCAACGCGCGCTTGCGATCCAGGCCGCCCGCGTAGCCGGTCAACGACCGGTCCGCGCCGATGACGCGATGGCAGGGCACGATGATCGAGATCGGATTGCGTGCATTGCAGTGGCCGACCGCGCGCGAGGCCGTCGGCCTGCCGAGGCGGCGCGCCAGCTCACCGTACGAGATGGTTTCGCCGAAACGGATGTTGCATAGCTCGCGCCATACCTTGAGCTGGAAATCCGTCCCGCTCGGCGCGAGCGGCAAGTCGAACGCTTGAAGCCCGCCGTCGAAATAGGCGAGCAATTGCGCGGTGGTTTCACGCAGCGGCGGTTGGTCGGCGTCGCGTATCCAGTCCGGACTCACCGCGGGCCGGTATTTGTCGTTCTCGGTATGCAAGCCGGTCAGCGCCTTGCCGTCGGACATCAGCAGCAGCGGCCCGATCGGGCTTTCGAGCATCGTGAACCAGGTCGTCATGCCAGACTCCTCCATAAATGCATTGCCGCGTATCCGCGCCACGGCCGCCAGGTTTCCGCTCGTGCAAGGACACCGCGCTCGTCGTCAATGCCGAGCGCCTTGCGGATGCCCAGGTCGGTCGCGGGAAATGCATCGGGCCACGCAAAGGCGCGCATCGCAAGATATTGCGCAGTCCATTCGCCGATGCCGGGCAACGACTTCAG
>JBDTTE010000135.1:0-9976 GCA_039930785.1 Betaproteobacteria bacterium | reverse complement strand
GCGCCCAACTACATGGACTTCGTTTATTTCTCCTTCACGATCGGCATGACCTTCCAGGTCTCCGACGTGCAGATCACCAATCGCGCTTTCCGCGGACTCGCGCTGATGCACGGCATCATCTCGTTCTTCTATGCGACCGTGATCGTGGCACTGACGATCAATCTTTTTGCGGGATTGATCTGAAGCGGGCCCGGGGAACTTAACCGTACGTCCACGAATCGACACAACGTCATCCCGATCCGGTTCATTACTGCTTGGAATCAACGCCTGCAGCAACCCAGGAAGAATCGCGCAAACGCCTGTTGCCGTGGCTGGTGGCCGTCGCCTTTTTCATGGAGGCGCTGGACACCACGATCCTGAACACGGCGGTCCCGACCATCGCGCACGCGCTGGGCGTGTCGCCGCTGAGCATGAAGGCCGTCCTGGCGAGCTACACGCTGAGCCTTGCGGTGTTCATTCCGATCAGCGGCTGGATCGCCGATCGCTTCGGGACGCGGCTGGTGTTCGCCAGTGCCATCGGCATCTTCACGACCGGCTCGATACTCTGCGGACTCGCGGAGAACATCCACTGGCTGGTTGCGGCGCGCGTTTTGCAGGGCTGCGGCGGCGCGATGATGCTGCCGGTGGGCCGGCTGACGATGGTGCGGACGTTCGCAAAATTCGAGCTGATTCGCGCGATGAGCTTTGTCGCGATACCGGGACTCATCGGCCCGATGCTCGGGCCCGCCGCGGGTGGATTGATCGTCGCGCATTTCCATTGGAGCGTGATTTTTTTCGTGAACGTGCCGATCGGCCTGGCCGGCCTTTACCTGGTCCACAGGCATCTGCCGGACTATCGCGAGAAACAGACCTGGCCGCCCGACATCGTTGGATTGATATTGTTCGGTGCCGGCATCGCATTGCTGTCGTACGTGCTGGAAGTATTCGGCGAGCACACGCTGAGCGGCCGCGAAATGCTCGGCCTCGTCGTGCTATCGGTGCTGTTGCTCGCGGGCTACGGGCTGCACAGCATGAGGGAGTCGCATCCGCTGTTGCGCCTGGAACTGTTCGGCGTCCGCACGTTTCGCGCCGCCGTCAGTGGCAGTTTCATCACCCGTCTGGGCATCGGCGGGGTTCCGTTCCTGCTGCCCTTGCTCTATCAGGTCGGCATGGGCTTTACCGCCCTCCAGTCCGGCCTGTTGATGATGCCGCAGGCGCTCGCGGCAATGAGCCTGAAGCTCACCATGCCGGGCATCCTCACGCGCTTCGGCTACCGGCAGGTGCTGATCCTCAATACCATCCTGCTGGGCGGATCGATGATGCTGTTCGCGACCATAGGCGTTCAGACACCCGTGTGGCTGATTGTCGGCCAGCTGTTCTGCTTTGGATTCCTGACCTCGCTGCAATACACCAGCATGAACACGCTGGTCTATGCAGATGTAGACGACAAACGCACCAGCAGCGCGAGCACGATCGCCAGCACCGCCCAGCAGATGTCGATCAGCTTCGGCATCGCGTCAGCGTCGCTCGTCACTGCAGTGTTCATTCCCGATCGCGCGCACGCCGACGCGGACCAGATGATTCATGGCATCCACCAGGCCTTCGTGCTCCTCGGCGGATGGACCATCGTCTCTGCGCTCGTTTTCGTGGGGCTCAAGCGCGACGACGGCGCGGCGGTCAGCCGCCACAAGGCGGAGCTGCCGGCAGCCGAGTGAAGCGCAAAAAAAGACCCGCCGAAGCGGGTCACCATGGAGGCGTTACACGTAATCAGGCGCGCGCCGGATCATCCGTCGCACGACTGGAATTCATTTGTTTTCGGATTCCGCAGGGGTAGCGGCGGTCGTGTCGTCGGTCGTCGGTGCATCCGTTGACGCAGTGTCGGTGGCGGGCTCGGCCGGCGCGGTGTCGGCGGCTGCTTCCGTCGAATCCGCCGTGGTCGTGGCCTCTTCTTCGGCTATGGCCGCTGTAGTCACCCATCCGAAAACGAGGGAAACCAGGATCGATGCAATTCTGCGTTTCATTGTTAATCCCCTTTTTGCGTGGTTGAAGGTTGCGCACGAGGCTGCGGACGTCAGCTGCGCCGGCGTGGACCCGGCCTGTCGCGATGTTTGCATTGCAACCAACATGCCATGCACCCGTCATCGCACAATCAAGCGCTTAGCTTCCGGCGCCACGCCGATGTGCTGGCGCCGATGGTGCACACACGATCCAGTCGCACCAACGCGGCGCGACGAGGCTCGCAGGGGCCGCCTGGTTTCCATAAGTCGGATCGATGGCCGCATGAAATGCAAAATGCAGTCGCTGAAAACCGGCCGGTTACTTTTTTCAATTCACCGGCACCCATTAAAATCAGCAGGGCGATCCATCATCCCGGAATCCGGAAAACGAACATCGGTCAGGTCTAATGGCTTGCTGGCGTTGTGCCCAGGCTTCCGCTGTTCGGCGGCCGTCTCGGGGATCGGAACAGGAAACGCGTCGAAGCGCAGGGGAAAATCTATTGGGCTCCGCTAAACCCCCAAGGCGTCACTTTTTGCCGTTTCAAGGGCAGGCGGCGGTGTGTTGATTCAACCGGTTGCGACTGCCGACCGGTGATGTACGCGACCCGGCCAGGAAAAAATTCCGTGTAAGCAAGGCTTAATAATCGTTTAATGCAATTCGTGGCGCCGGGCAGCGCAAGGTCCAAGACGGGCATGCGATCTGCTGTCGTGACGGGATGAGTGCGCGCTTGCCGCTGCCGCGACAGGCGAAGGCAACTCAGGGGTATCTGTCGGGATCGACTTCCCGATGGGCAAGCGGCTGGCGAAAGCCGCAGACCCACAGACGTCGTGTTCCAATTGTTCTATTTACCCAGGAAACAAATCAAAAAATGAAGCCCATCCACAGCGGTTTTACCCTGATCGAACTGGTGGTGGTAATCGTCATCCTCGGCATTCTCTCGGCCATCGCCTTACCGAAGTTTGTCAATTTATCCAACGATGCGGGCGGCGCGGCCGCTTCGGGCGTGGTTGCTTCCCTGGCATCGGCGTCCGCCATCAACTACGCGGCCAAGAAGGTGGGCAACTCCAATGCGGTCACAGTCGCGAACTGCGCGGCAACCACTCCGCTTTTGGTCGGGAGCCAGCTACCCAACGGCTACACTGTCGCAACTACTTCGGCCTGCACTGCGGCCGACGGTGGTACCGCGGTCTGCACGGTGACCCACACGCAGACAGGCAGGACAGCAAGCTCGGCGATCGTCTGCTCTCCCTGATCGCCGGTTGTACCGGAGCGAGGCCAGACTCCTCGCTCCCGCTTGCACCCGCAATGTAAATCCCGTCACTGGCAACCGCCCCACACTGGATAGCAGTTCAAACCCCATGCGAGAGCGCACGATGTGTCATCCTGCCGCATGAGCGAAACCACCCCCCCGCCGCCGCGGCTGCACAGGCTCAAGAGCTACTACGAGCGCCACGAGAAAACCGTCGACATCGCGGCTTTCGTCGGCGGTTTCGTATTCGACGCGGCGTTGCTGGACCGCATCGACGCCTGGGCCACCATCATCCAGCAGGCTGTCTACCTGGTGCTCATCGCGGTCATCCTGCTGCAAATGTTTTTCTCTGCGGATGCGGTCGAAGCCGACACCGCCGCGATGCCCCGGCTCCGGCGCTGGTACTACGACTATCGCACGCCGATCGTGCATTTCCTGCTCGGCACGCTGCTGAACCTGTACACGCTGTTTTTCTTCAAGAGCGCGTCGCTGTTCACGTCCTTTGCGTTCATGCTGGTGCTGGCTGTCCTGCTCGCCGCCAACGAATCGAAGGAACTCAAGGCGAAGCTCGGCCTGACGCTCAAGTTCGCCATGTTTTCGCTGTGCCTGCTTTCGTTCTGCGCGGCCATCGTGCCGGTGTTCGCACGATCGATCGGCCCGTTCGTGTTCCTGCTGTCCATGCTGGTCGCCTGCGTCCCGATCGCGGTCATCGACCGGCGCATCAAGATTCATGCGCCGGAGCGCCGCCCGCAGGCCAAACGACAGATCCTCCTGCCGTTCGCCAGCGTGCTATTTATCTTCCTGGCGCTTTACATGTTCAGGTTGATTCCACCGGTGCCGTTGTCCATTCCGTTCATCGGCGTCTATCACAACGTGGAGCGCAGTGGCGATACCTATCGATTGAGCCATGAACGCCCGTTCTGGCGCATCTGGAACAACGGAGACCAGGAATTTCTGGCCCAGCCCGGCGACAAGATCTTTGTCTACTTCCGCATTTTTTCGCCTGGGCACTTTTCCGACCAGGTGCAGATGCGCTGGTACTGGAAGGACGCGGGGCATTGGAAGCGGCAGGATTCAATCCCGATCCGCATCACCGGCGGGCGTGAAGAAGGGTTCCGCGGCTACGGCATGAAAACGAACTACCAGCCCGGGGAATGGAAACTCGAAGTCGAGACCATGGACGATCGCGAGATCGGACGCGTCTACTTCGACGTCGTCACCGCGGCCGCCGAACCGCGGGAATTCAAGATCGACGAGCAGTAGTTAAGGCAGTGAAGATCTCAAGAAAATTAAATCTCACCGCAAAGGCGCAAAGGACGCGAAGGGTACGCAAAGGAAAGCAAGAACCCGGCAGTTGATAGCGCGACATCAAGCGGCGTCAAGCATCGCATCGCCCGGACCAGCTGTGTACCTTGCGTTGGCACTTTTTGTTTTCGCCTTCCTTTGCGTACCCTTTGCGCCTTTGCGTCTTCGCGGTGAAGACATGCTTTACCGGCGGCCGCGCCAGCTGCCCGGCGCGCTGCGCCAGTAGCGGTACACCAGCCAGCCGCCGAGCAATCCCCCGAGGTGCGCGAAGTGTGCAACACCCGCCTGCGTGCCGGTGACACCAAGGAAGAGTTCGACGCCGGCGTAGAGGAGCACGAACACGCGCGCCGGCATTGGAATCGGCGGAAACAGCGGCACGATGCGGCGATTCGGGAACACCAGCGCATAGGCCAGCATGATGCCGAACGCGCCGGCGGAGGCACCGACCACCGGGCCACCCGGCGGGCCGAACATGCCGCCCGCGAGCAGTTGCGCGACACCGCCTGTGATCACGCTGCCAAAGTAGGCGAACGCAAAGCGGCGCGAACCCCAGACGCGCTCCAGTTCCGACCCGAACATCCATAGCGCGAACATGTTGAACGCGAGGTGCATCAAGCCGCCGTGCAGGAAGCTATAAGTAACCAGTTGCCACGGTGTCAACAGCGGCAGGCTGGCCAGCCCGGGTCCGGCACCGGGCCAGAGGGCAAACCACTGGAACAGCACGTTGCCCATCTGCAATTCGAGCAGATAGATAACGACGTTGGCGATGATCAGGCCTTGCACAAATGGGGGCATTGGAATCTTTCGTTACCGGACACGGGGTGCCGGCTTAAGCGGAATAGCGTTGCATGTTACCCTTCCGGACCGTCGGTGCCAGCCGCCCCTGGGAGGGGATGCTTAACCGGTAAATGAAGGCGTGGACATGAAAAACAATATCGCCCTGTCGGCCATTCTGCTTGCGTTGGCCGCGCCGGGTTTTGCCGCGACACTGTATCAGCGCCCCGCCGGCATTGCCGAGGACAAGGAGCCGCTGATCGTTGCCGGCTACCGCGCGCTGTTTACCTGTTCGGCACATTTTTTCGCCGGCCGTCCCCTCGAAGATATCAAGAAAGTCGAGCTCGTCGACGTCGAAGGACTCGGCTATCCCGACCCCGTCATCGACGAAAAGCGCCGCCTCGTCACCGCGACCGACACCACCGGCGCGATCGTCATGATCGCTGCGTTCCGCGATTCCATGGGCTGCACCGTATTGCCGCCGCAGTGGCAGGTGGGCGATGTCCCCCGACTGCCGAACGTCCAATACGCGCCCGCGCCCGACGTAGGCAACAAGGCATTTCCCGCAGGTGACCAGGTGGACTTGCCGGCGAATGGCATCGCCGCCGATCACGCGTCGCTCGCGCCCGTCCTCGATCGTGCCTTTGACGGCAAGAGCTACGGCGAGGTCCCCGGCGTTGTCACCGCCGCAGTCATTATCCTGAAGAACGGAAAGATCGTCGCCGAGCGCTACCGGCCAGGCTTCGGCGTGCATTCCGGTTACCGCACGTGGTCGACGTCGAAGAGCATTTCCGCCGCGCTGCTCGCGATTGCGTCGAGCCAGGGCGTCATCGACCTCGACGGACCGCTCGATATCCCGGAATGGAAATACCCCGGCGATCCGCGCCAGGCCGTCACGCACAAGCACTTGCTGTGGATGTCGAGCGGCCTGTTCAGCGGCGGCGCGAACACCTACTCGGTTTACTTCGGTGGCCAGGATGTCATCAGCGCGGTGACGTCCACGCCGCTCGAAGTCGCACCCGGCACGCGCTGGAAATACGCGAACAACGACACCCTGCTGCTGTTGCGCGAGCTGCGCTACAAGCTTAACGATGACCTGAAATACCTGCGCTATCCCTATGACGAGCTGCTGCATCCGCTTGGGATGTACCACACGCGCATGGAAGTCGACCACATGGGGAACTTCGTGGGTTCCAGCCAGAGCTACACGACCGCGCGCGATCTCGCGCGTTTCGGATTACTGCTCGCAAATGACGGCGTGTGGAACGGGAAGCGTTTGCTGCCGGAAGGCTGGGTGAAATTTTCAGCGACACCGGCACCGACGAAACCTCCGGTCGCCGGGCAATGGGGCTACGGCGCGCAATTCTGGCTGCTGGACCAGATGCCGGGCGTGCCACCCGGCACTTTCACGACGGCGGGTAACAAGGGACAATTCGTCACGATCGTTCCGGGCCACGATCTCGTCATCGTGCGCACCGGCGTCGATCCGGATGGCAAGCGTTGGGCGCAGGACCGGCTGGTAGCCGACGTCCTTGCCGCGCTCGGCGAAAAATAGCACGCGGCTTTCTTCGAGCCGTACCAGCCCAATCAGCCGCACTACTCGAGGCGACTTCGCTTGAACAGAATTCAGGAAAAGCTGCGTGCGCTATCGCCCGCAACGTTGGCAGGCATCCGCCGCGGCATAGAAAAGGAAAGCCTGCGCGTGCACGCTGACGGCGAGCTCGCGCTGACACCGCATCCGGCCGCGCTCGGCTCCGCGCTGACGCACGAGCACATCACGACCGACTTCAGCGAATCGCAACTCGAGTTGATCACCGGCGTGCATACCGGCGTCGAAGCCTGCCTCGCAGAACTCACGCAGATCCACCAGATTGTGTATCGCGCGCTCGGTGACGATATCCTGTGGTGCGGCAGCATGCCCTGTGCGCTGCCGCCGGACGACGCCATTCCGCTGGGCCAGTACGGTCATTCGAACGTGGGCCGCATGAAGACCGTGTATCGGGCCGGCTTGTCACACCGTTATGGCCGGCGGATGCAGATGATTTCCGGCATTCACTACAATTTCTCGCTGCCCGATTCCGCATGGCCGTTGCCGGGGTTGGGCGATCCGAATGAAGCGTATTTCGCATTGATCCGAAACTTCCGGCGCAACGCGTGGCTCCTGTTCTATCTGTTCGGCGCGTCGCCGGCCGTGTGCCCGAGTTTCGTCGAAGGCCGCAAACATGAGTTGCGCGAGCTCGCATCCGGCGCTTTCTACCTGCCCGATGCGACTTCGTTGCGCATGGGGCGGCTGGGGTATCAGAGCGACGCGCAGTCCGCCATCGCCGCGAGCTACAACAACCTGGAAAATTACGGCGCGTCGCTGTTCGACGCACTGACGCGCCCCTATGCGCCGTACGAAGCGATCGGCATCCGCGACGGGGACGACTATCGCCAGCTCGCCACGAGCCTGCTGCAGATCGAGAACGAGTTCTACGGCAAGATTCGCGCGAAGCGTGTGATTCGTCCCGGCGAGCGGCCGCTGCACGCGCTGCGCGAACGCGGCGTCGAATACGTGGAAGTGCGCCTGATGGACCTCAATCCGTTCTGTGCAATCGGCATCGACGCCGAAACGATCCGCCTGCTCGATGTCTTCCTGTTGCGTTGCCTGCTGGATGAGAGCCCACCGGATTCTCCGGAGGAAATCGCCGCGATCGGACGCAACCAGAATCGCGTTGCCGCGCGCGGACGCGAAGCAGGTTTGAAGCTCGAACGGCGGGGAGCGGAAGTATCCTTGCAGGACTGGGCCAACGAGACGCTGGCCGAATGCGAGCCGATCGCCGCTGCACTCGACACGGTCCACGCCGGCACGGCCTACGGCGACGCCCTGCGCAGTGCGGTTGCCGCACTGGCGGATCCGCAGCGCCTGCCTTCGGCACACGTGCTGGCGCAAATGCGCGACCACCACTCGAATTCGCACGTCGGCTTTACGCTGGACCAGTCGCAACGCCACGCCGCCGCCATCAAGCGCATGAATCTGGACGCCGCCGTGGAAGCCCGTTTCGCCAAGCTGGCGGCAGAATCGATGCGCCAGCAGAAGCAAATCGAGGAAGGCGATACGATGCCTTTTGAAATTTACCGCCAGCGATATTTGGCGCCCGAACGGCTGAACGCAATGCCCATCAAACGCAGTGCCTGAGACCGCTGCAGGAGTAAGAGATGAAGCTCTGGATTTTCGATTCCCAAGCATCCCACGATGACATCGAGGCGGGCTGCCGCGCAGCCGCCGCCCTGATCGAGAAGCGCGGCGTGAGCGTCGAGCGAGCCTACGATTCGGTGCTCAAACGCAGCGCGCGCGCGCGCTTCGACCAGCGCGCGGCAAAAGCCTGGGACGACGCGGAAGACGAAGCCTTGCGGGTGACGTATCACGGCGCCGAGCCCGACGATGAGCCGGTGCTGGGCCCCGCGTCCGAGCGGGATGTCGTTCGCCCTTCTGGTGACGAATAAGACGGCTTCTACACCTCATCACGAAGAGCACGAAGGACACGAAGGGACACGAAGAAAAGCAGCGCAAAAACGCTGTATCGGTGGTGGTTGAAGTTGTTACATCCGATCAACCCTCTACCCGACTCGCGGTAGTCTTCTGTGAGCCCCCCCTGATTTTGCACTTCTTCGTGTTTCTTCGTGCTCTTCGTGCTCTTCGTGATAAGACTGAATCGTTCTTGCTGACTGGCGGCGCGTCGCGCCGCCTTAGGCGTCTAGCTACTTCACGATTTCCAGCAATTCCACTTCGAACACCAGCGTTGCGCCGGGTTTGATGGTGGGCGGCGAGCCCTTATCGCCGTAAGCGATGTCCGCCGGGCAAACGAGTTTCGATTTGCCACCCACTTTGATTTCCTGCACGCCTTCCGTCCAGCACTTGATCACGTTCGCAAGCGGGAACGTAGCGGGCTGGCCGCGCTGCACTGAGCTGTCGAACACCGTACCATCCACCAACGTGCCGACGTAGTGCACCTTCACGGTGTCGGAGGCTTTCGGCGACGGCCCTTTGCCTTCCTTGATTGTCGTGACGATCGCGCCGGATGCGGTTTTCTTCGCGCCCGGCTCGGTCGCCGCCTTGGCAAGGTATGCGCCGCTCGATTTCTTCTCGCGCTCGGCGACTATCGACGCACGCGCCTGCGCGAGTTGCTGGATCTTGGGCCGGTAGACCTGCATGTCGACCTTGCTCGGACGCTTGAGTACGCCGTCGTATATACCCGATTTGACGATTTCGAGATCCGCTTCGCTCAGCGCGAAGTCATTCAACGACTGGCTGATGGCCACGCCCAGCGCGTACAACTGCTTTTGCTCTTCGGTCGTCGGGTCCGCTGCGTGTGCGCCGGCGATGCAGGCGCTGAATAGCGCGAATGCGCCGATCAATATTTTTCTCATGATGGTCCTCCGGGGAAAAGCCGCGATGGTACAGCAGAGCGGCCGGGACGGTTGCCGGCGCCCATTAGCAGTTCGGAGATGCTCCAAGGCAGCTCTCACCGCGGAGGACGCGGAGGACGCAGAGGAAAACCAGAACGGGGAATACGGGAATTGGTGACGTCACGGCAGAAATTTGCTCGGGCGGCTAAGCGCTTACCGGGGTTGTTCACCCGTTCGCTACTTTTTTCCTCCGTTTTTCCTCTGCGTCCTCCGCGTCCTCTG
>JBDTTE010000134.1:0-9997 GCA_039930785.1 Betaproteobacteria bacterium | reverse complement strand
TCGTCCTCGACCGGGTGCTCGCGATACCAGTCGATGTATTTGGCGTCCGTGATGCCGGCCTGCCGCTGCGGGCTCCAGATTTCGACCGTCCACGCGAACACCCCGCGATGGTCGTACATCCACGAATCGAAATCGCCGGTGATGACTTCCTTGGGGTGATAGCGGAACTCGTGATACGCGGACGCAACCGGATAACCGGTGATCTCGGTACCCTTCTCGCCGATCTTCTGGAAGGTCCACAGGTCCTCCGGCCGCATCGTGTCATCGGGCAGGTGCGAGTACGGGCGCAGCAGCACGCCGCTGTAGGTATGAAACGCGACCGCGCCAGTGATGTTCGGATGGCGTGCGATGAAACCCGTCATCGCAGCGATCTCCGGTTCCGAAGTCGGGAAAGGGCCGGCGCCGGCCTGTTCGTGCTCCGCGCGCCAGAACGCGGGGAAGTTGCGATTCAGATCCAGGCGTTCCTTGCGCGCCTGCAACTTGACGTTCACGCCATCGAAGTCGTCGATGCGTCCCTCCGGCAGCAGGCGGTAGTAATGGCCGCCGCTTTCGACTGGATCGCGCCGCACCAGAATGCGCGAATCCTGTTCGCTGAGCTTCCATGGCCCGTTCGCATCCGGCACACGCATCGACAGGATGCGGCCGTCTCCGTCGATATCCTCGCGTGTCAGGCCACCAACCGGCTCCTCGTCATAAGGGTAGGGGCGTGTGCTGGAGCGAATCAGCTTCGGCACATCGGCCAGCGCCCATTCGGCGCCGTCGGGGTTCACGCGCGGACAGACGTAGAACGCGCGCGTGTCCAGGCAGTGCGTGATATCCGCGTCGCGCCCGTATCCCGTGATCAGCCTGTGCAGCAGATGCAGGCAGGCCATCGAGCCGGCGACTTCCGTCGCGTGGATGTTGCCGTCTACCCATAAAGCCGGCTTGTCGGCGTCCATGCCACTACGATAGTTCGTCACGCGCACGACGTGAATGTCGCGGCCCTCGTGGCTGCGGCCGATCGGTTCGAGGCGCACCAGTTCCGGATGTGCCCCCGCCCAGTCGGTCAGGAAGCGTACGAGGTCGTCGTAGCGATAGTAGGTGTCAAATCGAATTGCGTTCATGGGCGCTTGGTGAGGCGGGAGACGGGCATCGAACCGGCGCGATGGACTTTGCCGAAGACGTAGGAGGGCGTGACGCCAAAAGTATCCCGAAAACTATGGGTGAAATGCGCGGAATCGGCGAAGCCCGCTGTCAGCGCGGAATCGGTGAAATTGCTGCCGGCGAGGGCTACTTTGGTAGCGGCGCGTATCCGGTTCCAGATGCGATACCGGCGGAACGGTACGCCGACCTGCGCGGTGAACAGGTGCAGAAAGCGCGATGGCGACAGGCCTTGCGAGCCGGCGATTCGACCGGCGCCGGTCAGGTCGTCGGGATGCTCGTCCAGCCAGGCGATGACTTGCGCGACCCGTAGGTCGAGTGCATTGCCGCCGTCGCGACGCAGTGCAAAGCCGAGCAGATCATCGAGTGACTCGCCGGTCCAGCGCGCACTGGCGGCATTTTCATAGAGCTCGCGAAAAGCACCCAGCTCGGCGTGTTCTCCCAGGAGGATCTGTTCGCGTTCGTACCAGTGGTTGCCGAGCCGCGCCAACGCCGAAAGGCACGCGATGTTCGGTTCGGGATAGAAAGCGGCGAGCGGTTCGCCGCCGAGATCAAGCGCATGCCGGACGCCGGCGGGAATCACGGCGGCGCGGCAGGCAGTCCATTCGCCGCTGGGCAGGCGCAAGCGAAATCTGCCGGCGACCCCTGCGATGAAGACCGGCGCGCCATGCAGATGCCAATCCACCTGTTCGAGCGATCCGACGTACAGCGTCTTGCCGCCCCCGACACAGAGCAATGCGTCCGGCGCAGCAGGTTCATACAAGCGATGACCTTGCGGCATTCGTAAACTCCGTGTGTATCATCGAGCCGTGCCGTCCATCGAAAACGGAGTCTTTGGATCGAATCGGGTCGATGGTTACGATAACAGAACGCCCGAACGCACATGCGGGCAGGCCGGTTGCCGCCAGCCCCGACAATAATATGACCGGAGGAGAGATGAGCAGACTTTATGGTGCGCGGCAGCGTGCCCTGCAGGACCAGTTCGATACCCGTCGCATCGCCGACAAGATCGAAGCCCTCGTCATCCAGCCGCAGCTCGGCGACATGGACATGGCGTTCATCAGCAGCCGGGACATGTTCTGGTTGTCGACGATCGACGAACAGGGCCGACCGACTGTTTCCTACAAAGGAGGCGATCCGGGGTTCGTCCGGGTGCTGGATAACAAGACCCTGGTGTTTCCGCTTTACGACGGTAACGGCATGTTTTATTCAGCGGGCAACATTGCCGGCACCAGCAAGATCGGCATGCTTTTCATGGATCTGGAGCGCCCCAACCGGCTGCGCGTGCAGGGCGAAGCGACGGTCAGCGAACGCGATCCGTTAATGCGGGAATTCAAGGAGGCGCTGATGCTGGTCCGGGTGAACGTCACCGAGGCGTGGCCCAATTGTCCGCGGTACGTCCATCGCCACCAAAGGACGCAGGCTTCGCGGTACGTACCGCGCGTCGAATGCGAGACGCCGCTCGCCGGCTGGAAGCGCATCGACCTGCTGCAGGATGATCTCCCCGCGCAGGATCGCGGTCGTGCGCAGAAGGAAGGGGGCGTGATCAGCATCGAGAACTGGATGGGCAAGGTGGCCACCGGAGATCCGGAAGCCTGAGTAGAGCCTCCCTCTCCCCCTCTCCCGGCCCTCTCCCCTGGAGGGACAAGGGAACACTTGAAGCGCAGCAGAGGGCCGGGGAGAGGGGGGCTCAGCTCAGGTTGCCGAGCACCCGATGAGGTTTGTACGGTTCCGCCAGCGACTTGAGTTCTTCCTCGGTCAGCTTGACCGACAACGCGGCGACGGCATCCTCGAGGTGCTGCATTTTCGTGGCACCGATGATCGGTGCGCTGACACCGGGCTGCTGTAGCAGCCAAGCCATTGCAACTTGTGCGTTCGGCAGGCCGCGTTTGCCTGCGATTTCGGAAACGCGTTGCACCACCTCGAAATCCGAGTCGTCGTAATACATGTTCTGGGCGAAGTCGTCGCTCTTCGCGCGCGTGGTCGCGCCCCAGTTTTCCTTTGTGCGGTTGCCTGCCAGGAAGCCGCGCGCCAGCGGGCTCCAGGGAATGAGGCCGACGCCTTCCTCGCGGCACAGCGGAATCATTTCGCGTTCTTCCTCGCGGTAGACCAGGTTGTAGTGGTTTTGCATGGTGACGAAGCGGGCATAGCCATTCGTGTCGGACGCATGCAGCATCTTGGCGAACTGGTAGGCGTACATCGACGACGCGCCGATGTAGAGCGCCTTGCCTGACTGCACGACGTCAGTCAGCGCTTCCATCGTTTCCTCGATCGGCGTGTTGCGATCGAAGCGATGAATCTGGTACAGGTCCACGTAGTCGAGCCCCAGGCGCTGCAGGCTGTTGTCGATCGCGTGCATGATGTGCTTGCGCGACAGGCCCTTCTGGTTCGGGTCCTTGCCCATGGGGCCGTGTACCTTGGTGGCCACGACAACCTGTTCGCGCGAGACGCCGAGCTCCCTCAATACGCGACCGGTGACCACTTCGCTTTCGCCGTCCGAATACACGTCCGCCGTATCGAAGAAATTGATCCCCAGCTCCAGCGCGCGCTTGTAAAACGGCTTCGACGCCTCGTAATCCAGCACCCAGTCGCGCCATTTCGGTGTGCCATAGCTCATGCAACCAAGGCAGATGCGCGAGATTTTCAGGCCGGTCGTGCCGAGATTCGTGTATTCCACTGGTTCCCTCTGGGTCGATTGCGTTTGCGGCGTTGCGCCGCCAGATTGTGATTGGGGTGTGCCGCCGCCAGATTGCGGTTGCGGCGTGCCGCCGCCAGGCCCGCGATTCTACGCCGCCGGGAAGCGAGGGAAAAGAATGCGCACCCTCGTGCCCGCGCCGTCCGCACCCGTCGCCAGCTCCACGGTTGCGGCGTGCAGCATGGCGATCTGCTGGACGATGGCCAGGCCCAGGCCGCAACCTTCTCCCGGCGACCCTACCGTGCGATAGAAACGCTCGAACACATGTTCGCGTTCCGCCGGCGCGATGCCGGGACCGCTGTCTTCAACCTCGACCACCGGCTTGCCCTCACGGAGCATGTGGCGCACGGTGACATGTCCTCCCGCCGGCGTGTAGCGCAACGCATTGTCGATGAGGTTGTCGATCATTTCCATGAGCAGCTCGGCATTGCCGGCCACAAACGTTGCGGTGGATGTTTCCTCGAAACCCAGGTCCAGGTGTGCTTCCACCGCCTTGCCGACCCATTCTTCGGTCGCCTTGCGGGCGACATCGCCCAGATCGATTGGCGTGTTCGGAACGGGCACCTCGTGGGAATGATCGGCGCGCGCCAGTGCAAGCAACTGGTTCACCAGGTGGATGCTGCGCTCGATGGCGACACCCACCCGATCGAGCGCGGCGCGCATGGCGACAGGATCGTCCTCGCGCATGGCGAGTTCCGCATGCGTTTTCAGGCCCGCCAGTGGCGTGCGTAATTGATGGGCTGCGTCAGCGATAAAACGGTTTTGACCGGCGACGGCACGATCGAGGCGGGACAACAGATCGTTCAGCGCTCGCACGATGGGCGCGACTTCCGTGGGTACGTGCGCTTCCTGCAACGGCGACAGATCGCGATGCGAACGCTTGAGGATGTCATTGCTTACCCGCCGCAGCGGGCTCAGGCCCCGGCGCACGCCGAACCAGACGAGCACCCCCACGCTTGCAATCAGCAACAACTGCGGCAGCAGCATCGCGGCGAGGATTTCACCGGTGAGCGCGCGACGCTTGATCAGGGTTTCCGCAATGCGCACGAATGCGTGGCCATCCTCACCCTGCACGCGCAATGTGGCCATGCGCACACCCGTATCGTCGAGTGTCGCATCCGAGAATACGGGTTGCGCCGTGGCCGGCATCGGCCCCGACATGTTCTGCTGCCCGGCGATGACGCCGCCCGAATGGTCGAGCACCTGGTAGTAGATCCGGTCGACCGAATCGAACTCGAGGACTCGCAACACGGGTGGGGGCAGGTCCACGGATACGTGTCCATCGGTGACGTGTATCTGCTGCCCCAGGGCGACCGCGGAATCGAGCAACCACCTGTCGTGGACGCTATTGGAGAAATTGACCACGAAGAAATACGCCACCACGGCGCCGACCAGCCACAGCGCCAGCAACGGCGGCATCAGCCACGTCAGCAGCCGGCGCCGCAGCGAAATTTCAGTCACGAGTCACGAGGCAGCTTGTCGATCATGTAACCCAGTCCGCGTATGGTGCGAATCGCGACGCCGGCGGGTTCGAGCTTGCGGCGCAGGCGATGGATGAAGACCTCCACGGCATTCTCACCGGCCTGGTCGTCCGCGCCATAGAGTTTTTCGAGCAGCGCGCTCTTGCTGACGACTCTTCCCATGCGCAGCATCAACGTTTCGAGCAAGGCAAATTCGCGCGCCGACAGATCAATCCCGCCACGCCCGTCAATTTCGGCGCAGCGTCCGTTGGTATCAAGGGTCAGCGCGCCGTGACGCAGCATCGGGGATGGCGCGCCGCTCGCACGTCGCAACAGCGAGCGCACGCGTGCTTCGAGTTCCGGCAGGTCGAATGGCTTGGAAAAATAGTCATCCGCACCGGCGTCCAGGCCGCGAACCCGATCGGCCACGGCATTGCGGGCGGTCAGAATCATGACCGGCGCCAGGCCACCGCTGGAGCGGTAACCGCGCAACACGTCCAGGCCATCGCGGTTGGGCAATTGCAGGTCGAGAATGACAAGGTCGTAGGCCGTGCCGCCGAGACTGGCTTCGGCCTGCAAACCGTCACCGACCACGTCGATGGAATGGCCGGCCGAGGACAGGCTGCGTGAAAGTCCGTCGGCCAGGGTGCGATCGTCTTCGACTACGAGAATGCGCATGGTGAACCTCGGTAAGGAATGAGTAAGTTTTGTCGCAATTCCCCACGCGGTGCAGTAACCGGGGCGCCAATGCGCTGCCAAACCACTAGATGGCCGAGGGATTTTCGCGATAACGAACCAGTCCGGGATTCGCTGACATGCCAATTGTCACGGTTCGTCACCCCCCCCGCGCCTAGGCAGCTGCGGTTTCAGATTTTGGAATGGCGTCCAGTAACAGCGCAGGATCGTTGAGTGCAAGCAGGCGCGCATCGGAGAGCGTGCGTCGCCACGCCCGCGCATTGGGTTGGCCGTGATACAGCCCGAGCATGTGGCGGGCGATCGCGCGTAGCGGTGTACCGCGCGTAGACTGGGTGATGGCATAGCGGTGCATTCGTTCAACGACCGCCTCGCGACTGGGCGCGGTGCCGCCAAACAGTCGAGCGTCGGCCAGCGCGAGTACATAGGGGTCGTGGTAGGCCACGCGCCCGAGCATGACGCCGTCAACCTGTCCAAGTTGCTCGTCGACCTGTACGAGGGAGTCGAGGCCGCCGTTGACGACAATGCACGCCTCCGGAAAATCGCGCTTCAGTCGATGCACATAGTCGTACTTGAGCGGTGGTACTTCCCGATTGGCTTTCGGGGAAAGCCCCTTCAGCACTGCGTTGCGCGCGTGCACCACGAATGTCGCGCATCCCGCCGCCGCCAGCGCCGCGACGAAATCGCACACAAAGTCATAGCGCTCGATCGAGTCGATGCCGAGCCGATGCTTGACAGTTACGGGAATCGAAACCGCCTCGTCCATGGCGCGCACGCATTCGGCTACGAGCTGCGGTTCCGCCATGAGGCAGGCACCGAACGCGCCCTCCTGCACACGCTCGGATGGACAGCCGCAATTCAGGTTGATCTCGTCGTAACCGTATTGCTCGCCAAGTCGCGCGCAGTACGCGAGCGCTTTCGGATCGGAGCCGCCCAGCTGCAGGGCAACCGGGTGCTCGGCCGCGTCAAAGCGCAAATGGCGATCGACGTCGCCGTGGACGAGCGCGCCGGTGGTGATCATTTCCGTATAGACGACGGCGTGCGGCGCCAGTTGCCGGAAAAAAAAGCGGCAATGCCGGTCCGTCCAGTCCATCATCGGCGCGGTGCACAAGCGATGGTCGAAGCCGCGCATCAGGTACATTCGAACGCGATCGGAAATGGACGCGGGCTAGCGCAGGATGTATTCGAACCTGAGTCCGAAGATCGACATGTTGCTGGCGGGTTGCACCAGCGACGTTGGGCCGAGGCCATGGGCTACCTCATTTGTCACAACCGGATCCGAGCGGTCGAAACGCAGTCCTTCGTAATATCCGACCAGCTGGAACTTGGGTGTGAAGCGATAACCGATGCTGGCATACGGCGCGATTTGCTTGCCCGGATGCAGGATCGGATTTGAATCGAAGCCGATCTTGTCGAAGTGTGCGTTTTCGTAGGTCCAGAGCGGATATTTGATGCCGAGGCCAACGAGCCATTGCCCGCCGTAGTTCGCCTTCGACTCGACGCCCACTCGCGCATAGCCGATCGAGTAGTCTTCCTTCTGGACCGTTGACAGGGTACGGCGCCAAAGGTCGAGGCCGAGACCGAAAACGCCATCGATGCTGCCGCCGTTCGTGCCGGCCTTGCGGTAACGCGCCTGGAGTTCGTTATTGATTCCGAAATAATCGGTGGTCGAAGTGAGGGGCGCGTTGGTGAAAAGATTCGCGCCGCTGTAGTCGGCGGAACCGCCCCAGACCTTGCCGCGGTAGCCAAACAGTACGCCGGCATCCTTATCCTGCAGGAAAGATAATCCAATGAAGCCCATCGGACCGGTTTCCTTGACCTGCGGACTCGTATTCTCGGTCCAGCGGAAATATTCGACCCCGCCGTTGACGATGAGCTCGGCGCTCGCGCTCGCGGGCGCCAGCAATGGGGCGGACAGGGCCACGATAAAGGGAATAGCGAGCCTGCGGTTATCGGGGCGGTGCATCCTGGTCTGTCTCCTTGAGGTGATGGGGTTGCGCAGAACTTCCAAAGAACGAATTCCGATGCACGCGATGCGCCGCAAAATCATCTGCAGGCACCACTGCAGCGGACGACACGCTCGGCGCACGTGATCTGACCGATTCTGTCTGCGAGTTCCGGAAGCGTGTCGCCGCCGTCATGTTCCACGCGTGCGCCGTTGCACTGGTACTGAGACGTCACGTAGACGGGATCCGTGATCCAGTTCACGTTCTGGCAGCCAGGTGAGCCGGCACCGAAGCGCATGCCGACCCGGTACGTGGCGCATAGCAGGCCGCGATGCGGTATCCAGCCGTGCACATGGAAGTCGCCACCTCCGTTCAGCCAGGCCGTCGTCTCTCCGCTACGAAAATCGAAATCCAGGCGGTTGATCTTTGGCTTGGCGTCGAGGGAATACGTCGGGCGCGACGGCGCTGAGATACCGGCCTCGTTGGGCTCGAGCGCCTGATCCGCGGACCAGGCCATTCCTGCCCAGAGCAGCCCTGAAATGAGTACGGTGGCGATGCGTGTCATGAAGGGCCTTTCGATGAGGATTCCACTCATTTTATTCCAGTGCGATAGGAAAACGGACCGCGTATGCAGCGTACCAGCACAGCGCGAATCGCGAAGACGAAAACAACCAGCAAGGACCGGAGGTCCGTGCGACGCACAGTCGGTCATGGCGAAGCGGCAAAAAGTGTCGAGAAGGAGGGGTGGCCGCTGGGAAGCCGTGATGGAACTCCGGCGTGCCGACAACAAAGAGGCTATCGGAGGGTCACGCGAGTATTGCCACCAGGTTGCGAGCGCGAACACTGCGAGATAGTACTCGAACGGGTTGTGCTCCGACGCAATAAAAAGGCGCACCGCTGTGCGCCTTTTCGTGTGCGTGCTCCGGTTGCGTTCAGCCGCCGTGAACCTTTTGCTTCTGTTCGCCGAGGCCGTCAATGCCCAGGCGCATTTCATCGCCGCTCTTGAGGAACTGTGCGGTCGGCTTGATGCCCATGCCGACGCCGGGCGGCGTACCGGTGCTGATGACGTCGCCCGGCATCAGCGTGCACATGTAGGAGAGGTAGGACACCAGCTTCTTGACGCCGAAGATCATGGTGCTGGTATTGCCGGTCTGTTTGCGCAGGCCGTTCACGTCGAGCCACATCGCAAGGTTTTGCGGATCGCGGATTTCGTCGGCGGTCACGAACCAGGGCCCGAGCGGGGCAAAGGTATCGAAGCTCTTGCCCTTGGACCACTGGCTGCCATGCTCCAGCTGCCATTCGCGCTCGGAGACATCGTTGCAGATCATGTAGCCAGCGACATGGCTCAGGGCATCGGCTTCCGTGACGCTCTGGGCCTTTTTGCCGATCACGAACGCCAGTTCGACTTCCCAGTCGCCTTTTTTCGAACCCTTCGGCAACTTCACGTCGTCGTTCGGGCCGGTGATCGCGGTGATTGCCTTCATGAACACTACCGGTTCCGCCGGGATCGGCAGGCCGGATTCCTTGGCGTGGTCCGCATAGTTGAGGCCGATGCAAACCAGCTTCGGTACATTGGCGATCGGTGAGCCGAGGCGCGGATTGCCGCTGACCTTGGGCAGGCTTTCGACGTTCACGGCTTTGATTTTGGCGATGCCTTCCGGCGATACCGCGGCTGCATCGATATCCTTGACCACACCGGACAGATCGCGGATCGCGCCTTGCGCGTCAAGGATGCCGGGCTTTTCTTTTCCTGCCTCACCATAACGGACGAGTTTCATTTTTTAGCTCCTACGGTCGAATTCGAAATTGACTACGTGAATGTGTGAAGGCGTGAATGAGTGAAGGGTAAGGTCCTTCCCTAGCCCCTAGCCCCTAGCCCCTAGCCCCTAGATCGTAATTCCCCCATCCATGATGACCGTCTGGCCAGTCATGAATAGAGATTCGTCCGAAGCCAGGAACACGCAGAGTTCCGCCTGTTCCTCGGCCGTGCCCAGACGCCCCATGGGTTGGCGCGCGATGAAATCCTTGCGCGCCTGCACCGGATCGGCGAACGCGTTGATGCG
>JBDTTE010000133.1:0-10038 GCA_039930785.1 Betaproteobacteria bacterium | reverse complement strand
CGCATATCAGGCAGCTTGGCGGTGTGGCAAGACTTGGCGGTTTGTAAGACATAGGCATACTGAAGGCCGGTGGAAGTCGCAAGTGCTTTTTGGACAGAGGAACATGAAGCCGATCAGCATCGTGCTGGCAGACGACCACAATCTAGTGCGCTCCGGGCTGAAATCGCTGCTGCTCGGCATGTCCGGCGTGAATGTGGTGGCGGAAGCCACGAACGGGCGGGAAGCCGTCGAACAGACTCGTTTGACGACGCCGGATGTGGTGCTGATGGACATCGGCATGAAGGAACTCAACGGGATCGAGGCCGCCGCCATTATCACCAGCGAAATGCCGTCGGTGCGGATCATCATCCTGTCCATGCACGATACCCCGGATTTCGTGTCGCAAGCGCTGAAGGCGGGGGCGTGCGGCTATGTGCTGAAAGACGCCGCCCCGCTTGAACTCGAATTTGCCCTCCAGGCCGCCATGAACGGCGAAACTTATTTGAGCCCGCGCGTATCGCGTCAGGTTGTCCAGTCCTATGTCCAGCCGCCGGCCCTGGAGGCTGGGCTCGAAGCCCTGAGTCCGCGCCAGCGTGAAATCCTGAAGGCCATCGCGCTGGGCCGGACGACCAAGCAGATCGCGTATGACCTCGACTTGAGCGTCAAGACCATTGAAACCCATCGCGCCCAGATCATGGAACGCCTCAATATTCGAGAAGTCGCGGGGTTGGTGCGTTTTTCCATCCGGGTCGGCCTGATCAGCGCCTGACGTCGGAAGTGACAAACCAGCGGGCGGGCCGGATTCTCCCGGCCCGAAGTCGTTGTTTGGCTTCCCGGCCCCCGATCATTGCGCCAGACTGACCTCAGGGATTTCGGTAACTTCCTTTCCGTCCGGCCCGATGGCCCGGGACCCATCCGCGAGGCATAGTCCACGTCGCAGGAGGCGTAACCCACAGATCGACGAACAAGGCAAATAACCCACGTCGACGGAGCCCGCATGGTCAACATAATGCTCGTGGACGACAGCGTGTCGTTCCGCAACGCCGCGGCACAATTCGTTACGGAAATCTGCGGGGCCCGCGTGGTGGGTCAGGCGAATTCCGGCGAAGAAGCAGTAGAAATGGCGATCCGCCTGCGTCCGCAAATCGTGTTGATGGATCTGGACATGGGTGGCATCAATGGCGTCGAGGCTGGCCGGCGCATCAAGGCCATTGACGAAAAGATCAAGGTCATTATTCTGACCTTGAATAGCGGCAAGGAATATCGCGACATGGCCAGTTCCGCGGCGCTTGATGGTTTCGTCTGTAAAAGCGACTTCACGGCCGTGATCTGCGCCATTGTGGAAGGTCTCTGAGGGAAACCCCGCAGGAACTCAGTTTGTCCGGATGATCAGGGCGGCCGCGACGTTGCGGCCCTCCTCGCTCAGGATGTTATAGGTGCGGCACGCCGCCTGTGTGTCCATGACTTCCATGCCTATGCCTGCCGCTGCCAGCGCGCCCAGAACGGCCGCGTGCGGAAACCGCAGCGTCTTGCCGGTCCCCAGCAATACGAGCTCCGGTTTCAGCGCAATCAGCCCGGTTACGTCTGCCGTCGCCATGGCTTGTATGTCGCCGACCGGCCAATGTTCGAGGATTCGCTCCGGCATTACGACGAG
Organism: Betaproteobacteria bacterium; assembly: GCA_039930785.1. Lineage (GTDB taxonomy): Bacteria > Pseudomonadota > Gammaproteobacteria > Burkholderiales > JACQAP01 > JACQAP01. Next base: position 8,405 of record JBDTTE010000133.1, on the reverse strand, counting down.
GTTTGTCTCGTACCGCACGCCATTCACGGAAACGTAACCGCTGCCGTAACCGGTAAACGTGTTGCGGCTGGACGCCTGTGAGGGATGAAGCTTCAATCGTGAAGGTCTTTGCGGCGCTCGCTGCGATCCGGTAGCATGCGTCTTTATATTTAATGAACAGTCGGTTACGGCACTATTTCGACGCTTGAGGCCATCCTTGCCCTGCGTCGGACCTGATCCGTAACGAGATTTACGGGCACCGAAACAACATGGCCGAGTTCTCCCGCATCAAGCGCTTGCCGCCTTACGTCTTCAACATTACCGCCGAACTGAAGGCGGCAGCCCGCAGTCGTGGTGAAGATATCATAGACATGAGCATGGGCAATCCGGACGGCGTCACGCCCAAGCACATCGTCGACAAGCTCGTCGAGGCGACACAGCGCACGGATACGCACGGCTATTCCATGTCGAAGGGCATTCCGCGCCTGCGGCGGGCGATTTGCAACTGGTATCAAACCCGATACGGTGTCACGTTCAGCCCGGATACCGAAGCCATCGTCACGATCGGTTCCAAGGAAGGGCTTGCGCACCTGATGCTGGCCACCCTGGATCGCGGCGACACGGTGCTGGTGCCCAATCCGAGCTATCCGATCCACATCTACGGCGCCGTGATTGCCGGCGCGGATATCCGATCGGTACCCATGACCCCGGGTGTGGACTTCATCCAGGAATTGCAGCGCGCGATTCGTGAGTCCATCCCCAAGCCGAAAATGATGATCCTCGGGTTTCCGAGCAACCCGACCGCGCAGTGCGTCGAGCTGGAATTCTTCGAACGGGTCATCGCCTTGGCGAAGGAACATTCCATCCTGGTGGTGCACGATCTGGCCTACGCGGATATCTGCTTCGACGGCTGGAAGGCGCCATCGATCATGCAGGTGCCCGGCGCAAGGGACGTTGCGGTGGAATTCTTCACCATGAGCAAGAGCTACAACATGGCCGGGTGGCGTATTGGCTTCATGGTCGGCAACAAGGAACTCGTATCGGCGCTGGCGCGCATCAAAAGTTACCACGACTACGGCACGTTTACGCCAATACAAGTAGCGTCCATCGCGGCTCTCGAAGGCCCGCAGGATTGCGTTCGCGAGATCTGCGAGAAATACCAGAAGCGCCGGGACGTGCTGGTGAGGGGCCTGCACGAGGCGGGCTGGATGGTGCAGATTCCCAAGGCGTCGATGTACATCTGGGCGGAGATTCCGGGGCCGTACAAGAAAATGGGATCGCTGGAGTTCGCCAAGAAAATACTGGCCGACGCAAAAGTCGCGGTGTCGCCGGGCATCGGCTTCGGCGATTACGGAGATGATTATGTCCGCTTCGCGCTGATCGAAAACGAATCGCGCACGCGGCAGGCAATCCGCGGCATCAAGGAAATGTTCCGCAAGGACGGCTTGCTCGGCGCGCCTGCGCAGCTTCGCGTGGCTGGCTAGAAGGCGCCCGGCGCGCGGCAATCGGGTGCCCGGGCGCCCGACATGGCTGCCGGGCGGATTCACCCCGATAACCCATCCCGAACTACTTAGGCAGGCGCAGCCAATGCCCGAAATGAAACATCGCATCGTCCAGATCACCGGCCCCGCGCGCGAAGTCATCGAACCGCTGTGGCTTGGCGCTGCCGAGGCTGTCCACAGGCAGTTGCGGCCGCAGTTGCCCGCCGACTACGTGAATAAAATGCGCAGGGTATTCGTGGACGGCGCGGAGATGTGCGTCGCCGTTCTCGGCGAGCGTGTCGTCGGCGTTGCGGTCTACCGGGAATTCGAGAACACCCACATCGGGCGCCGGTTCTACATCGACGATCTCGTGACCGATGAGGCGGAACGGTCGACTGGCGCCGGGCGGGCGCTGATTGCATACGTGGAAGCGCTGGCGCGCCAGCGTGGCTGCCCGGGATTCGATCTTGAATCCGGCACCCATCGTACTCGCGCCCATCGTTTTTATTTTCGCGAAGGATTCTTCATCACGGCGTTTTCGTTCAGGAAAGAATTCAAATGAAGCCGATACAGGTTGGCCTGCTGGGTATCGGCACCGTCGGTGGCGGCACGTTCTCCGTCCTGCGACGCAATCAGGAAGAAATCAGCCGCCGCGCCGGACGCGGCATCGAGATCAAGGTCGTCGCGGACAAGGATCTGGCGCGCGCCCGCGCACTGGTCGGCAGCAACGCGGAAGTGACCGATGACGCATTCGCGCTCGTCAAGCGCCCGGACATCGACATCGTCGTCGAACTGATTGGCGGCACCAAGGTCGCGAAGGAACTGATCCTCTCCGCGATCGAGAACGGAAAGCACGTCGTCACCGCGAACAAGGCTTTGCTGGCGAACCATGGCAACGAGATATTCCTGGCGGCGGGAAACAAGGGTGTAATGGTTGCGTTCGAGGCGGCGGTCGCCGGCGGCGTGCCCATCATCAAGGCGCTGCGTGAAGGGCTGACCGCGAACCGGATCGAGTGGATCGCCGGCATCATCAACGGCACGTCGAACTTCATCCTTTCCGAGATGCGTGAGAAGGGTTCGACGTTCGAGAGTGTGTTGGCGCAGGCCCAGAAACTCGGCTACGCCGAAGCGGACCCCACCTTCGACATCGAGGGTGTCGACGCGGCGCACAAGCTCACGATCATGGCGTCCATCGCTTTCGGCATTCCCATGCAGTTCGACAAGGTTTATACGGAAGGCATCGCCAAGCTAACCCGCGAAGACATACGCTATGCCGAGGAACTGGGCTACCGGATCAAGCTGCTCGGGATTACGCGTCGCGTGTCGGCTGGCATCGAACTACGTGTGCATCCGACCCTTATTCCCACCAAAAGATTGATCGCCAACGTCGAGGGCGTCATGAACGCCATCCTCGTAAAAGGCGATGCGGTCGGCCCGACGCTTTATTACGGCGCCGGGGCAGGGGCCGAGCCGACGGCGTCCGCCGTGGTCGCGGACCTCGTGGACGTAACCCGGATGCACACCGCCGATCCCGAGCAGCGCGTGCCCCATCTTGCATTCCAACCTGACCGCATGTCCGACCTGCCTATCCTGTCCATGGAGGAGGTGCAGACCTCGTATTACCTGCGCCTGCGCGTGAAAGATCAGCCGGGCGTGCTTGCCGACATTACCCGCATCCTCGCAGACCAATCCATTTCGATCGACGCGATGGTCCAGAAGGAACCGGGCGAGGGGGAGGACCAGGTGGACATCATCATGCTCACGCACCTGACGCTCGAGAAAAGTATTAATGGCGCCATCCGGCGCATCGAAGCCCTGCCGGTCGTATCCGGAAAGGTCACGCGAATTCGCCTCGAAGAACTCGGAAAGCATTAGGAACACTATGACTCAACACTACACAGGCATCATCAACCGCTATCGCGATCGATTGCCCGTCGGCAAAGATACGAATGTAATCACGCTGAACGAAGGCAACACGCCGTTGATCGAACTCATCAACCTGCCGAAGAAGCTGCGCAAGAACGTTCGCATCCTGGCCAAATTTGAAGGCCTGAACCCGACAGGTTCTTTCAAGGATCGCGGAATGACGATGGCGGTGACCAAGGCTGTGGAGGCGGGCGCCCGGGCGATCATCTGTGCGTCCACCGGAAATACCTCCGCAGCGGCGGCGGCCTATGCGGCGCGTGCCGGGATTGCCTGCTTCGTGCTGATACCCGAGGGCAAGATTGCGCTGGGAAAATTGTCGCAAGCGATGATGCACGGCTCGGTCGTCATCCAGATTCGCGGTAACTTCGACGACGGCATGCGTCTCGTCCAGGAAGTTGCGCAGACCTTGCCGCTGAACATCGTCAACTCGATCAACCCGTACCGGTTGCAGGGCCAGAAGACCCTTGCGTTCGAGGTCATCGAAGCCCTGGGCGATTGCCCCGACTATCACGTGCTGCCAGTAGGCAACGCGGGCAATGTGTCCGCGCACTGGATCGGATATAGCGAAGCGGCGGGGCTCGCGACGGAAAGCCTCGCCGGACTCGACTCGAAGCAGTACAAGACCGGCGGGCTTACGACAAGGCGCCCGATCATGGTCGGTTACCAGGCCGCGGGCGCGGCGCCCTTTCTGCGTGGCGCGATGGTCGATGAACCGGAGACCGTGGCGACCGCCATTCGCATCGGCCACCCCGTGTCCTGGAAGCTGGCATGGGCGGCAAAGAACGAATCCGGCGGCTGGTTCAACGAATGCACGGACGAGGAAATTCTGCTAGCGCAAAAGCTGTTGGCCGAGACCGAGGGAATATTCTGCGAGCCGGCATCCGCTGCTTCGATCGCGGGGCTCATGAAAGATCTCGAGCGCAGCGTGATCGGAGAAGGTTCTACCATCGTCTGCACGCTGACCGGCCACGGCCTGAAGGATCCGGACACGGCGATCTCACAGAGCGGCAAACCGTTTCTGGTCGACGCCAAACGCGGGGCGATCGAAAAACTGATCGCCGAGAACCTTCCGAAATAGCTTCGGAAAATTCCTGGACGAGGGCGCCTAACCCTGGTGCCCGGCGTCCGCGAAGCGCATCGACAGATCCACGGCGCGAATGTCCTTGGTCAGCGAACCGACCGAGATGCGATCCACACCAGTTAGCGCGATCGCCCTGACCGATTCAAGGCTGATGCCGCCGGATGCCTCGAGCGCCGCGCGTCCAGCTGTAAATTTCACCGCTGCCTCCAATCCCGCAAGATCGAAGTTGTCGAGCAGGATCAGCTTCGCACCGGCCGCGAGGGCTTCCTCGAGCTGTGACAGGCTTTCCACCTCGATCTGTGCAGGAATACCGGGCGCTAATCGCACAGCCTGCTGCAAAGCGGCGGCGATGCCGCCCGCGGCGGCAATATGGTTTTCCTTGATGAGCACGCCGTCATACAGGCCGATACGATGGTTCGTACCGCCGCCACAACGCACCGCGTACTTGAGCGCGTAGCGCAAGCCGGGCAGCGTTTTGCGCGTGTCGAGGATGGCGGCAGTCGTGCCGGCCACTGCATCGACGAATGCGCGTGTGCGCGTGGCTACGGCAGACAGCGTCTGCAGGAAATTCAGGCTGCAGCGCTCCGCGGTCAATAGTGCGCGCGCGTTGCCGTTAATCTCGCAGATCAACTGATTGGTCTGCAGCCGGTCGCCATCGGCGGCATGCCAGAGAACACGAATGTTGCGATCGAGTTGGCGGAAACATTCTTCAAACCACGCTGCACCCGCCAGAACGGCGGCCTCGCGCGTGATCACTCGCGCCTGCGCGTCGCGATTGGCGGGAACCAGGCGCGCGGTTACGTCGCCAGTGCCAACGTCTTCGGCCAGTGCTCGGCTTACGTCGGCCCGGATTTCGGATGCCAATTCCAAGTCTTTCCCCTATGATTGTGCGCGCATTTTACTCTGACCTTACCAAGGAGACGTCGATGGCGGACTACATGGGTGTCGTGTCATATGGTATCGGCACGATACTTGGCGTCGGCCTGATGGCGCTGCTGGTGTTCTGGTTCATCCAGGACATCACGCAGAAAAAGCACACGGTCCTGCGCAACTTTCCGGTGATCGGGCGGTTGCGATATTTTTTCGAGAAGCAGGGCGAATATTTTCGCCAGTATTTTTTCGCGGGTGACCGCGACGAGATGCCGTTCAACCGCGCGACGCGCGGCTGGGTGTACCGTCTGGCCAAGGATGAAGGCGGCATCATCGGTTTCGGATCGACATTCGATCTGCGCGAACCCGGTTCGATCATTTTCGTGAACGCGCCCTTTCCCGTCCTCGAAGAGGACCGGCTGCAGACGCCGCCGCTGGTGATCGGGGAGGGCTATTGCCGGCTGCCATTCGAGGCACGCTCCGTGGTCAACATCAGCGGCATGAGTTTCGGCGCCATCTCGGAGCCGGCTGTGCGTGCGCTTTCACGCGGGGCAGCGCTCTCCGGCTGCTGGCTCGACACCGGCGAAGGCGGATTGTCGCCCTTCCACGTGGAAGGCAACGCGGACGTGATCATGCAGATCGGCACCGCGAACTACGGCATTCGCGACGCCGATGGCAGTTTTTCGATTGCGCGTGCGCGCGAACTCGGTCACAACATCAAGGCGTTCGAGATCAAGTTGTCGCAGGGTGCAAAACCGGGCAAGGGCGGCGTGCTGCCGGCGGCCAAGGTTACGCCGCAGATCGCGCAGATTCGCGGCATTCCCGTCGGCAAGGATTCCATCAGCCCGAATCGGCATCGCGATATCGCCAGCATCGACGCCTTGCTTGACAGGATATGCATGATCCGTGATCTCACCGGCCGGCCGGTGGGTGTCAAGACCGCCATCGGCGGTTGGGAATTCATCAACGATCTGTGCGACGCGGTGCTGAAGCGGGGCCTGGACCATGCGCCGGATTTTCTCGTCATCGACGGTGGCGAGGGCGGCAGCGGCGCGACGCCGCAGGCGCTGGCCGACCACATGAGTTTGCCGATTGCGGAGGGGCTGCCCCGCGTAGTCGACGCGCTCCTGCAGGCGGATCTCAAGAAGCGCGTGCGCGTGGTCGCGTCGGGCAAACTCGTGACATCGGCAAAAGCAGCATGGGCGTTGTGCGCGGGGGCCGATTTTGTGAATACCGCGCGTGGTCCCATGTTTGCCCTCGGCTGCATCCAGGCATTGCGTTGCCATACCAACACCTGTCCGACCGGGATCACGACACACAACAAGAGGCTGCAACGCGGGCTGGTTGTTGAAGAGAAATTCCAGCGCGTCGCGAACTATATCGCCAACATGAACAAGGAAATCGACATGATCGCGCACTCCTGCGGCTGCAGGCACGCTCGCGAATTGCGGCGCGAGCATGTGCGTATAGTCGAGACCGCCAATCGCAGCATCGCGTTCAACATGTTGTACCCGTACCCGAAAGCCAGGCAGGAAGAGCGCCAGGTCGCATCAGTCTGAACGTACGCAGCCGCTTCAGTCGAGAAACGGTTTGAGTTCGTCGAGGCCGCGAATTTCCCGGTACGGTTGCTGACCGAGCTCATCTCGCGGTGCGCCGGTACGGTTGATCCAGAACGTGCGGAACCCGAACGAAGTTGCACCGCAAATATCCCAGAAGTTGGAGGATACGAATCCGACTTCTGAGCGTGCGACGCCGAGGTGCTGCGTTACCAGGTCATAGACTGCCGGCCAGGGTTTGTAAATCCGCAGTTCGTCGACGCTGATCACAGCATCGAATGAATCCGCAACGCCGGAATTCTTCACCAGCGCGTTGAGCATCGCCGGTGAGCCATTCGACAAGATGGCTTTTTTTCGTCCCTGTAAACCGTCAAGCGCGTCGCGCACTTCAGGAAACAACGCCAAGTTCCGGTAGCTTTGCAGCAGTGCAGTGGTATCCGACTGCGTCAACGGCAAGCCGAGCGTGCGGCAGCAGAAGCGCAGGGCTTCGGTTGTGATGGTTTCGAACGCTTCGTAGCGCCCCATGAGGCTGCGCAACCAGGTGTATTCGAGCTGCTTGGTTCGCCATAGTCGCGACAAGTCCATGCCTTTTCCGGGGAAGAGCGCCTCGCAGGCGGCGCCGATGGAATGAACGTCGTACAAGGTGCCGTATGCGTCGAACGCCAAGGCACGCAGCGCAAATTTCTCGTTCACTGATTTTCTCCCAAACCGTTATTTTTTACGGCCCTTCAAGCGTCCGTGCCACCGCGAAGATTCGCCGGCACCGCCTCACCCATCATGTCGGGCGCGGGCAGGTTAAGGTGCAGCATGATCTCGATGAACTGGTTGCGGGATTGTCCGGCCAGCCGCGGATTGGTGGCCTTCTCTTCGGCAATGGTGCTGACGTGCCTTCCCTTGTAGTCGTGGCCCGGATATACCAGCGTGTCGTCGGGTAGCGTAAAGAGTCGCCTGGTTATGCTGTCGTAGAGCGTGCCCGCGTCGCCTTGCTGAAAGTCCGTGCGCCCACAACCGCCGATCAACAGCGTATCGCCTGTCAACAGGCGGTCACGCCACAGAAAGCAGCTGCTGCCGGGCGTATGGCCAGGCGTGGCGATGACCCGCACCGATTCGCCACCGAATTCGATGGTGACGCCGTCATCGAGCAGGCGATCGAATCCGGTTGCACCGCAGTGCAGGCTTACGCCGGTCTGGGCGCCGGTCCCCCGCTTCAACGCATTGGCGCCAGTAACGTGATCGGCATGGACGTGGGTCTCCAGGATGTAAACCAGCTTGAGGCGGAGATCATCGAGCAATTTCAGGTCGCGCGGCGCCTGCTCCCTGACCGGATCGACGATAACGGCATGGCAGGTTCGATCGTCCGCGAGAATATAGGTGTAAGTGTGCGAGACCGGATCCTGCAGCTGGCGGAAAATCAAGGCGTGCCTCCGGCGGGCAGTTTCACCGTAACTGCCCCGCGCACGGACCCGGCCTGATAGCCTGTCGCCCGATCATGTGGATAATCCGCAGCCAGCT
>JBDTTE010000132.1:0-10089 GCA_039930785.1 Betaproteobacteria bacterium | reverse complement strand
CCAGCCCGGCCAGGCCGACATTCAGAGCGATCTCTTCTACGACTACCGCACCAACGTCGATGCCTATCCCAAGTGGCAAGCCTGGATGCGCGAGAAGCAGCCACGCCTGCTCGTGATCTGGGGCAAGTACGACCTCTCGTTCGATCCTTCGGAGCCGGAAGCCTACCGTCGTGATGTACCAACGGCGGAAGTGCACGTGCTCGACGCCGGCCATTTCGCCCTGGACACGGCCGCAGATGAAATCGCTGCGTTGGTCCGTGCCTTTGCGGGTTGAAGAAAGTTTTTAGAGTTCAATCGTTAGAAGGAGACGCAACATGATCCGCAAGGCGAAAGCAGTTTGGCGCGGCACCGGTCGCGCAGGTAGCGGTAGTCTTTCCACCGATTCCGGCGTACTCGCAGAGACGCCGTATTCCTTCAAGACACGCTTCGAGGGCGAGAAGGGCACCAATCCCGAGGAGTTGATCGCGGCCGCCCACGCCGGATGCTTCACCATGGCCGTGGCCTTTCAATTGCAGGCCGCTGGTTTCACGGCGACCGAATTGAATACGGAGGCAGCGGTTACGCTTGAGCAGGATGGACAGGGATTCAAGATCAGTCGCTCGGCGCTTACGCTGCGCGCGCAAGTGCCGAATCTGGACGAAGCTGCGTTTGCCAGGATGGCCGGCGAGGCAGAGAAGAACTGCCCGGTTTCCAGAGTGCTCAAGGCGGAGATCACGCTGGACGCCAGGCTGATCTGAGCCGTCTTTCAACTCGCGAAAAGGAGAACCACGATGGGTGCAACTGATCAGTCAGGTGAAGGTGTCTTCAGGGCGGTGCTGCCCGAAGATATCGATTGGAAACCGTTCGCGTCGTTTCCGCCGTCGGTGCGCCTCGCCGTTGTCGTCGGGCATCCTTCGGAGCCTGGGCTCTACACGATCCGCGTCAAAATGCCCAATGGCGTGAAGCTGATGCCGCACAGGCATCCGGAGGATCGGATCTACACCGTCATGTCCGGCGTCTTCTACATTGGCCTCGGCGATCACTTCGACGGCGACAAAGTCGTGGCGTACCCGTCTGGCAGCGTCATCGTCCTGCCGGGCAATACCTGGCACTTCCACTGGGCAAAGTCCGGCGAGTACGTGACGCAGGTATCAGCGCTGGGTCCGCTGGGTCTGGAATACATGAATCACGCCGACGATCCGCGCGAGCACTGAAGTTGAGGGTCCCGAAGGAAAATAAAAAGGGCCCGTGTTTCCACGAGCCCTTGATGCAGTCGACGCACCCGGAATCTTGGTGGGTTTTCGGCCCTCAGCTGACCTGCTGCTGACTCTGTACCACTTCGTCCGTCCACACCTTGAACCCCGACAGCGTATTCGGCCCGAAGGTTGTGCTGATGGCGACGTCAGCCGCGTCCCGTCCCTGCGCCATCAATATGCGTCCGATGCGCGGTATGTTGTTGCGCGGGTCGAACGTGTGCCACTGTCCATCGAGCCAGGCTTCGAACCATCCGGCGAAATCCATGGGCGCGTACGGCGGCGGCATGCCGATGTCGCCGAGGTAACCCGTGCAGTAGCGCGCCGGGATGTTCATGCACCGGCACAGCGTGAGGGCCAGATGGGCATAGTCCCGGCAGACGCCTTTTTTCTCCTGGTACGCTTCCCACGCCGTCTTGGTCGGCCGCGCATATTGATAGCCGAATTCGATATGGTTATGGACGAAGTCGCAGATCGCCTGCACACGACTCCAGCCAGTCTGGGCGTTGCCGAACAATTCCCAGGCTATCGTCGCGAGGCGTTCGGTTTCGCAGTACCGGCTGCCGAGCAGGAAAACCAGGGTGTCTTCGGGCAGATATTCGATCGGGGTCTGCCTCGCCAAGGTTGCGGAAACCTCCGGAAGCCCGCTGTCATTGACGAGGGCATCGGTGCTGATGCGCGTTTGGCCGGCGGGCGCGACGATGCGGCTGCACCAGTTGCCGAACGAATCCCGATAGGCGTGGATCGGCAACGGCGGATTGGTGACAAGCTTGTCCGGTATGACCAGGTCGGCGGCCCGGGAGTAGTGCACGTTCAACATCAGGATCATCGGCGTCGGTTGGGGACACTCGTAGACCAGTTCACATCCGACTCGAATCTGCATGACTTTCCTTATGGTGATGCGAGCGCAACCCGCAATGAAGCCAAAACGGCCGCACGCAATGCCGTCCAATGTCGCGATGGCCCGAGGACGATCGCCTGATTAACTTCCAATTCTATGCCGACGTAGTTTCTGTGCCCGTAGTGAGTGCGAAGGTAGGGCATGAAACCGTCGTCCTTCCCCCTGTAGGGATAGTTGCGGCGGACTCGCAACAGCGAGTCCGCCCGGTGCAGGGCGGCTTTCCATGCTCCACACAGGTGCACTTCGCCCGTTCGGGCGGGGTCGTACAGCAGGCCCACATCGGCAGTGCGGACCTGGCCATTCAACGCCGGCGTAAAGCTGTGCGAGGAAATATGGACTACGCGTCGTCCGCGCGCGGTTGCCTTCCTCACCAGATTCTCAACTTCGCCACGGTAAGGTAGATAGTGATCCGCCAGAATTTGTTCCCGGATTTCGCGCGAAGATTGTCGAATGGCCTCCATGTGCAGGCGCGAATGGTGAGACGAGCGATTCAAATCGACCAGCAACCGCGTAATCGTCGATGCCACGAGCGGCGCCTTGAACGATTTCGAGAGATCCGTCGCCAGGGTCAAGGCGCCGATGTCGTAACCGGCGTGCGTGTTCAGGCGCCTCTGAAGTCCGCGAAACAGCGCGCCATAACGGGGCGGGACGGTGTTTCCGCCGTGCTCGCAGGTGAACAGCAGGTAATCAGGCAAGCGGGTAGCCAGGTGCGCCTACCATTTCAGGTCCGATAGCTGCCTGAACACGGCGCGGGTTCCGTCGCTCCACTCCTTGCTGAGGGTCGCGAAGTAGGCATCGCCGTGGTCGAAACTCCGCCGCATGCGAATCTCCAGGCTGTCCTTTTCGTAGCAGAGCAGGTCGATCGGCATGCCCACGGACAGGTTGCTGCGCATGGTCGAATCGAATGACACGAGGACACACTTGGTGGCCTCCGTCAGGCTGGTCGAGGGCGTGATGACCCGGTCGATGATGGGTTTGCCGTATTTGGTCTCGCCGGTTTGCAGAAAAGGCGTCTCGAGCCCGGCTTCGATGAAATTGCCCTCCGAGTAAATCCGGAACAGCCGCGGGGGTTCACCCTTGATCTGGCCGCCGAGGATGAACGAGGCGTTGAAAGTCAGGTCGCTTTGCTCCAGATAGGCCCCATCGCGATGCTCGATCTCGCGCATGGCGTCCGATACGATGACCGCGACATCGAACATCGTGCGCGCGGTCCACAGGTTGAGCTTTCCATCGTCAACCCCGCAGCGTTGCCGTAATACGCTCACCACGGCCTGCGTGCCCGCCAGGTTCCCCGAGCTCAACAGTACGATGACGCGATCGCCGGTCCGGTCGAACACAGTCATCTTGCAGAATTTCGCGAAATTGTCGACACCGGCGTGCGTACGGGAGTCCGATGCGAATATGAGTCCGCCGTCGAGGAGGACGCCCACACAGTAGGTCATTTGCTGGTTTTCACCGGGGATAATGGCAATCCGCAGTATGAGTCATTCTGCCGCGGGGGGCCGCTGACTTTTATTTGCTTCGCCCAGGACGATTGATGCCTGCCTGGGCAAAAACCCGATCAGCGATGGCGTCGATCCGCCTCGAAGGCGGGCAATCGGGAGGGCAACCGCCTGAGGGTAGCTAAGCCAGCCCCGTTTGCTTCTCGCGCACACCGTCCACCAGCGCCGCGATATCGCGCACTGTGCTCAGCGCACCGCGCTCTTCGGCCAGGGAAATCGAAAACTCGTCCTCCAGCTTGAACATGAATTCGATTGTGGTCAGGGAATCGATGCCCAGTTCGGCAAGCGCCTGCTCGGGCCCGAGTTTGTCCAAGGGGATATCGTATTCACTGGATAGCATCGACTGGATTTTCGACAAAGTATCCGGTGTCCGGGAATTGCCGTCGCTCATGCTTCCTCCCGTTGTGGAATCTGATTCATCCTAGAGCCAGTCGGACAACATGAGGCCTATGCCTACTGTCGTCTGATAGTGGTTGTAATCGATCAAGGTCTCGCCGTAGCCCGTGAAGAACTGCAGGTAAACCCTGAGTTCCCACCCGCTCTGCCGACCCGCATCGACGTTGTCCAGGCTGGGGCGGTGCGTGATGGGCAAGCTCCAGTCGAGTTGAATCGAGCCGCGATTATTCTGTTGCTGCAGGTTGTTGCGCACGAGCGCGGACAGGTTGCTGTCGCCGTGTTTCCAGAAAAACAGCACGTCCCCGTAGCCGAGGTAGTGAGCCATAAGCACCCTGTAAGTATCCAACCCGCCGAAATAGCTTTGCCCATGGTGCCTCCGGTTTCCGGCGCTCCGATATTCATACCGAGTTGCGTAAGAATCGTGAATGCGGAAACCATCTTGCCAGCAATCGATTCGCGGATGCAATCCACGCCGGGCATGGACGTTCGAATCCCGCGAGGTGGCGGGTTCGCAAATGAGAGAGGCTCGAATTTCGCCATGCCGCACTCGGGTGCGCGCAGTCGGTCCCTGAACGCCGGCGCGTTCGGCCGGATGCAAACAGGGGTCGAGCGACAGCTTCCCTAAATGCTCATGCAGACTACGAAAGTGTCCGTGGGGTGTGCGCGAAGGAACGCCATCGTCGAAGCAGCACCGCCTGTGGCGGATTGTTCGATCGCACGCACAGTGCCGGTCGCTGGATCGCCATCGTCCAGCGCGGCGTCGATGCCGACCACATACCTGCCCAGGATATTCTTTGAGCAGATAACAAAACTGCCGGGCATCGCGCCAGTTATGGTGGAAAAATCCGTGTTGCTCTGGATGCCAATTTGCCCTCCCGCAACATTGCGCGGCCAGTATTGGGAGTTCGGGGAGCAATCCACGACCGTGCTTCCGGTCGCCAGCGAGGCGAGGCGCAGATGCTGCCACAAGAGGCAGGTCTCATCCGTGTCAAGCGTCGAGTCCCACGCGCCGTTGATAACGCCATTTCCCACCAACCCTGCTGGCGTGCTTGCCGAAGTTGCACCAGGGAATCGAGTTGTTACCGTGGCGTCGTCTCCGGGCAGCGCCCTGAACACGCTTTCGTACGCCACGACCATGGTCGCGGTATCGCGGAAATCTGCAGTGAAGCGTTTTGTCTTCGTTCCGCGAATCAGTTCCGTGCCTTTCAGAAATCCACCTGCCATGATCGCGAAAATAAGCATCACAACCGCGATTTCAATCAGCACGAACCCGTTTTTTTTGTTCTTGTTCATGATCGATCGCTGTTTGCGATCCGAACTGCCGGCACCTCAGGCCTGACGAAGCTCACCATCTGAAACGTAGAGATCCGCAGCTCGAAAAGCCGGGAGCATTGAGAAACTGTGGCCGCGACCTCTACTGAAAAGCGCGATTCCGGAAGCGGGGCATTGCTGCTTTCATGATCGAACTCGTACGTGCGTGACGGCGGTGAGGTATCAGGAGCATCCAAGTGAGATTCTAGATAAAGCAGGCGGAATTGAATCGTGACTAAGGAGCAAGGTGTGTGCCCTGCGGGGAGTCCTTGCCTTGGCTTCAGATGGTCGTGCCTCGTCCCCAACGAACAGTTGCGATAAACCCGTTGGCTTCTCGACGCATGGCGCTCGCAAGGCTTGAAAGCGCAAAGGCCGGGAGCAGGGGAAACGCCGACGGTCGTTCCATTTCTGCATTTTGGGCTTTTGCACCAAGTACATTGAGCGAGACCGCTCTGACCTGGGAGAAACGGCGCGTGAAACGCGGATCGATATCCCACGCCAGGGGATCGCCAGATTCTTGCAGGAGAAACTAAATGTTCTGGCGCGATGGATTGTGCGGGTAGCGTAATGGAACGGCCAAATGGCGCAAACGCAAGCGGCGCATGGCAGCGCGCTGATACCTTCTCGACGCCAGGCTGGCGATTTCTCGTCGGAATCCGGGCGTTCGTTCAGTACGAGCCTTGACTTCGTGCGCGGGCAGAATGCCGTGTCCGGCAGTGCAATGCGTGGGACGCGCATCGTTGAATAGGGGCGAACGGGGCGGGCGCGCCGGCGTCGGCGCAGTCTCACCGAAGCAGTCCTGGGCTTGAGCGGTCTAGCTATTGCGCCCGTCGTAGTGGCTCACCGGAATGTGTTCCAGTTCGATGTCCTCCAGGCAACGAATGTTGACGGCTGCGATTGCGTTGCCTTCCGGATCCACGCCCTCGCCAAACAAGTGCACGCCGCAGGATGGGCAGAAGCGATGCTTGATGACGTGCGTATTGAAGGTATAGGTGCTGGCGATATCGTCGGGGGTTAGCAGCGTCAGCGATTCACGCGGCACGAACCACATCAGCGAACCCTTGCGCTGGCACATGGAGCAATTGCACGCCGTAGCCCCGCCCAGCATTCCGTCCACTTCGAAAGCAACCTGGCCGCAGTGACAGCTTCCCTTGTAGAGCATGTCTTCTCCTATGCATAGTTCACATCGCCATTGTGGGAGATTTGCTGCGGGAGCGGGATTAAGCGTTGACTTGGCCTTCCGTGAAAACCGTTCTGAAAATGTAGCGACCGGCTAACGACGGACTTGAATCTTTTGCAGGGGTTTATTCGTTACCGGTTCATCCCGGGTGACAAAAAAATTGCATCCACGACCGCGGGCTTATCGGTGAGGTGTCTGACAGGCGCGTCTATCGCACGATCACGCGGCTGATTTCCTTGTGGATGATCGTCCGGCGAGAACAAGCCAAAGCAAGCCGATGACGGCTGACAGGGCCGAAGCCAGCAAGATGCCGAGCTTCGCTTGCTCGACGAACTCCGGGTCCGCGAAGGCAAGCTGCGAGATAAATAGCGACATGGTGAAACCAATGCCAGCTAGCCAGGCAGCGCCGAGCAAATGCTTCCACTCGACACCCGCAGGTAGTCGGGCCCACCCCAGTTTCACGGCGACCCAACTGAAGAGGCTCACGCCGACAAATTTTCCAAGCACCAGGCCGCAGAGTATGCCCACCGTAATGCTGCTTTCGAGCGCCAGCGTCCAGTTCACACTACCCAGGTCTATGCCCGCATTGGCCAGGGCGAAGATCGGGATGACCAGGAAAGTAACCCATGGCGTGAGGGCATGTTCCAACCTCTGCAGCGGGCTCTGTACCGCCCTGGCCGTACGCTCGATCGCTTCTGCGATCGACGCCATGCGATCGTTGCTTAGCGGGGTGTCGGGGGTCTGCGCATCTTCGCGATTTTCCCGGAAGGCGGCCTGCAACTCCTCGATGCGGCGTTCGAATTTGAGGGGCGAGTGCGCCGGTTTCGCCGGAATGGTTATCGCGAGGAGGATGCCGGCAAGCGTCGAATGAATGCCGGATTCATGGACCGCCAGCCACAGCAGGATGCCGAGAACTGCGTAGGGCAGGGGGCTGCGGATGCCGCTGCGGTTGAACAGCAGCAACACAGCCCAGATTGCGACAGCGGCGAAAATGGCAAAGAGGTTCAGGTGGGCTGTATAGAAGAGGGCAATAACGAGCACCGCGCCGAGGTCGTCCGCTATGGCCAGGGCGGTCAGGAAAACAATCAGATTCCTGGGAATCCGCCATGCGAGCAAGACCAGTATGCCAACGGCAAAAGCGATGTCGGTGGCCATGGGTATCCCCCAGCCTGATGCCGTCGGCGTTCCGGCATTGAATGCAGCGTAGATGCAGGCTGGAACGATCATCCCGCCCGTTGCCGCGACGATCGGCAGGGCGGCCTCCTTGAGCGAGGAGAGCTCGCCCACCAGAATTTCCCGCTTCAGTTCAAGACCCACCAGCAGGAAGAAAAGTGCCATGAGGCCGTCATTGACCCACTGGTGCCAGGTGAGGTCGAATTGGAAATGGTCCCCATGAATGGCGAGGGTGCGCCCCCAGAATTCGTGAACGCTGTCCGCACCGACGATCCACGCCAGGGCGAGCGCGACCGCCGTAGTCGTGATGAGAACGATGCCTCCCGCAGTCGTACGTCGCAGGAACTGTTCGAAGGGGGAGAGGATGCGACCGAAGAGGGATTCAAGGGGATAGCGATTATTTTCCATCGGCGAAGTGTATTTGCATTCCAGGAAATGCGCGTTTCCCGCGCTCAAAAAAACGACCCGAATTACATCTGGACATAAATCCGGCGGAGAGACATCACGCCTGGGCGCTTTCGGCCGCATTACATCCGGTAAATGAGAGGGTCCGCGGCTGGGCGAGACCCTCTTGAATTTCGAATGGCGGGCACTTTACTTTGCGGCTTCACCGTGGGACGCTGCACGCCCTGCCACCCTGAGGATGACGCCCCGTGAATATCTCAGCCCTGCCGACGCCGGCCCAGCATGCGGCGCTCGCTCGCATGCAGCAATTCATGTCCAACTCGCTGGTGCCATCAATCTCGACCGAGCTGCTCTCCACGGCCGAGGGCGAACTCAATGCCGAGCTTGGCCGCTTCCTGTTCGAGCCGGCCGCTGAACCCCAGCGGTTGGCCGGCCGGCGGATCGCAATTTGCTGTACCAACGGAGTCGAGGAGGTCGAGATCCTCGGCGCCATGCGCTGGCTGCGGGAACATGGCGCGACGGTTCACGTGGTCGCGCCGCGCATCGGGCCGTTTCCGCCGAGCCTGGGGCTGCGCTTTCCGGCCATCGCCGAAACCCATGTGCTGACGGTGCGATTGATGGAAAACGCCGGCTGGCTACCGATCGATTGCTATCTCGATGAAGCAAAGGTCGCCAACTACGACGCAGTGATCTTGCCCGGCGGTTGCTGGAATCCCGATTTTCTGCGCGCTGACAAACACGCGCAGGACTTCACTCGCGACATGCACGCGGCCGGCAAGCCGACCTGCGGCATCTGTCACGGGCCCTGGGTGATGGTTAGTGCAAAAATGCTGAAGGGCAAGCGTGCGACGGCGGTGTGGAACATCCAGATCGACCTCGAGAACGCTGGCGCGACAGTGGTGGATGAACCCTGTGTGGTCGATGGCAACTTGATCACGGCGCGCTTTCCGTATGACTTGCCACGCATGATTCACGCGCTCGCCGACCAGCTCGCGCCGCACCGCTGAAAGCAGGCGTCGTACTCAAAAATCCCGGTCGACCGATTTCAGAGGCCGATGAAACGATATGCGAGACCTATCGTAAGCGTATGGGTCTTGAGATCCGCCGAGTTGGTCAGGATATTGGATAGGCCAGGGAACGCCGGGTTTGTCAAAACGGATCGGGATTCCACGCGGCCGAAGTCTACGTAGAGATACTCGGCCCTGATGGACCAACGCTCGTTTAATGCATATTCGCCGCCTGCGCCCACCGTCCATCCGAACTTTGTTTCCGTATCGGAGCCTTGCGCGATCGCGGCCTGGACGTAGTTGTCGCTGAAGGAACTATCGAGCTTTACTCGCGTTACTGCCGCTCCGCCGGTCAGATAGGCAAGCCAATTTTCCTGCGCATAACCGAGGCGAAGGCGCAGCGTTCCCTGCCAGTCCGCCTTGACCGATTGCCGAAGATTGAATTGCGCGGGAGGGGCCGATATATAGGTGACCGTCTGCGAGCGCGAATCGTCGATGGAAAGGCTATTGGCGCTTGCCTCGACTCCCACGAGCACATCACCGTATTGCTTCCAGAACCCGCCGAAAATGCCACCTGTCGGACGCTCTTTCGAAAGCGCGCCATTCCCTGCATCAGCCAATTGACTATCGTCCGGTGTAGTGAAGTAGCTGCCGGGTCCGAGCTCGGTTGAAGCAGCGGTATCCGCAGCGCCCTTGCTCAAGCCGATGCTGCCCCCGGCATAAAAGCCCGACCAGTCCCTGACGGAGGACGATTGCGCGTGTACGGGGGCATTGATCGTCCAGCACGCCATGGACAACACGGCCAAATAAAAGCAGCGCAAGATTTGCCTCCTTCTTTGCAAGGGCGGTATCGCGGGCACCGAAACCAGGATCGGCCCGGCGAGACTTACCGGTGGTAAACGGCTGGATGGATTTTTTCTGGAGCCTGGCCACGAATTCAAGAAAGAGCACCATGAGGCGTTGTGAGATATTCGCACTGGTT
>JBDTTE010000131.1:0-10093 GCA_039930785.1 Betaproteobacteria bacterium | reverse complement strand
GGCGGCTACGGCTTCGCCGCGGAATACGATGTCGAGCGCAAGTTCCGCGAGACGCGTTTATATCAAGTGGCGCCAATCTCGACGAACCTGATTCTTTCCTACGTCGCCGAGCACATCCTCGATCTGCCGCGTTCGTTCTGAAGCAGAGGTCAATCTTTGCGCTGGCGCGCCGCCACGCTCCACATGACAGGGGTAGGCGTCATGAAATCCTCGTCATCCAATCGGGCAAGGTCGCCTTCGAATTCACGCGCAGTAACCAACCTCGTTGCAAGGATGGCTTCGCGCAGTTGCTCCAGGTTGGCTTTCATCAACTGCGTCCAGGGTGATCTGCCCTGCGACATCAGGATGCGTCCTTCGGCCGAAATGCTTTCCAGGCCACGGACGCGCAGGTATCCAGCCAGCGCTCTGCCGAATCCCGCATCCACTCCGCGGGCTATCATTACCTGACGCATCGCTGCGGCCGATTTGAGCATGGCTTCCCAGGGATAACGGTCCGGCGCAGGAAGCTGGGAGACGGAATCAAATTCCTCTGTGAGCAGCCATCCACCCGGCTTGAGCGACGCGACCATTCGATCCAGAACTTTCTCTCGCTCGGGCAGATGCACCAGTACCAATCGGGCATGGATGAGGTCGAACGGTTCGCCGGGCAGCGGATCCGTCACGATGTCATGCTTGCGCATGACGAGATTGGCCCGGTTATTTTGTTCCAGGAAGCGCGTGTCGATATCGGTGGCAAGCACCGATCCGCTTGGGCCGCACCGGTCGGCCAGCCAGTTTGCAATCGAGCCCGGCCCGGCACCGATTTCCCAACATTGCCATCCGTTGTCGACCCCAATGCTTTCCAGATGTTGAATCGTAGTGGGGTCGTACAGGTCGGCAAGCGCGGAAAACCTTGCGGGCGTTTGTGGTGCCGCATTGTCCAGCACGTAACGGCCCCAATCCGGGGAGCTAGCCTCAACGTTGCTCATCGACGTCTCCTTGAATAAAGTGGCCTGGCATTTGAATCCTGGCGGCTCGCATCTTCATTCAGCCTTGATGCCCGCTTCGCGGATGAGCTTTCCCCAGCGCGAGTACTCGGTCTTTATGTATGCGGCGAATTCCTCTGGAGTCTCGATAATGGGTTCCCCACCCTGTTCAGCGAACCAGTCCCGCGCTTCCTGGGTCCTCAGGATTTTCGTTATCTCCGCATTCAACCGTGTGATGATCGCTTTCGGGGTGCCTGCAGGGGCGGCAATGCCCATCCAGGCCCAGTACTCGTAACCCGGAAGTCCCGACTCGGCGACGGTTGGAATATCGGGCAAAGCGGGCAGGCGTTTTGCGCTGGTAACAGCCAGTCCCCTGATCTTGCCTGCGCGAACTTGGGGTAATTGGGTGACTACGCCTTCGAAGGTGTAGGTCAGCCTGCCGCCGATCAGGTCGATCTGCGCAGGCGGGCCGGACTTGTAAGGGATATGCAATACCTCTATTTGAGCCAATCGGCCGAACAACACGCCCGCCATGTGCGGGGGCGATCCGACTCCGGGAGAACCAAAACTCAATTGCCCGGGCTTCTCCTTTGCAAGGCGTATCAGGTCTGCGACCGAATGTGCGGGAACATCCGGATTCACGGCAAGCAACATCGGACTGACGACCAGTCGGCTAACCGGCGCAAAATCCTTTATTGGATCGTAGGGCAATGCGGGATAGAGATGCGGGTTGAGCGCCATGGTGCCCTGATGCACCATGATGAGCGTATAGCCGTCGGCGGCGCTTTGCATTGCCGCTTGCGTTCCAATGATGCCTGCCGCACCCGGCTTGTTGTCGACCATCAACGCCTGACCGAGGGCAATGCGAAGTTTCTCCGCAATCCATCGGGCCCTTGTGTCGACCGGTCCTCCCGGCGCGGAGGGCACGATCAGGCGTATGGTCCTGGACGGATAGGCTTGCGCGAAGCACGCACTCGTCGAAGTGATGGCGATCAGAGCAGCAAGAGCCAGCTTTTCAAATTTGCGTTTCATGGCTTCTCCTTTGGACCGATTGCAGGGTAGGGAAGAAGCGCCGGAAGGTCGAGACCGTGGAGAACACTTCACTGTTGAATTATTTTCATGAATAATCGGGGACCAGACTCCCAGCGCAGGTGCAGCCCATGGATCGAATTCGCCGAATCGAGTTAATGGTGCGGGCTGCGGAAGCCGGCAGCTTCGCAAGGGCAGCAAGGTCACTGGATCTGACGCCGTCCGCAGTGAGCCATGCCATTGCCGACCTCGAGAAAGGACTGGGCCTGTCCTTGTTCCACCGAACCACGCGGCAGTTGCGGCTCACCGAGGATGGCGAGGAAATCTACGCGCGCGGGTGCGAGCTCCTTCGGCAACTGGCTGAACTGGAGAGCAGCACACGCAAAACGCCCGAACGCGTGACCGGGACATTGCGTGTCGGCCTGGCTGTGCCGCTGAGCCGCAATGTCATCATGCCGCTGTTACCGGAATTCCTGAGGCGCTACCCCCAGTTGCAGCTCGAATTCCACATCCAGTCGCAGCCCAAGGACATGCATGCGGAGGGCGTGGACGTATTGATTCGAATCAGCGAACCGCCGGTGTCCAACCTGATCGCGCGCAAGATCGGGCAGATCCGGCATGCGGTGTATGCTTCTCCCCAGTACTTAAAAGTGGCGGGAGCGCCCAAGACGCCCGACGATTTGCCGAATCACCTGTGTCTGGTGATCAAAGCGGTGGGCATGAGCAGGCCGCTGGACGAATGGGAATTCCAGCGCGGCACGGAGCGCAAAGTAGTCAATGTTTCGCCCAGAGTAGTCACGTACGACCGTGAAGGATTGATCGCCGCTGTTCTCGCGGGGGCAGGTCTGATGCGGTTGGGCTGTTTCGACCCGTATCTCATCTCATCCGGCCAGTTGCACAGGGTGCTTTCCGATTGGACGTGTCCGCCGGGTTTTCCAATTTTCGCGATGTATCGCAAGACGACCCGAACGCCACCGAAAGTCGCCGCATTCCTGAAGTTTGTAGAAGAAGCTTTCGCTTCCTTCGATCCGGAGGAAGTCACGCTTTTTCATCGCGGCCACGAAGGGATTACGCATCGTAAAAGAGTTGCGGCACGCAACCCTGTGCGAGGCTAGGCAATGGGTGTCCGGATCAGGACGGGTGGATAACGCCTTTCCCGGATGTCTGCCCATCGAACAACTTGTACGCTTCCACGGCCTGGTCGAGCTTCCATTTGTGCGTGAACAGCCGATCGATGTCGATCCCGCGATCGGCGATGTAGCGCGCGCAATCTGCCTGGCCGACCGTTGAGAACGTCCACGAACCGATCAGGGTGACCTGGCGACGCAACAAGTCGCTGCTAACGTCGAGCGTGACGCTGTCGCCTTCGCCGACGAAGCAGGCCTTGCCCCAGGTCCGCACGCAACGAACCGCCTGTGCACGCGCTTGCGGCGACGACGAAGCATCGATCGAAGCATGCGCGCCGCGACCATGCGTGACATCCTTGATGGCTTGCACGACGTTTTCGGTTTTCAGCGGATTGATCAGCACGTCAGCACCGAATTCCTTCGCGCGTGCGAGGCGTTCGTCGCCGGTGTCGAGCGCGATGACGCGAGCACCCATAGCCGCCGCCAGTAGCGTGGCGGACAGGCCGACGGGACCCTGGCCAAAGATCGCGATTGTCTGGTCGCCCTGCAGGTCGAGGCGATGCAGGGCGCCCCATGCGGTGCCAGTTCCGCAGGAAATGGCCGCGCCCGCGTCGAAGGACAATTCCTCAGGTAACGGCACCAGGGTACGCGCCGGGCACTTCATGTAGCGCGCGTGCGCGCCATGTCCCGTAACGCCATAGACTTCCTTCACGCCTTCGACACAAAGCTGCATCCAGCCCGTTGAGCACTGGTCGCAGGCACCGCAACCGCGGTAGTGATGTTGCATGACGCGCATGCCGACCTTGGCCTGGTTCTCCGGTACACCGGAACCCACCGCGACCACGACACCGCAGGGTTCATGGCCGGCAATGACCGGCCCCGACAATGTGCCCAATCCCAGAGAGGAAGCGCCGCCCACGGCGCGATAGAACTTCAGGTCGCTGCCACACATGCCCGAGGATTTGATTTCCAGCACGACTTCGCCGGGACCCGGCGTGGGGTCCGGGAAGTCCATGAATTCGACCTTGCGTTCGCCGGGGAATACGACTGCTTTCATGTTCTGCTCTCCTCGTTGAATTTATGTTCGATCAACCTGGATCGAGTCCTGCGGAAACCAAAGCCGTGAAGGATGGGATTCTTGCACAGGTTCCGGAATCTGGCCGAGCGGCGCAATGGGCCCGAAGTAGACCTGTCATTCCCGCGCAGGCGGGAATCCAGGGCTTTACCGATCAGGCAAACGCGACCTCGACGACTTGATCGCCTTTTCCTGGATTCCCGCCTGCGCGGGAATGACAGCCTTCAAATATCGCACCCGCGAGCCTTGAGCGTCTCGTCGACCCAGCGGCGATCGGCTTTGCCTTGTGCGATGGCATCCAGCAACGTGCGTTCCTTCGCGAGCAACGCTTTGACTGCCGCGAGGATGGCGTCGACTTGCGCGGGCGGAATGAATACAAGACCGTCCGCATCGCCGACCACGATGTCACCGGGATTCACCACAGTGCCATCGATGGAAATCGGCACATTGATTTCACCGGGCCCTTCGCGCGTCGGTCCGCGCGGTGAAATGCCGCGGGCGTACGCCGGCAGGTCGCGCGCCGCGAGCTCTTCGGTATCGCGCACAGCACCGTCGATGACAAACCCCGCCACGCCGCGCGTGACGGCGTAGCTGGTCATGATGTCGCCGATCAGGGCCGCATCCAGCGCGCCGGCGCCGTCGACAACGATCACATCGCCGGGCTGCGCCATGTCGATGGCCTTGTTGATGAGCAGATTGTCGCCGGGCGCGGTGCGTACTGTGATCGCCGGGCCGCAGAGCTTGCCCCCGCTGTGCATCGGCTGCAGTGCACCGGACGCGTTGTGGGTGCGGCCCATGCTGTCGCACAGATTGGAGACCGCATGCTGCGCGAGGGCCTCAATGATTTCCTTCGAAGCGCGGGCGGGGGAGGGGAGAACACGAAAGCCGAGAGTCATGATGGTCCATTCTTGGGGGGCATAAGGAAAAACGCGATTACAACGCGATTCGTTAAATCTCATCACGAAGAGCACGAAGGTCACGAAGAAACACGAAGAAGATCAAAAGCAGAGATTATATTTTCTGGGATGGGTTGATGACCATTCATCTAGCTGGTCGCCCAAAAATCGCCTCCGTCGTGATGACCCGTCGAATAGTTTCGTTCTTTGCTTTTCTTCGTGTTCCTTCGTGGACTTCGTGCTCTTCGTGATGAGATGTAGGTTTTATAGCGGCGGCAGCGCAACGCCAATCTGTTCGAGTATGCCGCGCGGTGCCCCGCCATTGAAAGGCTCCGGGAAAATGATCGTGAGCTTTTCATTGGCGACACGGTAATAGAAGTAGTGTTCCGGGATGCGCACCGTTTTTCCGGTCGGCGCGATCGGATCCATGCCTGGCATCGCCCACGTGCCGGTGTGCGTACCGCCCTGGTCCCATTTGATCGCGTAGTTACCCTGGCCTCGGTCTTCGATCTCGGGATATTTGTAATTCCAGTCCGGGAACCCGGCGTACAGCGCAGTCAGCATTTTCAGCGCCGGCTCCTTGTCGAGGATGCGCGTGGCGGAAATGAATTTCAGTTCTGCCGCCATCGTGGAACCGATCTTTGCAATGTCGTGCGTCTTCAGTCCGTCTATGTAGCTCAGCAGTACCGGGGGAATCGATCCGGACATGGTGCCTCCTTTTATTGTTATGTCAGTACCGCGCGCTGACGCCAAACAGGTTCGCGTGGAATTCAAGCAGCAGCGCGTAGGCGATGAGGCCCGCCACGATTGCGGCGATGTCGCCGCCGATTGCGCGAGGGGATTGTGCGGTTCGGGCTCCACGTAATGTTCCGGAGCGCATGGCGTAAAACGCATAGAGGCCGAAACTGCCGAACAGCAGCAGTCCGGCGATGTCTCCGTTGGTGAGCAGGTGCAGGAGCGCCCACAGCGCCACGCCCCAAAGCATCGGATGTGCGGTGACGCGTTTGATGTTGCCGGGAATGTAGGCGGCGAAAATCAGGATGAGCGCCACCGGCATGAACCAGATCGCGGCATAGCGTCCCCAGTTGGGGGAATCCCACAGACGGATGGCCGGCGCCCTGGACATGCCGAAAACGATCAGGCCGAAACCGATGGTCGATAGCAGGGAATAGAGGCCTTTGTAGGCGCCTGCGCCGAGAACTCCAATGATGCGGGCACGCGACGCAGTCAGGCTCGTCAGGACATGCACGCCCATGAAAATGACCAGTCCGATGATCAACCAGAGCATGTGTTCTCCCTTCTGCGTCAGCGTCGCTTCAGCTTCTGCATGATCGCCTCCTGCAGTAGCAGGACCACGCCAGCCGCCAGCAGCGCGAGGCCGCTCCACGCGAGCCACATTTTCGGCTGTTCGACGCCGGTATCGAGTTGCAGGCCGACGCCGTCCACCACCAGTGCCGGTTCTCCGACCTCTTCGAGTACGAGCGTATAGCTGCCGGGATACAGAATTTTCAGGGGATCGAGCGCGACCGCAACGCGGCCGCGCCCATCGACATTTATATCCCTTCGCATCACGCTGGTGTCGCCCTCCATCAGCGTTGCCTCATAGTTGTTCTTTGCCTTGCTGGCGTCGGCCTGCGTCACGTTGAACGTGAATCGCATTCGATAGCCGTTTTCGTCGGGCGTGAGTTCCAGGGGCACAGGTTTGTAGGCCATGCCACCGCGTACGCGAAGAATGGCGCCGTCCGGCAGCGTCCAGCGATTGGCGCGCTCCGTCATCGCGTAGGTCTTCCCGGGTCGCCCGCTCAGGTATTCGCAAAATGCAAAGTAGCCGGGGCCGACCAGCATGCCGAGCACGACCAGTAACAGGGCTGCCCGCTTCATGGGAGCTTCGCTTTGGGGGCGTAAATCGCAATGAGCCGGGAAATTGTCGGAGCTGCCGCGTGAAATAGCGCCATTCTCTTCAGTCGGCCTCGACTGGCGTTGCTCGCGGTGCCGCGCCGCCGTGCGGATGATCGACAAGGGCGACAATGGCCGGATCCATGTCGCGCGATGGCACCGGATCCTTTGCGAAGTAGCCGTAGCGATCCTCGCCGCGCACCAGGGTCGCCGTGTTCATGTCGCCGCGCTGCTTCACGTGCGGGGCAACATAGCGAATCGCGAAGCCCATGCGCCGGCCGGCCGAACGATTCGGCGGCGAGCCGTGCAGGATCTTGACGTGGTGCAGTGACATTTCCCCTTGCGCGAGCGTGATGTCGACGGCCCTGGCTTCATCGACCTCATCGGCCAATTCTTCGTGCGTCAACAGCATGTTTGCGCTGTCCGCCGCGGATTTGCGGTGCGATAGCGGCGGCATGGTCTGGGTGCCGGGCACCACGCGCATCGCGCCGTTCTCGATCGTACTTGGATAGAGCGCGATCCACGCTGAGACAACGTCGTCCGGCTCGAGCCCCCAATAGTAGGAATCCTGGTGCCAGGCTACAAAACCGGGATCGTTGCCTTCCTTGACGAACAGGCTGGATCCCCAGCACAGGATGTCCGGGCCCAGCACCTCTTCGACGGCGTCCAGCACTTTCGGATGGAAAATCAATTCGTAGAGTCGCGTGAGCTTGAGGTGCCCCTTGCTGCGAATGACGTTGCCAGCCGCCAGCCCGCTTTCGCGTTCGAACCCCTCGATGGCGTTACGGTATCCGGCTGCTTCGTCGAATGTCAGCGCCGGCACCGGAAAGACATAGCCGTCGCGGCGATAGCCGGCCAGTTGCGTGGCGTCGAGCACGTTACCCACGATGTTTTCTTCCAGACGTAATGGGGAGGGCGCATTGTCGCATGCCGTCGAGCGGATAGCCGCCGGACTGTCTCGTGCTTTGCGCTCTGCGCGCTGACGGGGGAACCACCGGCGCCTCAGGGATCCGTTTGACTGGCGCGGTAATTGCGATCAGGTACTCGTTGCGATAGCCTGTCCGCCGGACGGGTGAGTCGGGAACGCGGGCCACTACCAGACGAGGAGCATGCTTTGGCCGCAGCCAGGGAAGATGCATGGACCATCGGCATCCTGTTTTCGCGCACCGGATTGATGGATATTCCGTCCACCCAGCACGTGCGCGGCGCCATGCTCGCCATCGAAGAAATCAATGCGGCTGGCGGGATACTCGGCCGTCCCCTGGAAGCGATCCACTACGACACCTGTTCGGATCTCGGCCT
Organism: Betaproteobacteria bacterium; assembly: GCA_039930785.1. Taxonomy (GTDB): domain Bacteria; phylum Pseudomonadota; class Gammaproteobacteria; order Burkholderiales; family JACQAP01; genus JACQAP01. Next base: position 1,803 of record JBDTTE010000131.1, on the reverse strand, counting down.
GTACCGTCAGTACGCAGACCGATTGCTCACGCAGGATGCGGTTGGCGTTATTTTCGGTTGCTGTACATCGCTGAGTCGCAAGGCCGTCCTGCCCGCGATCGAACGGCGTAACGGCCTGCTCTGGTACCCGGACCTCTACGAGGGTTTTGAATATTCACCGAACGTGATCTACGCCGGCGCGGCCACGAACCAGAACAGCCTGCCGCTGGCGCGCTACCTGTTTCGCCAGGGCGCGCGGCGTTTTCTGCTGATCGGTTCGGACTACATATATCCGCGTGAAGCCAATCGCGTCATGCGCGATTTGATCGAACGCCATGGCGGCGAGGTGCTCGACGAAGTTTACCTGCCGATGCAGCCGGCGGTTGACGAACTCCAGCAACTGGTGGCGCGTGTGAAGACATTGCGTCCGGACGTCGTGTTCAGCACGCTGGTTGGCCGCAACATCTGCGAGTTCTGCGCACACTATGCGGACGCGGGCATCGACCCCGCCGATATTCCGATTGCGAGCCACAACATTACAGAGGCGGAATTGCTCGAAATCGGACGTGTGGAATGCGCGGGCCATGTCACGGCGGCCCCCTATTTCAGCAGCATAGACACGCCAGCTAATCGCGATTTTGTGCACGCCTTCCGGGAACACTTCGGTGCCGACGCGGCTATCAGTCAGTACGCGGCATCCTCCTATGCGGCGTTGCGCATGTTCGCCATGACGCTTGAGCGCGCCGGAGAAATCGATACGCAACGCCTCATGTCGTGCGCGCGTGGCCTGGAGATGGAAGCACCGCATGGCCGCGTCGTCATCGACTCGGACAACAATCACACCTGGCTTACGCCGCGCGTGGGCGTGTGGAATGGCGTCGATGAATTCGAACTGGTCTGGGAATCGGGCGAGATGGTGCAACCCGATCCGTGGCTTGTTTCCTATGGCGGCGTCGAGGATGTTCCCGACGCAGCCCATGTACAGATTTGACGCGATACAAGGAGGGCAACATGTCACCCGATCCGATTCGTGAACTGCGCGGCACGCGCGTGCTGGTCATCCATCCGGCCGACGAAGAGATCGACGAACTGGTGCGCCATCTGCGCCGCATCGGTTGCCACGCAAGTTTGATGTGGCCAGTGCCGTCCGAATTGCCAGCAGACATCGACGTGGTGTTTTTCTCGGTGAGGCCGACGGGCGCCACCATCGTTCCACCCTCCGCCGCGGATCCGGGGCCGGCGTTGATTGCGATCGTCGATTTCGAAAATCCAACGGCATTACGCAGCCTGCTCGACACCAACGCACATAGCTTTGTCAGCAAACCGATCCGCTCTTCGGGAATTCTCTCGAGCCTGGTCATGGCGCGTTCGCTGCAGGGCTACCAGAACCGGTTGCAGAGCAAGGTCGCCAAACTGGAGGAGACACTGCGCAGCCGCCGTGAGATCGAACGCGCGACGCGCATTCTCATGGAGGTGAAAGGCTCCAGCGAAGACAACGCCTACCAATTAATCCGCCAGCAGGCGACGGCGCAACGTCTCGCGATGGGCGTCGTCGCGAGATCGATCATCACCGCTCATCGCGTGTTCGACGACAAGCCCGCGGAAAAAGTGCGCGCTCCGGAGCCGCGAAACAGCGTGTTGCGCATGCCAATCCGCAAATCGCCTTGACAGGTTCGCGCATGCCGTGAAAAACTGGAGACGTTGAGTTGCGCACGCGGCAGGGCTGCCGCGTTACATCAGGGGCTATGAAGCCTTCGTTCTGACGCCGGTGCGGCGGAACGAAGGCTTTTTTATTTTCTGCGCGGGGTTTCGCTGCATTGGATT
>JBDTTE010000130.1:0-10182 GCA_039930785.1 Betaproteobacteria bacterium | reverse complement strand
CAGCACCAGATCGCTTGAAGCCGGCGCAGCGAACTGCACCGGAATGTGCACGTACTCCATGCCGAGCGCCCGGACGGACGAGGCTTCGTCACGCAGCGAATAGCGCGGATCGTCATGCAGCGCAAGGTTGACCAGCACGTCGTAGCCTGCCGCCGCAATCGCAGCGAGTTGATCCTCGTTGGGTTGCCCGGACGTTGCCAGGTCCGGCGCGGCTTGCCTGAAGTTGTGAATGTCGGCGATGCCCACTGTGGTCTCTTCCTGCGCGTGCATCGCCGGCCATTGCGACAATCGCTGCCGCTGCAGCGGTTGGCAGGGTTGTCCGCCGTCTTGCCCGGGTTCAACGCGCATTTTGCACGGTCTCGCCTTTCGCTGCGCGCATCCTGGCGAACGCGCCCGGAGGCGTTCGCGCATCCCACGCCTCGAGCACGGCATTGACGTTGTCGCCAAGGTCACGGGTCGAGTTCACTTCGAAGTCGTAGGTGCCGAAACCGTGGACCACGGCGTAATCCTGGCGAGCCTCGCCCTTGCGCCGGTCCCCGCGTCGCACTTCACGCTGTTCGAGTTCGCCCAGCGGGCAATGCACTCCGACGAAGAACACGTCGAATGGCGCCAGGAGCTCCACGAGGCGGGACATCCACGCGCTGGTCTCGACGATATGATCGACGAGGAGATTGTTGCCTGCCTCCGCCAGCGCCGGCAGGCAACGGTGGAATCCCTCGAAGAACGCGGGGCGCATGTCCGACCAGGCAAAGTCGCCGCTTGCGACGCGTTGCATCGGCAGCACGCCGGTATTGCGAAAGTGATCGATCGAGTAGTGCCAGAACGGCTCGCCAAGGCGCGCCTGCAGCGCGCGGCAAAGCGTGGATTTCCCGGCGCTCGACGCGCCGTTCACCAGGATGATCCGTCCCGCCATCCTGCACTACCCGGGGTCACGGCACGTCGATGCGAAAGCGCAGTCCTTCATGGCCGCCATACTGCGACGGTTTCATGAAACGTTCAACCAGCGCGCCGCCGTTCGCGGTGATGACGCGTTGCGACGCCAGATTGGTCGTATCGGTCGTGATTTCGACGTAGTGCAGGCCTTCTGCGCGCACGTCTGCCAGGATCGACTTGAGCGCGAACTTGGCATAGCCGCGGCCTTGCTTCCATGGAACGATCGCGTAGCCGATGTGGCCGAGGACGCGTGCGGGGAGCGCCGAGGTGCCCGGTTGCCAGCGAAAGCCGATGCTGCCGCAAAATTCGCCGTCCCACACCCAGCGCCGATACCCCGGCAGGCGTGCAACTTGCGATCCGTCGGGCAGCGTGACCGGCGGGCCCTTCGCCTCGCGATCGACGAGCCCCGCAACAAACGCATCGGGATCGCCTGCAATGAGGTCCAGTTCTTCACGTGCCGCGGCCGCGCCGCGAATGTTGTCGGGCGACCATCCCCGCGTGAGCGCCGCCACGTAGCTCGGCAGATACGCTGCCGCCGGCCACACCAGTTCCGGATCAGGCGGCCGTGTCATGGCGCAACCTAGCCACTTTGCACAGGGTGCCCTGGAACTGGCCCGTGAATTCGCGTTCCACCGTGAACCCCATGCGCTGGTAGAGCGCGCATGCCGCGGCGTTGCTCGTTGCCACGTTGAGCGTGACCGGGCCTGCGAGGCGACCGAGCATTTCGCCGATCAGCGCGGTCGCCACTCCCCGGCGGCGGCAGGAAGGGTGCACAAAGAGCCACGTGATGAAGAAATCGCGGCTTCCGGCGAAGCCGGCGACGCGATCGTCCTCCACCATCACGATGATCTGCGAATCGCGAAAGAGGGCTAGCATCTTCGGATCCGCTTCGAGAGAAAGGATGGCGCCGGGCTCCACCACGCCGCGCAATTCGTCCGGCTTGGACAGGTCATAGATGGCCCGCACCTGGGGCCAATCTTCGTTGCGGTAGGGCCGTATCGGCATGCTTGCGGGATTAACTTGGTCTACAGCTGGAGGTCGTCCAACAGCGGCTTTTCGTAGATGTCGTCTTCCGCGGGATAGCGAAGGCCGCTGAAATCGCTCTGCTTGGCCAGCGACCAGAGGAGGCTTTCCCCCGCAGGCAGTACGTCGGGATTGGCCGCGTACACCGGATCCCGGTAGGCATCGTCCGGGGTGGTGAAATTCCATCCCTTGGCTCTGAACATCGCGATCACGTCGGGCAGGAATGCCGCATTGATGGCGTTGGTGTGCAGCAGCAGGACGTGGCTGATGCTCCGCTGGAAGATCTTTTCGGACAAGCCGTCGTAGTAGGTCGCGCGGTTCCACAGATGATCGAGATAGGCCGCGCGGAAGCGGGAGGGATCCTCGCCCGGATGCATGCTCTTCCAGCGCAAATAGCGATTGTTGTAGTACCAATCGCTCGCGTCGATGCTCACTGCGCCGGACATGTACGCGTGGGCCGCCAGCCAGCGCCTGAACCCATCGCGCTTCGCCGCGTTCTCCCCCTCCTTGAGATACGGGAAGCGGAACCGCCGAGTCCAGCCGGGCAACTCCCGCACCAGGGCCTCGTTCCGCTCCACATCCGCGATGAAGGCCTCGAGCGTCGTTTTCCCGGAGCCGAGGTTCATGTGGACGTACGTGTGGTTGGCGATGCCGTGTCCCGAGCGGCCCCAGGTTCCCGCCAACGCCAGTCCCTCGGGGCTGTCGACGGTTTTTCCGGCGGCGAAGAGTATCGACTTGATTCCCGCGTTCGACAGCGCCGTCAGGATTGCCGTATTCCAGATCGCAGCTTGCGGGTTGACGCGCGGGTCGAACCCATCGTCGAAGGAGAGCGCCAGGCTCTGCGCACAGACGCCGATGGGGATCCACAGCAATATTGCCAGGCAATGGCGCAGCGGATGCTTCCAACGGATGGGCCGCCAGCTCATCGACTAAGCGCCGCTTTCGGCGATGCGAACATCGGCGATCCAGTTGCGCTTCCTGCGATCAAGACGGGACGCAACGTCTTCGCCTTCGAAGCTGGCGGCAGTCCGGTGCAGCCACGCCTCGTCGAGGTTCTCCAGCACATTGACGTTGACGACGGCGTACAGATGATGTGCGATCTCGCTCGTGACCAGCGGCACGATGCCGCAGCGCGCGCACACGTGAAACGTGGCGGTGCGCGATCCGAACGCATACTTCGAGACCAGCGACGCGTCACGAATGGCGATCACCAGCCGTGACCTTGGGTTGGATGTCCAGACGCCGCCGTGCTTGACGCAGAACGAACAGCCGCATGCACGGGCCGGAATGGACGAAGGGTCGCCGTCCCACTCGAGGTCGAAGGCGATATTGCCGCAGTGACATTTGCCGTTGATAAGCATTTGAATCTCCGTCGCGTCCGACTCGGCGGTCATGTGTCGGCGATTCGCGCACCGGGACGCTCCATTGCGACCTCCGAGCGGACGAAGCCGATCTTTTCGTAGAATTCCGCGACACCGTTGCGCGTCGCGCGAAGCACCCAGGTCATGCGGCGATCCTCGCCCATCACCGCTTTGACCAGGGCGCGGCCGACTCCCTGGCGCCGATGCGTTTCCGCGACGACGACCATCGAAATGTAGCCGTTCGCCATCCCGTCGCAAAGCGCGCGCACAAATCCAATGACCTCGCCGGCCTCGACCGCGACGAGAGCCCGTTGCGACCGCGCTACCAGGTCGCGAAAGTCCTCCGGACTGGCGACGCGATGCGTCCAGCCGCTCGCCGCGAGCAGGCGCCGCGCAGCTTCGATTTCCGATGGTCGAATGTCGCGGATTTCCATCGGGGTCGATCAGGGCAGCATCGCGGCGGCTGGCGTCTGACGCATCAGGCTAACCGGACCGCCGGCCCGATCGTCGCCCGGCAGAATCTTCGCGAATGGCAGCCCGCCTGGACTTGCCCAATGAGGCCATCGCCCTTTGATATGAGCATTCAACCAGCTCCGCAAGATACGACGCAGGAAAACTGGCCACGTCGACGATCGTGATCCAATGAAAACGTCCTCTGTATCTGGCGGGCTTCACCCCCGGAACGTCGGTCAGCTCGATGAAACGGTCAGGTGATACGCGGGTGCTGAATCGCCAGCGTTCCGGTTGGCTGGTTTTGAAATAAGCGAATTTCTTGCCGCCGATCCCGTAGACAAGGAAATTGTCGGGGGCCTCGTACAGGGTTTCGGTGGCGCCGGGATATCTGCGGCAGAGCGCCTTCAGTTGCTGGACGTTCATGAGTGCTAGGTGCCCGGCGCATGTCCCGGCGGGTTGTCGATGAACCACTGCGCGATTCCCGGCATGTGCTGCTCGAAAGCCCCCGGAATGGAGAGATTGAGCAGCCCGGCGCGGGTGTCGCCACGATTCTCGAAGTCATGGACTACGCCACCGGGAACAAGAACGAACGCGCCCTTGTCTGCGTGCGTCCACTCGCCGGCGATCAGCACGCTCATGGTCCCCTCGAGTACGTAGAAAATGTCATCTTCAGGGTGTGCGTGTGCTCCCGGCCCTTGCGTGTGCGGTTCAAGCCACCATTCGGAAACGGAGTACCGGGAATCGGTTTCCGTTCCGTCGGCTTTGAAGACTGCGCTGATACGTCCCATCGAATAGGTGCGGCCTTCACCTGGCGCGAGAACCACTGCCGATCGCGCTGCAACTCGTTCAACTTGACTCATCGGCTCTTTCTGGATTTACAGAAGGCGGCGGGCTGCGGGACCCAGCCGATTCGGCGCTGGATCAACGTCGGTTCCCGCCCGCTTGACGATTCATCCCGTGTGGCTGCCGCTGCGAGGTCTGATATTCGGCCAGGACTTCGTCAAGCGTTGGGTTGGACTTTGCCCGTCCGCGCACGAAGACGACCGGGAGCGGGCCGTTCATCACCTTGTCGATGCGTTTCAGCAACGCAGGGGTGGGCTCTGGAATCGACAAATTCGCGCTATGGGCGCGGGTATAGGGGACTTTGCGGCGACCAAGATCTTCCGCCAACTGGTCGGCACGCCGGGCATCCTCCTTGGGACAATTTTCTGCGGCCAGAATGATCACCGTGTCGGTGTCAAGGTTGGTCGGGGCCGGCATCGAGACAAAGCCATTCGAATTGGTGTTTGCCGCCAACTCTCTCTTCTCCTGGTGCTTGTCCCAGAAGTGATAGGCAACGGCAATCAGACCCAGGACGACGACTATTTTGAACGCGCTCATGGAGCATCTTCGCGCTGCGCGCTTCGGTATTCGCCCTTGGGGCGGCCCGGCTGGCTCATGGCTGTTGCGCTCCTGTCTCGTGCCAAAGTGTTGAGAGCCGATGCATCCTGCGCCGAAGCCGCGGCGTACGCAACACCATGAATTAGGCCGAATCCAACAGTATGTTGAAATTCGCTTGCTGCCGGCACGCCGCTCGTCTTTTCGTGGCCTTTTCTCAAGCGGCGGCGCGCGGCCGCCTTAAAGCCGCCGCTCTGACTCTGTCTTGCTCTTCGTCGTTGAAAAACGCGGGGAAGCTATCCTCCTGCGTTTTTCAACGAACTGCTAGCGCGCGTCCTGCTGCAGGTACTTATGGACGAAGGCGATCGCCATGCTGCCCTCGCCGACCGCGGAGGCAACGCGCTTGACCGGGCTCAACCGCACATCGCCACAGGCGAAAATCCCGGGCGCGCTCGATTCGAGGAGGTAGGGATCGCGGTGGTGCGACCAGCGCCCCGCCTTCACCACGTCATCCCCGGTGAGGACATATCCTCGATCGTCACGAGCGATATCCGCCGGCAGCCAGCCGGTCTCGGCGTCGGCGCCAATGAAGACAAAGAGGCCTCCGCAGGCGTGTTGCCGGATTGCATTCTCGCCATCGCGTATGTCGATTGCCGTCAGATGGGTGTCGCCATGCGCGGCGATGACTCCGGAATGCGGGAGCACCGTCACGTTGGACTTCTTGTCCAGTTGCTCGATCAGGTAGCGCGACATGCTTCGTTCCAGGCAATCGCCGCGCACGACAAGCGTCACCGTGCGCGCATGGTTGGCAAAGTACAGCGCGGCTTGGCCGGCTGAGTTTCCGGCACCGATGAGATGGACATCGAGTCCGTGGGTGGCGTTCGCTTCGCTGCGCGCCGCGCCATAGTAGATGCCCTTGCCGATCAGCCGATCGAAGCCCGCGATTCCCAGGCGGCGCCACGTTACGCCGGTGGCAAGAATGATGGTTCGTGCGCGGACGATATCGTCGTCATCGAGACAAACCTGACGCGTTGCCGGATCAATGCGAGCGACCGAGCGCGTGACCAGTATCTCGGCTCCGAGGCGCCTTGCCTGCTGCAGTGCGCGGCTCGCAAGCTCGTCGCCCGAGACGCCGCTGGGGAAGCCCAGATAGTTCTCGATGCGCGAGGAGGTCCCGGCCTGGCCCCCGGGCGCCTCGCGCTCCACCACCACGGTGCGCAGTCCCTCGGACGCGCCGTAAACGGCAGCCGCGAGGCCAGCTGGCCCGCCACCGATGATGATGGTGTCGTACTCTGGAAGACGTGCGCGCGTTTGCAGGCCAAGGCGCTCGGCAAGGTCGCGTGTGCCGGGCCGGCGCAGAAGCGTCCCGTCAGTCAGGCGCAGCATGGGGCAATCGTCGTCCGCCGGGCGCTCTTCAGGCCAGCGCGCTGCCAGTTCGGGCGCGTCGGGCGTCATCCAGTCATGGCTGATCTGGTTGCGCGCAAGAAACTGGCGCAGCGCGCTGCATGCGGCGTCCCAGCGGTGACCGACCATCGCCACACGTGCCTTGGGCGGCTCCGCCGCGATGCCCTGAAGCCCTCCGATGCGCTCGCGTGCGAGCGCGCCGACCTTTACCGCGATTTCCGGGGACGTCGCCGCCGTGGCGTAATACTCCTTGGGATCCACGCGGAGAACGCGGGAGGGTTCCGAGGCCCGGTATCCACCCACGAACACCGTCCCGAAGGCGATCGGCACTTCGCCGAATATGGTTCCCGGAACACGCCAGCCCAGCGTGCGTTCGATACCGTCGAACAGCTTCACGACCTCGATCCTGCCGCTGAGAACCGCGTAAAGCGCACGGTCTCCACCCTCATGAACTGCGAATTCGCCGGTGCCGAGCTGCACATCGGCGGAGGTTTCCGCGAGACGCTCGAGCTCGGCAACGGCGAGTGTCGAGAACAGCGGAATGGACCGGACGTCGTCAATGGTCAGCATGGTTTGGTCGATCGCAGGAAGGGAGAGCTGACCGCAATGTCGATGTGCGCGGCCTGGCGTTTCTCGTGACTTGGAAAGACCGCCGCATGCGCGAGAGATCTGCTTAGCACATGCGGATTGGCCGGCAATGGATCCTGCCCGTCGGGGCTCACGGTTGGCGACGAAGTGTCCATTGTCGTGCCTCCTGATGTTCAAGGTGACCGGCGGGGAGGGATGCGTACGGGCAAGCATCCGCGGGCCGGCCCGTTCGATTCGGCGCAAGGCCGGGCGACATCGGGCAAAGAGTTGGCGCCAGTACCGGCAGCCTAGCTTTCGTTGTGGGCAAGCATTACTCGGTGGCGCGTGCCTGCGGCCACGTCATAGGTATTGAAGTCGCTCATCGTGCGGCCGTAGAGGTGCAGACTTACGGCTCGGGGCCGCTCGTGCGGCACGCCGGTAATGTGAATGTGGTCCGGATTGGGGACGAAGCTGGTGACCGCGCCGCGCCCGAGCAGGATCACTCCGCCTCGCACCAACTCGATGCCTTCATCATCGGCGCGGTCCGGCGAAAGCCGTACGTAGCTTCGTTCTTCGAGTACGCCTTCGATTACTCCGACGACCCCCCAACTGCCGTGGTCGTGCACGGGCGTCCACTGCCCTGGTAACCAGACCAGCGAGTAGAGCGACAGGCTTTCATCCGGCGCGTTGTAGATGAGATTGCGGGTGTAGCCGCCAGGGTCGCTCCGGTAGTGCTGAGGCTCGAGGAACATCGGGGCTTTGTCGATCAGGTCCAGCATGAGCGGCGCGAGCGCAAGCACGCAATCTGCCGGATCGGACAGGTCGCGGCTGCGTACCGCAGTCTGCGCGACGAATTCTTCGAGGGGGGACGTCTTCATGATTTGCCGAAGGCCAGTGTCAATACCAGGAGTCGGTACAGTTGGTGGTGCCAGGATTGTTGACGGTTCCGCTGCCCGACCAACCGGCATTACGTCGCCTTCTTACTGGTACGGGGGAAGCACAGCAGAATGAAGGCCGCGCGTGTTTGGCGAAAGCGCAAGGTTTTCAAACTCTTTCCCTCTCGTAGAATGGATACTGCACCATCGCGCGAACAGACGCAAAGGGCCGCCAATGCAAGGACGCGCTAGAAGAAACCGCGGAGGAATGCGGCCGCTGCATCAGAGATGCCCACAATCTTGTTCGTTGCCTGGCGATAGAACTTGAAGTTGAGCTCGGTCTCGGGTCGACCATCGCTCCAGTCATGAAAATGCCTGAGTTCGCTCCGACCCAGGCGGCGCTTGGCGAGCGCGGTGCGTCTGATGATGATGCTGACGCGCGGCGTTTGCCGTGCGATCCCGAGTTTTTTTGGGGTCGCTTCGGCCAATGTGACGACCCCGCTTGCGATAAGACCTGAACCGCCCTCGTTTTCGCTTGCGAATACAAAGATCACGTCGCCTATAGCGATCTGCTTGCCACCGTACATTGTCTTCTGCGCGCTGAACGCAAAGGACTCCGACCCCGGGTCGCTGACCTCGGCTTTGATCGCGAACATCATGGTTTTAGCCGCTCGCTCAGGAAATCCAGCATTTGTCGCATGGCTTCCTGGTTGTTGGGGTCCGAGAAACCGTGGCCCTCTCCTTCGAGCGCAACCATCCGAGTTGGCACGCCAGCCTTCTTCAGTGTCTCTGCGAGTCGCCTTGATTGATCAATCGGGACGAGCTGGTCGTCGGTGCCATGGAAGAACAGGAACGGCGGTGATTCCGCAGATGCGTAGTTGATGGGCGAAGCCCTCCTGTAGAAGTCGGATTTGTCAGCGAAGGACCCGCCCAGAAACGGAGCGATGACTTCCTCTTCCAGGTCCTTGGGCCAATTGCGCGCCGAGAAATCGGTTGGCCCGAAGAAGCTCACCACGGCCTGAACACGGCTGGACTGTTCGGGGTTGCCACCGAGACCCTCGAATCCGTCCTCCTTGCGCGTTACGCCAAGCATGGAAGCAAGGTGACCCCCCGCCGAGAAGCCAACCACACCGATGCGATCGGAACGAGCGTGGTACTTCTCGGCATTGGCCCGTAGCCAGCGCACAGCGGCCTTGCAATCCTCGACCTGTGCAGGAAAGCGGGCCGTCGGCACAAGCCGGTACTCCACCGTGATGGCCACGTACCCCAGACGTGCCATGCCCTCGATGAAGTGATTCATCTGCTGGCGGTTGCCTGCTCTCCAGCCCTCGCCGTGCAGGAAAACGACCGCGGGAAACGGGCCGATTCCCACCTTCGGCATCGCCAGATCCAGTTTCAATTCCGTATCCCCGCTCTTGCCATAGGTGAGATCCCGTGTAATCGCGATCTCGGAGTCGCTGCGCGGTGCCACGACAAGGAGCAGAAATGCAACTATGGCGAGGGCCACTGACGCGAGGATGGCGGCGCGTTTCATCGGGTCGTTCGAGATGCCGAATGAGGCTATGCGGTCGCTCGGACTAAGTGCGCGGGGCGTCCGTGTTGACCGCCGGGTCAGGGAGCGGATTCCCACACATCATCGCGGTCAGCCCACGCAATGAGCGTCTCGGCGCGAGACTGGAGCAAGGGACCGAGTTGCGGCCAATCGCGCTTTGTTCCCATCTCGATACCTCAAGCAACGGTGGGCGATAAGCCGCGTGGCATGACGCGGATGGACAACTGATGGAGCAGATACACGGTCGGTAGGTAAATCTCCGCATAGAACCCACCAAGCTCGGCGATCGGGCTCCGTCGCGCTTGCCACCGCCCACATCGGCCGTCCGGTCGAGCGCAGGGTTGGGCCTCGTGCTATCGCTTGGCGAATAACTGTGGTTCATATTGCTGCGGCAGGGTAAGGCCCGGGCGTTCATCGTCCCACGCCATGGAACTCATCTTCCAGCCCACGTGCGTGAGAATGAACTGCGTGGAAATCAAACCCCGGGCCTCGAATGGCACGCCTCTCAACGTACCAGACTTGCGGTAGGCGCTAAAGCGATGCGCGACGTTTCCGAAGACCTCCGTAGTTTCGGACATCTCCGCCTCATGAAATCGTGTGAGTTCGCCTGTGTTCACCGAGGCTTGGCGCGACTCGA
>JBDTTE010000129.1:0-10290 GCA_039930785.1 Betaproteobacteria bacterium | reverse complement strand
AATAGACCATGGCGAAGTTAGACGACTACAGCGATCTGCTTGATTCCCTCGGGCCGCACGCGCGCGAGTTGCTGCAATCGTCCTGGATCGAGGCGACTCGCTCGTTTTCTGAAAAAGGCCTGACGCGCTACCTCGAAGGTGCGAAGGAACTGGCGACTGCGGGTCTGGGTTGGAGCGTCGTGCTGGCTTACCTGCGCGAGATTCCCGCCGTTGCGCGCCAGGTCGACGAGGAAGCGGCGTTCGCCACCATCGATACTTCGCTGGCTGTGTACGCGCACACCGACGCTCGAACCGCCGAGCAGGTTTTTTCCTCGGCAAACATTGCGGCGCGCCGTTTACGCGATGCGTCGCTGTATGGCGCCTGGCTGGAATTTCTCACTGAGTTTGCGACCCTCGCGCCGGTTGGTGTCGCACCGATCCTCCAGCGCCTCGATCCCCTGCTCGAACAGCTGACCCTCGACGGATTGCGGCGCTGGGCGATGCTCGGCGTGCAGTCGCACATGCGCGATCCCAATGTGCAGGCCCGCTATTTCTCGCTCGACAGCGAGGAGGGTCGCCAGCTGCTGCAAGCAGAAGGCGATCAGACGGTGTTTCCCGATGTCGAGCGTCGGCTCTCGCTTTATCTGCGCGCGCTGTGGGGGCGCAACATCAAACTGCGCCCGGTCATTCACACCAAAGGTTCGAGTGCGGGCCGGCGATCGACCATCGATGGCTGGACCATTCGCATGCCGCAGTCGTATCGCGGTTTCGGGGGACAACCGGGCTTGGCGCTGTATCGAGCGGCGGCCGCACATGCCGCGGCCCACATAGTCTTCACCACGCAGCGCTTTCCCGTCGGCAGCTTGAAGCCTCTGCAAGTCGCACTGGTATCGCTGATCGAGGACGCGCGTGTCGAGCAGCTGGCACTGCGCCAGTTCCCGGGTTTGCGCAACCTCTGGAAGGCGTTCCATGTGGCGCACGCTGGCGGGACTGTGACATCCGGGTCGTTGATGGCACGGCTGGCGCGCGCGCTGATAGACGAAAATTTCGAGGACGACAATCCCTGGGTCGAGAAGGCCAGGCGCCAGTTCTTCGAGCAAAAGGAATACTGGCAGGACCAGTCCATGAGCCGCGCGCTCGGCGGCCTGCTCGGCAACGACATGGGGCAGATGCGTGTCCAGTTCAATTTCAAGACTTATGTGGTCGAGCCCGCGTATCGAGACGATAACCAGGGCATCTGGGATTTCGGTGACATGGGTGAGCCGTCGCCGGACGAAGATGATGTGGTAATGCAGGGCGCCCGCCTCGCGGACGACGATTCGAACACAGGCGAAGACGAGGGCGACGAACAATCGGAACCGCCACCGGGCGAGGAAGAGCGGGTCAAGCTGTCCGCACCGTCACGCGAAGAGGAAGCGCTGAAGGAAGAGCCGTTGTCCCCGCCTATTCGTTACGACGAATGGGACTATGTAATCGGACGCGAACGGCCGTCGTGGTGCACCCTGCTGGAGAAGCCCGCGGCGGAAGGCGACCCCCAAATGATCGAGGAAATCCTGGAGCGTCACCGCGACCTCGTCGATCGCGTGAAGTATCTGGTCAAGTCCGTCCAGGTCCAGCGCCCCATCAAGCTCAAGCGCCGGTTGGACGGTGACCGCCTCGATCTCGACGCGAGTATCAACGCGATGATCGACCTGCGCGCCGGCATTCCACCGGACCCGCGCGTGCATGCGCTGCTTGGCCGCCAGCAGCGGGATCTTTCGGTCCTTGTGCTGCTCGATCTTTCTCAATCGACCAATGATCTCGCCGCTGACGAAAGGACCACGGTGCTGAGCCTTGCGCGCGAAGCCACCGTGCTGCTTGCAGACGCGATGGCGAGGATCGGCGACAGTTTCGCCATCCACGGTTTCTCGTCGAACGGACGCCACGACGTCGGCTACTACCGCTTCAAGGATTTCGATCGCCCGTACGGAGAGCTTCCGAAGGCGCGCCTCGCTGGAATGACCGGACAATTGTCGACGCGCATGGGTACGGCGCTGCGCCACGCGGGGTCCTTCCTGCAGGATCGTCGCGCACACAAAAAACTGATCCTCCTCATCACCGATGGCGAGCCTTCCGACATCGATGTGCACGATGCGCAGTATCTGGTGTTCGACGCAAAAAAAGCCGTGGAGGAGAACAACCGCCACGGCGTCTTTACCTACTGCATGAGTCTGGACCCGAAGGCCGATCGATACGTCTCGCGCATCTTCGGCATGCGCAACTACATGGTGCTAGATCGCATCAGCCGGCTGCCGGAGAAGCTGCCGATGCTGTACATGCGCGTGACCAACTAGTCCTGTTCAACAAAACCATGGAGGGCGGGCGGTTCGGATATCCCGGAGGACTGCCGACCGCCCGATTCTGCGCGTTACTTGTTGCTTGCTGTCTTGGGATGGGCCGCCATATACGTGTGAACTTCTTCCAGGGACACCGTCCCGTCATTGTCGGTATCGATGGCTTTGAAGTGCTTTGCCACGCGCGGCATTGCCTTGGCTTCCTTCCGGTCGAGCGTTCCGTCGTTGTCCTTGTCGGCCTTCTTGAAGGCGGCGGCGCCCTTCTCGTGCATGTTTTTGTTCTTGGCGGAATTCTCGTCTTTCTGCTCGGGATCCGCGGAACGCGATTGTGCATTCTCGGCGGGCTGCGCGTCCGTTTTGACTTCATCGGCTGCGTACACTGCTGTTGCGGCTCCAGCGAACAGACCCATTACCAATACCGAAATGATGGATTGCTTCATGGTGATCATCCTCTTTGCGTATGTGGGACAACGCGATCTGCTTCGTTTTGAAGCCGATCGATCCGTGCCGTTACGACCTCATGACAGAAATATCGCCGATACGCCATGGCCCATTGCATTCCCGATATAGAGAACCAAGGGGATCCACAGCAATTCGGAAACTTTCCTGCCAAAGTGGAAAAATGTGTTCAGGTTGCGCCGCGGCATAGTCATTTCCTTCGAAGCCATTTATTTCAGAGAGCGCCCGTTGCTCCCGGCACTCGCTGGTTTCAAATCGAATAACCAGTGCGATGATTCATAGCAAATTGCCGGCCAGCGTCTCGGCGTCGGGTTTTTGTTGATTCCACTGTAATTTTAGGTTCAGGTCTTCGTCTCGCCGGGGTGCTTTCTACCGGTTGGCGGTAAATTTCACCGGCGCTGGCGGGGGATGGGGTGAAAGCCGGCAGGCGGGGTCTGTCGTGGGGAACCCCCGGCGGGCCTTCAGCAGGGTTGCTTTGTCCTACAAGTACGCCGGTATGCAGGCGCGGGATTATAGTTGCGCGGCAGCCATGACGATAAGTACTGCGTAGCCTGGATTCAAGACCCAAGCACCCCGCAGTCGTGGTCACGCCGAGGTCTTGCAGCAGCGTCAACGAGTGGAGGGCCGCGTGTCAGCGTCAAATGATCCGCCCAGCAAACGGAGGATCGGTCCGCAGTCGACGACCGGGGGGCGGCATATCAGGATATTGATGGCAGAGGACGTGGCTGCGCACGCCGAACTGGCGCTGCGGGAAATACGACGCGGGGGATTGCAGTATGAGATGCGCCTCGTCGAGACGGATGGAGCCTTCCGTCGCGAGCTGCGGGACTTTGCGCCCGATATAATCCTTTCCGATTTTTCCATGCCGAATTTCGACGGCATGCGGGCATTGGCCATTGCCAGGGAATTGAGTCCCGATACGCCTTTTATTTTTGTATCGGGCATGCTCGGCGAGGAAAACGCCATTCGCGCCCTGCAGGAAGGTGCGGTCGACTACGTTCTAAAAGGTAACCTGCTTCGCTTGCCGGCCGCAGTCGAGCGGGCAATTACAGAGGCCGATCGCCGCGCGGTCCAGGTCGCCCTCGAGCGTGAGCTTCTCGAAAGCGAGGAGCGCCATCGCAACCTTTTTCAATCCAATCCACATTCCATGTGGATCTTCGACCTCGAAACGCTGCGTTTTCTGGATGTGAATCACGCCGCCACCGTGAAGTACGGTTATACGCACGACGAGTTTCTGGCGATGACCATCATGGAGATTCGTCCTCAGGATGAGGTCCTGAGATTGATGGAGCGGCTCTCGGGCCGGAGGACCGGATTGAACGCAGCCGGGACCTGGATACATCGGACGAAGTCCGGGCAACTGTTAACCGCGGAAATTGCCTCTCACGATATTGTCGTCAAGGGCAGGTCGGCAAAGCTGGTCGTGGCCTACGACGTTACGGAACGCCAGATTGCGGCACGAAAGCTCGAAGAGAGCGAGGTGAGGTTCAGGCAACTCATCGAACACGCCGCCGATGGCATTTATCTCTCGGATCTCGATGGCAACTTCGTACTGATGAATTCACGCGGCTGCGAGATGCTGGGTTACTCGAAGGACGAAGTGATCGAACTGAACGGTGAAGTGACCTACGTCGACGCGGACAAGGAAATGTATCGCGAACGATTGAAGGAGGTCATTGCCGGCGAATCGCTGCGCTTCGAGCGCATGATCAAACGCAAGGACGGGACGGTCTTCCCTGCGGAAGTCAGCCTGAAGATGCTGGAGGACGGTGTAATCCAGGCGATCTTCCACGACATTTCGCAGAGAAAGCATTACGAAGACAAGATCCTCGGCCTCACACGGATCCACGCGGTTCTCAGTAGCATCAATTCGGCCATTGTCCGGATCCAGGACAGGGAGGAACTGTTCGTCGAGGCCTGTCGAATTGCGACCCAGCACGGCGCTTTTCACATCGCCTGGATCGGGATAGTCGAGCGGGGCGTATTGAAGCCGGTTGCCTGGGCGGGTGCGGGATCGCAGTTGTTCGCGAAAATCAATGAAGTCGGTTCCGGCATCGAGCTGTCGCCCGGCGGGCTCGCCAATCGCGCGTACCAAGCGCAGCGCTCCGTCTTCAGCAACGACATCACCGACAATCCGAATCTCGACTTCGTCAGGAGGGAGGTCGTATCACTAGGCTGTCGTTCCGCCATCGCATTGCCCCTTGTGGTCTCGGAGAAGGCGATTGGCATCTTCATGCTGTACTGTGACCAGGAAGATTTTTTTGACGATGAGGAAGTCAAGTTGCTGGAAGACCTGGCGGGTGACGTTTCCTTTTCGTTGAATTACATCGCCCAGAGGGAAAAGGTCGATTTTCTCGCCTACTATGATCCGCTGACCGGCTTGCCGAACCGCGCGCTGTTCATTGACCGGTTGTCGCAGAGCCTCAACGGCGCGTCCCGGGATCACGCGAACATTGCGTTGATTGTCATGAATCTGGACCGCTTCCGGATGGTGAACGAAACGCTCGGACGCCAGGCAGGGGACGCGCTTCTGCAGGCCATCACCGCGCGCCTGAGGGCTGTCGTCAGGAACCAGGATACGGTAGCGCGCGTCGGTTCGAATACCTTCGCGCTCGCATTTCCTGGCGTGTGGAAGGCCGAAGACGTCGCCTACGCGATGGATTCCAGAAGTCGGGAAATATTCGACGAACCCTTCGCGCTGGAAGGCGAAGAGTTGCGCGTCACCGCCGCCAGCGGCATCGCGATTTCCCCAGGCGATGGCGAATCCGCCGAGGCGCTGTTTGCCAACGCCGAAGCCGCAATGCGCAATGCAAAGCGACAGAACGACCGGTTCCTGTTTTACAGACCGGAAATGAACATCCGTGTCGCCGATACCCTTCGGCTGGAGAATCAGTTGCGGCGGGCGCTGGAAAACGGCGAACTCGTGTTGTGGTATCAGCCGAAAATCGCGCTCGATACCGGCAAGCTGACCGGTTTTGAAGCATTGATGCGCTGGGAGCATCCGCAAGATGGACTGATTGCGCCGGCCAGATTCATTCCGCTGATGGAGCAAACCGGGCTGATCCTGGAGGCCGGGAACTGGGCGATGATGCAAGCTGCGCGCGATTGCGAATCGTGGACCAAAAACGGATTGAAAGTGCCGCGCATTGCCGTGAATGCGTCACCGATTCAATTGCGCAACAAGGCATTCATTTCGATGGTGATCGAATCGGCCTCGAGGATGGAGGAGGCCGGTTCGGCGCTCGACCTGGAGATAACCGAGAGCGTCATCATGGAGGACGTCGATCGGATTGTGCCGATCCTGCAAACCATTCGCGGACTGGGCGTGGAAATTTATGTGGACGATTTTGGCACCGGGTATTCTTCGCTCGCTTATATCGCCAGGCTTCCGATCCATTCCCTGAAAATCGATCGCAGCTTCATCATCGGCATGACACAAAATCCGGAGAGCCTGGCAATCGTAAGGTCGGTGATTTCGCTTGCGCATTCGCTTCGACTGCACGTAGTCGCGGAGGGAGTGGAAACCGAAGAACAATTGGCGCTACTTCGCGAGTTGCGTTGCGATCAGGCCCAAGGGTACTTGCTCAGTCGCCCCGTTCCTGTGGACAAGGTGGCGGAACTCCTGAATCGTTTCACTTGATTGGCGCGGGAACTGCAGAAAAATCAACTCGGCAGAATCAGCATCCGGGTTTTTCAAATCCAGTCCCACTTCGCATGGGCGCTCGTCTTGTTCAGGTCTCGCACCAGAACGGTCTTGCAGACGTCGCAGCGATAGAACTCCGCGAGGTCCTCCGGCACGCTCCCACGCCTGTCTCTCCTGAAGTTCATGATTTTCAACGACGCGTGCGGCTCCGCATGGGATCCGGTACCGATCAGTTGAATGCAGTGGACGCACGGAGAATCAACCATATCCGTCTTCGCATCGCGTGGCGGCCGAAAATCCTGCGCGCAATATCGCAGCCTTGCAAGTGGATTCAGAAATTGTTGCGACGCGATGGATCGGGGCGGTGCCTCACTGCGTCTCATTGAAAGTCTACCGGAGCGCATCGAGGTACCGATCGCGCTTCGCCTTCCACGAATCGAAACCCGGAATTCCGGCCTAGATTGGCTTGCCCGCCACCTGTGCCTTGTTCTCCAGCTCCTGCAAGAGATCCGCGATGCGCTTGGAGTAGCGAACATCGATGAAGGAGGTGCCGACCGAAAGCCAATCGTGCGGAATTGCTTGCCCCGCAACGACAATGCCCGATTCGCGAACCGCCAGAGTCAAAGTGTGTTCCGAGTGCGGGCCCGGACCGCGGTCAACGTCGAAAGAAGCCATGAGCACGCCAGCCTCGATGCCACGTCGCAACGCGAATATATATACGTGCTCGAGAGCATCGGACATGATCTGCTCGTAAAGCTTCTCTCGTTTCGGCATGTGAGGTGGTCGAGACTGAACGGTTGTGTCCTGCAGTTCTTACGGTGTGGTCAATTCTATAGCGGGTCAATCGATACCGCCATCGGCCATTTTCGATTTCACCGCGTTCGAAAACGCGGTAACTGATGCGACGGTTACGGCACGCATACCACGTGCCAATGTTCGAACAGAGATTTTGACCGATAGTGGGCCGGAGGACTATGTTAAGCGGTGTCTCAACCGACTGAGACAGCGTTGCGCGTTACGGGAGGCCAGATGACTACGCCCACATCGCTTCATGAGCTGTTTGCATCGTTGTTTCCGGGGCTGCTCGGCGTGGCATTTTCGGTTGTGACGCCCGAGCGGGTAATCGCAACCCTCGAAGTGCGGCCCGATCTCTGCACGACGGGCGGGATTCTGCACGGTGGCGCGTTGATGGCGTTCGCCGACACGCTGGGCGCAGTGGGCACTTTCCTCAATTTGCCGGAAGGTGCCAGGACGACCACGATCGAATCGAGCACGAAATTTTTGCGCGCCGCAGCAGCGGGATCGACAGTCACCGGCGAGTGCACGCCCTTTCATCGCGGCCGGACGACCCTTGTGTGGCAGACACTCGTCAAATCCGATGCCGGAAAACTTTGCGGCGTAGTTACTCAAACTCAACTCGTGCTTCCGGCGTAGCTATTGGACAGGCCGTTCCATTTCGCATTTGATCTGCGGCACGTTGTCTTTTGCGCTGACCAGCAATTCGGTCTTCCAGCCGTAGCCGGTCTCCTCCGCGTCGTGCTTGACTCCCGGTTGACCCGCCTTTGCGAAATTAAGGAGATAGATGGGGGCAATCAGTTGATGGTCTTCGGCCCGCATCCACGATTCGCCGCTGGGGCCGGCGTATTTCATGCCCTCGAGCGCATACGCTACTTTCAATGGGTCCGTGGTTCCGGCTTTGATAATCGCATCGGACAGCATTTCGATCGTCCGGTACGCAGGAAGGTAG
Organism: Betaproteobacteria bacterium; assembly: GCA_039930785.1. Taxonomy (GTDB): domain Bacteria; phylum Pseudomonadota; class Gammaproteobacteria; order Burkholderiales; family JACQAP01; genus JACQAP01. Next base: position 2,129 of record JBDTTE010000129.1, on the reverse strand, counting down.
GCCATGTCGGACAGCGCGTGATATTTGGCCCGCGTCTCCACCAATCGTTTCTCCCACGTCGGATCGGCCGCGTTGACATGCCATGAGTAGACGGATTTGATCCGATTGGCGCCAGCTGCGCCGATGGCGGTGGGCGTGCCGAAGAATGCACCGAGGAGTGTGTAGTAATTCGCCGTCAGTCCGGATTCGTTGCTGGCCTTGATGAGCAGGGAAAGGTCGTTACCCCAGTTCCCGGTGAAAATGGCGTCGGCTTCGGACGCCCGGATCTTCGAGACATAGGGGGCGAAGTCCTTCACCTTTCCGAGCGGAATCAGGTCGTCGCCGACGATCTGTATGTCGGGTCGCACTGCCTTCAGCATTTCCCGCGCCCCCCGGCTTACCGACTGGCCGAAGGCGTAGTCCTGGTTGATCAAGTAGATCTTGTGAATGGACGGCTGCTTGGCGATTGCGAGGGCCAACGCTTTGATCTGCATGTCGGCGTGCGTTTCAAAGCGGAATGCCCAGAATGAACATTTCTCTTCCGTCAGCGCGGGGTCGAGGCCGTTGAAATTCAGGAGCAGTACCGCCTGTTCCGGATTCCGGCTGTTGTGTTTCTTCACGGCATCGTTCAAGGCATGCACGACGCTCGTCACCGTTGTCGCGACAAATCGAATGTTCTGGTCGGTGGCCTGCTTGAGCATGAGCAGGGCTTCCTGCGGATTGTTCTTGCTGTCGAAGGACACGATCTCGAGGCTTTTTCCGAGAACGCCGCCCTTTGCGTTCACCGCGTCTATCGCGGCACGGAAGACCTTCAGTTGCTCCTCTCCCTGCACCGCGAATACGCCGCTTACGCCATTGATGTAGGCGATCTTCACGGTATCCGCCGCCAGCGAATTGCCCAGCAGGGATAACGAGGCCAAGGCCCCGGCGAGGAGAACGCGGGCGGTGTGGAGCATGGCGACTTTCCTTTGGTAGATTTTTTTGGCGAACGACTTCATTGATGGCCGACGAAACCTGCGGAAACAGCGGAAAAATCAGGGTGACCGAGGCGCGAACGAAGATTACCCCGAAAAAAAAGAGCCTGCCGACGCGAGGCGCGGGATACGCCTTTCTTGGCCTATACCGTGGAGAGCCACGCCTGGCCGCCTCCCTGGGGATTCAACCCGCGTTCCGCAGCTTTTCGCAGAAGCCCTCACGCAGAGACGGGCTACGCGTCAAACGGGGTCAGGGACGCTCACTGGCCGGTTGAAGGTTCAGGTCGCCCTGTTGGGAATACAGCGCGCAAAGGGAGGCAGGGAGAATCTGCAATTGCGGGCCGGAAAGCGATGCGGACCCACGCATCGAGTCGACATCTGCGAGCGGTAGCCAGCCATCAAACCACAGACGTCGTCAGTTGATTGCCTGCACTTTTGCTTGGGTCGTTTCAACCAGTTTAATTGCTTGGGTGCGACTTGCACGAGGCGCGCCTGTCAGACAAACACCGACATAAAATTACCGTGCGGCCCCGATTTCGCGGAAGGCATATCTGGCGTAACGTATGCCCCAACTCTGCGTTGCGAAGACGGTTCGCACTGACGCCAAACATGGGTTCGTTCCCCGTCCCATGGCGACCCGGCAGGGCCGAGACCTGAAATGCCGGGTGGATCAGGCAGCGAGCCGTCTTTTTTTGGTGCGCATTAACGGCGTGATGTGAGCTGTCCAGCACCGGAAATTCCATTGATGCGTATGCGATTTGATGGTGGATCCGTCGAAATTTTTCCTTGCTCCCTCATCGAAATTGCGGTCTAGGGAAACTTGTTCCCGAAGATGATTCGGTGCAACCAGCTTCTCCATCCGCGAGGCAGGTTGGTGGCGGTCAACGCGGGCAGGGGCGTTTCTTCGTCCAGCGGCGCAGGTTCGTCGGGAATGAGGTCGGGCTCCGTACCACTTTCGCGCATATCCGCCAGGTAGGCAGGGCTCGATAGGCGGTCGAGGATCGCAATCTCGAATTTCTCCCACGCGCTGCCCAGCGGATTGGTCTCGCTCGCCGCTCCGTAACGTTTTGCCAAGGGGGAAAAGAACGGGTTGCTGAAATAGACGCCCAACTTGTAGTCGTAACAGGGCAATCGAATTTCACGGCGCTCGATGCGCTCGTACCACGGTGTCCAGCC
>JBDTTE010000128.1:0-10442 GCA_039930785.1 Betaproteobacteria bacterium | reverse complement strand
CCCTCTCAGGCGTGGGCTGTTGAGAATAACTTGCGCCTCGCGAACATGGATTTTGCTGACTTTGTAGATTCAGTGGATGCGGATGGCGTATTTCGCGGTTTCCCCCAGTGAGTGCGGCCGCGCGATGAAGTGCTTGCGTCAATCGCCCTGAAGCCCACCGTCCACGTCGAACGTCAGCCAGCGCCGATCACCGCACGAACATCAATGGAAGCCATGGAACGACCGACACTACGGGTAGGCAGGGCAATCAGCCCCGAGGAGTTCGACTTGCTCTCGGACGAGCAACTCGAGCGCCTGATCCCCAGGCAATACCGGGAGTATTTCCCGGGCAAGGATTTCTGTGCCGATGGCCACTTCTACCTGCACGATGGCACTGCCTGGAGCTTTTACAAAGGCGGGTTTCTCGACGAATAGGTCCCCGCCGGAGACGGGCAACGCGCTGCGCGCGTATCGCTCCGGCGGGCGCTCGGCAGACTGGCCGCCGCCCCATTGAAAATCGCCACCTTCAACGTCAACGGCATTCGCGGGCGGCTGCCCAATCTGCTCGAATGGCTTGCAGATGCGAAGCCCGATGTAGTGTGCCTGCAAGAGCTGCGCATACATCAAGGCGAGTTTCCCGTCGACGCAATTCGTATTGCGGGCTATGGAGCCCTATGGCAAGGCCAGGCCTCGCGCTACAACGGCGTCGCCATTCTTGCGCGCGGCGCAGAGCCCATCGAGGTCCGGCGGACCCTGCCTGGTGACGCGCAGGATGCGCAGGCGCGCTACCTGGAGGCTGCCGTCAATGGCGTGCTGTTTTGTTGCCTGTACGCCCCCAACGGGAACCCCCAGCCAGGTCCCAAGTTCGACTACAAGCTGGCATGGCTGGACAGGCTCGCCACGCACGCGGCGGGCCTCTTCGCGTCGGGACTTCCCATAGCGTTGGCGGGCGACTACAACATTGTCCCTGCCGACCGCGACATCTATTCGACATCATCGTACGACGACAATGCGCTGGTGCAGCCGGAGAGCCGCGCCGCGTTTCGTCGACTGCTCGACCAGGGATGGGTTGACGCCGTTCGTGCGAAGCACCCCTCCCAAACCGTGTACACGTTCTGGGATTACATGCGCAAGCGCTGGGAGCGCGACGCCGGGCTCCGGATCGACCATTTGCTGCTGAGCGCGGACTTGGCCGGACGACTTGGCGAGGCCGGAATGGACAAGGAAGCTCGCGGCAGACCCGGCGCGAGCGATCACGCCCCGGTGTGGATCACCGTGCATGCAGGCAAGAAGCGCGTTGCCGTCCAGCGCAAAAAATAACCGGCCCACCGTTGCGCCTGCGGCAGGACACCGGCGGCGCGCGTGGGACCGCTCGCGAGGGATCGGCTTGTCGACATCGTTGCGCCGAGATCACGGCCTGTTGAGCATCGGGGCGTAATGGTCCTTGCCCATCATCCATACTAGCGCAATCACCGTCACCACCCGAAGGGACCCATACCATGTCCGACCGCACCGTCCGTCTCCATCGAGTCCTCCGCACCACGCCTGAGAAGGTCTATCGCGCATTTCTCGACGCGAGTGCCATGGCGAAGTGGCTCCCTCCCTACGGCTTCACATGTACGGTGCACCACATGGACGCGCGCGCCGGCGGCACATTCCGGATGTCGTTCCAGAACTTCTCCAGCGGCAATGGACACTCATTCGGCGGCGAATACGTCGAACTGGTCCCGAACCAACGGCTTCGCTATACGGACAAGTTCGAGGACCCGAATTTGCCGGGCGTCCTGGAGGTGACGGTGTCGCTGACGCCGGTCGTGTGTGGAACAGAGTTGACCATCACCCAGAGCGGCATTCCCGACGCGATCCCTCTCGAGATGTGTTACCTCGGTTGGCAGGAGTCGCTGGCGCAGTTGGCGACACTGGTCGAGCCCGATATTACGGACTAGACGCAGCGATGCCTATCCATGATCAATCGAAAAACCGCGCAGGCGCTGGGACTCACGATCCTGCAGCCCCTGCTGGCGCGCGCGGACGTTGTAATCTGATGGTCCCTCCAAGGGTGCGGTCCTGGTGTTCAATCCGGGCCTTGCGTCTTGCATTGCCGAGTATCTGCGCGAGAGGGGTGGCACGGTCATTGTGGCAAGTCTGATACCTTCGGGGTCTAACGGTGGTCCGCCTTCGGCCACGTATTCGCCATTCGGGCCAAATCGCTGGTCCTCATAGAGTTGCCGGAGCAGAATTTGCCGGATGAGACAAGGGACCGATATATGCCAAGCGCCATCTGCCTGATCGAACGACTGCGGAAGCAGCTTCCGCTGGTACGCGGTGGTAATGAATGGGAGAGTGGCAATTGGGACATCGCGGAAAAAAAAGCCGAGGCCCTGGTTGGCAGTCGCATTTATTTCCACCAAAAGCAGGCCGAGCCTTCTTATTTTGGCGGCACAATAACCGCGTACCGCGTGCTCCCCGTCGACCACCCGCAAACGCCCGGCCGTATCGTGTTCACATTCGTCCGCGACGCTCAAGGGCGAGGCTTCACTGCCGGTTCCACCGGTTGGCGCAACGAGCAGAAGACCATTCCCTAGACTTGAAATGCGCCCGGGTTCTCCAGCGTGGTCAGGATCGTCGCAAGCGCCTCCTTTATTGCGGAGTACGCATTGAGGATGTTCACCGCGCTCTCCGCCACGAGCAAATAGGCACCCCCATCATCTCTCCCCGCTTTGGCAGCCGCTTCCAGCCGCACCACCGTTTCATGCATCGCCGTAATGGGTTCCCACAACAATTGAGCAATACGCCGCACCTGCATCTCAGGGTCAATGTGCACGATGCCCGGATCAACGGGATGTCGGCCCATACGCAGGCCCAGCGTGTATTCGAGATTGCGCACATCCTCCTTCACATCGATACCGATGATGCCCTCAAACTCGTCGCAAACATCTGCGACTTGCCGTTGCGTGCCCAGGTCGACAGGGAGCGAAAACACGCGGTCCCTGACGTATTCAACGTTCGATGAAATTCTTGCGAGCGCTGCGTCAAGCGACCTGACGGCCTCATCGAGCGTGGCCAGCTGTCGTTCAATTTCTTTCTCCGACTGTGCCCGCCATCCACTTTCGCCCGTCATTTCCCGGATGCGCTTATGGACATATTCGTATGTGTCCCATTTGAGCCCCTGGTCATTGAAGATCGAGGGAACTTCGCCGTAACACATGTACGACGACTTCAAGTCCTTGGCTTCGGTGCCCGGCTTCATGAAGTATGCGAGTGAACGGTCGATGATTCCTTGCGCGCAGCTGATGGCGTCAGCGGCGTTATCGAACGTGCCTTCGTCGATCCAGGTCGGGTTGGGGAATTCCCCGTTTTCGTAGGCAGAGACGGTGTACTTCATGATGCGTGTCCGTCGATGCTCGGCCGTTCCCGGGGAAGGCCGGGCGCCTCGCGCACGGCGTGTTCCCGACAGCATCCTTCAACGCGGACGAAGGGTCGCTCGGCGTGAGTGTTCCCAGGGATGCTCGACAACGACAAGTACATGGCGTCGATCGAAGAACCATATGACTTTTGCATCGCGGCTCCTTGTTGAGAGTGGAGGATCGAAGGTGGAAGCTTCAAGCGCGGCGCTGGCCCATGCATCGTCATCCCAGGCGCCACGCATCGTCCATGCAGCGGGGTGCCCCGCCCTGGGCGCCGGCCAGGTACGCAGCCCTGAAGCGCCGCTTGTCTTCGTGGGTCGCGTTGCTGTCCACCTCGCCGAAGATCATGGCTTGCGCTGGACCGTTGCCTTCACCGAAGGCGAGTGCGCAGTAGCCGAAGTTCACGACCTCAGGCACGCCGCGCACTTCGGGAGCGCCCCGGTGATTGGCGCCGACGCGCACCACTCGGTCGCCGGAGCGAACGCGCCACAATCCAGGACCGTTGGTTGGTGCATCCGGCTCATAGCCGCCCGCAAGCAAGGCGGACATCCTTGGACAGTAGGAGTTGGCGACCTCCAGGGGATGCAGGTGAAACCAGGGCGGCAGGTCGTCCCAGTTGTTGGTGACGGTCACCGCATCGCCGTCCCGCGTGGCCCAGAAATCGAGAATTCGCCACTGCGTATCCGCCGCAAACGGATTGCGTGCGCGCATCCAGAGGACGTAATCGCCGGCGAGGCAGGGCCATCGGGTAGTTTCACCGGGGCCGAACTGCTGTGCGCGCATCGGGGCATTCATACGCCGATGAATCCGCTGGCCTGCAACGCCGGCTCGCCTTCCCATCGGTAGGCCATCAGCGGGCCACCATTGCCGACGGAGTAGTCCACCGAGGCGACGCAAGGCGCCTCCGGCGCGGGCACGCCACTGAACCAGTAGTGACCGAAGAACACCGGCTTGGGGCTGTCGTAGCCGATCGATGAAGCCGCCGGGATAGGGGTGTCGGGAAGCGCGTCTCGCGCGACCGCATCGATGATCGCGGCCTTGCGATAGGTGTTCGCCGTGATGTCCCACCAGCGCACCCGGACCCTGTTATGCGACTGCCCATCCTTGTCGAGAAACTCGTGCCCGGGGGGTAGATCGATCTCGAGTCCTTTGATGATCGCTTCGACGGCGCGATATTCCATCGTTCCCTTGCGGCTAGCCGCGATCACGAGGGCGGGGTCGAGAAGTCGCCCTGGCTTCAGCAAAGGTTCGATCTCGGCCATCGATGCCGGGCGCCAGCAGGCGTGCACGACACGCAACTCCGGCAGGTCGAGCCAAAGGGGAAGCTTATAGAACCACTTGATTACCTCCCGGTGCACGTCGGGATCGCCTTCCACTTCGGCGAGAAAGGCGGCGGTCTGGCCGCGATTCTTCTCGTTCCGGGGTCGAAGGTAGGCGCCGGGTTGGCCGGGGTCCTGCGTGTGCCACGCGATGGCGTTGAACTCGTGGTTTCCCATGACGGCCTGTGCGGTCTGAGCGTCGACCATCCGGCGCACGATGTTGATCGTGTCCAGCTGTCCCGGCCCCCGGTCGATGAAGTCGCCCACGAAGATCGCCGTGCGATCCGGATGGCGCCAGGCGCCGCCATGATCCCGGTAACCGAGCTTGCGCAGGAGCGCCACCAGCTTGTCTGCGTGACCGTGGATGTCACCGATGATGTCGTAGTTCATAAGGGCGCCCGCCCTTCCGAAATTGGCAACCTGGTCCAGCGGGCGAGCTTCGCCGCCTCCAAGGTGGCGTTGCCGTCGAGCACATCGTATTTGCCGTCGGAGCGCTCGAGGACCGTGAGCGGCATGCGCGCCGGCGTCTGGCCGAGGATTGCCGAGACCATGCGCTTCGCCGCCTTTACGCGGGGATCGCACTCTGCGCCGTTACGCTCGCGCACGTCGTCGGTGGCATTCCAGATCGAAACCAGCGCGTCGATGGGGACCACGTGATCGGCGCTGGCGAAAGCTGCCATGTTGTCGCGTTCTGCGGCCAGCGCGCTGATCGCTTCGTTGGCACTGATGTCGGGCGGCAGACCTTGAGGTCCAGCCGCCGCGAGCGCTCCGGCGTTCAGGTTGGCCACGAGCTCCTTGGCCACCGCCTCATTCCACGCCTTGAATTCCGCAATCGATGGATCACCTGCGGAGGACAGCCAGGCGTGAGCGCGCCGGTATTTTGCGATCCGCACGACGTCTCGCTCGACGGGATGAGCTATTCGGCGCGGGTCCATGTTGTCCTCGAGGTCGGCGAGCTTCACGCGCCGGGCCATCGGGTTGCTGCCGGCACGGCGGATGAAGGCATCGTAGTCACCCTCTTCCTCACGTCGCTTCGTCAGACACTCCACGGCTTCCAACACGTCGGCGGGAATGCCTGCACCGGCGAGTCGTTCGAGCGACCAACCCGGCCCATCCTCCACCACGTCATGCAGCACCGCAGCCATCATTTCTGCTGCGGTCCGCATGCGAAGCATCATGCGGAGTGGGTGCAGGACGTAGGGCGCGCCGGCCTTGTCGAACTGGCCGGCATGGGCATCAACGGCGATGGCGATGGCGCGCTCGAGGGCGCTCTGGACTGGCAGGGGCTTGGCTGCGTTGTGCGAAAGGTCCATTTCCTTTGCCTCCTCATGTAAGTTGCAATACACTACTAACTATACAGACTTCGTGGCGAATTGCAACTATCATGAACGCGATGCAGAATGTTTCGGAAACGCCTACCCCGGCTCGTCGCTACCCGATGCCGTTCACGCGCATCGAACTTGCGGTGATGTCGATAGCCAGTGATCGCCTCGTAGTCTTGCTGGGCAAGCGTGCGGAGGCTCCGCACAAGGGCAAATGGGCGCTGCCCGGCGGGGTCCTGCGGATCGACCTTGACAGCGATCTCGAAGCCGCGGCACAGCGTGTGGCGACGGAGCGACTCGGGGTGGAACTCCCGTTTCTGCGTCAACTCGTTGCAACCGGGAGCGCCAGGCGCGATCCCAGGGCACCGTGGGCGTTGAGTATCGCCTATCGCGCCTTGCTGCCCTTGGGCGCCATCGACCCGCAGGCGGGGAAACGAATCGAAGCACTCAAGTGGGTACCCGCAGACGATGCCGCGGCAGACGCCAACATCGCGTTCGATCACTCGAGCCTTGTCCGGCTGTCAGTTGCCGTGACGCGCGACGAAATCGGGAAGCTGGACCTCCCCTTCGACTATCTGCCCGAAAAGTTCACGCTTGTGGAGTTGCAGGCGTGTTGCGAGGCGATCCTGGGCCATGCACTCGACAAATCCAGCTTTCGGAGGCGCATCGATGACCGTCGCCTCGTGGAACCGGTGCCCGGAGAAAAGCTGACAGGCGGCGCATTTCGACCTGCGCAAATGTATCGGCCGCGACGAAGCGCGTCAGGAAAATAGCCGCCGTTCACGGATCGGCTGCACCGGTCCCGCTGCGCGGTGGAGTCCTGCGGGGTCGCAGCGGCCGGCTCAGCTACCCCGGGGGTAACGATGCTTCGCGCCAGGACCATCGCGGTCCCTTGCACCATGGCGGCGTTGATTGCAGAGACTGGGCCTGATGGTACTCATCCCCGGCTTTTTGTACAGCGCGGTGATACTGGCGTCCGCCTGATCACGCGTCTATGGAGTCACCCGAATTCGCAGCAAGCGCGTCGCCTCGTCGGCGGTCACGATGTCCGTCAACGTCCCGCCTGTCTATTCCACCGTAGCGTGTGAAACGGGCGCGGACAACGGAGGGATCAAGTGGGCACCTTGTCCTGCGTGAACTTCATGGCCTGCGCGACGAAATCGACCCCGGTATGGGTGCTCCATGTCTGCGTGAGAAGCGTCGTCACCGGACCCGGGACCGACGCCAACGGCCGGCCGTTGAAGCGTCCGACGGGAAGAATGCAGCAGCTGGTGGTGGTCAGGAAGATCTCGTCCGCGAGCAGAAAGTCATACGGATAGAAGTCGCCCTCGATCACCTCCACGCCTGCCTTGGGCGCGATCTCCAGCACGTTCTCGCGCATGATCCCGAGCAGAATGTTTTTCGGCCGCGGCGTAAATACCCGCCCGTCCTTGACAAAGAACGCGTTCGCCCAGCTCGCTTCGGCAACGGTGCCATCCATGCCGAGCATCAGCGGGATCGCATCGCGATCGACGGTCTTGACCTCAAGCTCGGCCTGGATGTGGTTCATCTTATTGGTGATCTTCGCGCGGGGATCCAAGCATTCCGGGGGCGTGCGGCGGGTCGTCGCGGTGATGAGATGTGCCCCCACGCAATAGGCTTTGGCGAAGCGGTGATAATTGATCGGCAACGTGTAGACGATCACCGTAGGGGCTGCGGCATCGAGCGGATTGCGCGTCGGAGGATCGACGCCGCGAGTGGCGATGAGCCACAGGACGCGGTCGTCGGCCGGGTCGATCCCTTTGCAAGAGGCAAGCAACACCCTGCGTGCAATCGAGCTCAGCTCCGCCGCGGAATGCGGCAGGTCGATGCGCGTGTAGGCGGCAGACCGGCAGAACCGCTCACAATGACCGAGTAGCTTGTCCGGCTGATGGCGAAACGTGCGAGCCACGTCATAAATCCCATCGCCGGCGCAGAATGCGCGATCGAACACCGACACGCTGGCCGCGGACTCCGCAACGTACTGTCCATTCAGGAAGACGACACTGTCGCCCATGCTTGGATGCTCCACGATCCGAACGGCGGGATGGCCGGCGTCGCCGGCACATAAATGCAAGTTGAGGATAGCTTGCGCGATCGAAACCTACAAGCCGAATGCGACACGAGCTTTTCGCGATAGGTTGCGTGACAACCGCATTCAGGCGCGAGGTAAGCGACCCGGATCGAGCAAGGGCTACGCCGTGCCCTGTTGCGCAGAAGACCCCGCCTACCGTATCGACTCGACTATCCCGTGCGCGCCTTTCGTCGTCGGCAATCAAGGGGGCGAACGTCGACGATCGGATTGCGCCAAACGCGAGGGGCATGGCGTTTTTGGGAGTTGGTGGCGTGCTCTGCAGCCAGGCTTGACAATTCCTCGTACAGACGGCTACTGTTACATTGTGATTAACTTCATACAAAGCACCTGACAGTCAACGCGCCCCGCGCGCGCCACTATCAGCCCATTGCGCAATTGTTGCGTTTCGCATTGAGACAAACGAAATTGACATGGACGGCCGCTGGCCACCGAAGAAGGTAGTCGTCGAGAACGGCCCCGGCGTTGGCAGCAGCCTCGCGAAGGCGTACATCGCACTCTCCGCGCCCTCGCCGCGCACTATGCGCACCTCGACTTCGCGCGGACTGCGCCACCGATTGGATTGCCGGCCTGATCGAATCGACGGAAAATGCGGGGCGATGCATGAAGACGGGGAATGAACTTACCGGCCCGCAAGTCGAAGCGTTCTGGCGCGATGGCTTTTGCTCACCAGTCGACGCTTTCCCGGTGCCAGAAGCCGATGCAATGCGCAGCAATCTCGAAGCGTTCGAGGCCACGCTCCCGGCCGGCCCAGTGGCCCCAATGTTTCGACGAAGGCTACACGTCATGCTGCCGTGGATGCGGGATATTGCGGAAGATCCACGCATCCTAGACGCCATCGAGTCACTGATCGGACCGGATATTCTGATCTTTACGAGTACGTTCTTTATCAAGGAGCCACGTACTCCTACCGTCGCCGCGTGGCATCAAGACGCGACATATCTCGGTTTAAATCATGAGCATGTATCAGCATGGGTGGCGTTTTCCGATGCCTCGCTTTCCGCAGGCTGCTTGCGCTTCGTCCGGGGAAGTCAGCAGCGTGGCCTGATGAAGCACACGAACCAGGTGGTAAGCAACAGTTTGAATGTGGCCAGTCAGGCGATCGCGGCAGATTTTGCCCCGGAAACGATAAGCGCTGCGCCATTGCGGCGCGGGCAGTTCTCGCTGCATCACACAATGGTGATACACGAGTCGGCGCCGAATCAGACGAACGACCGTCGAATTGGCGTCGGTATCAGCTACATCCCCACCAGGACAAAACACCGAGGAACCATGCGTCTCCCTGCCACGCTCGTGCGCGGTCAGGATCGCTACGGCCACTACGACCTGGAGCCCGATCCACGGGACCTGACACCGGAGGAGGCGCGGATCGCTCACGCGACCGCATTTGAACGGTATCGGCAGGGTTACGACGAGCAGATGCGCATCGTCGCCGGCAGTGCTTGATTCTGACCTTTAACAGGCTGTTGAAATTCGGCTAAACAATGAATCCGAACGCATCCGCGATTGCTCCGCCAGGCGCACATGACCGTTCGGTGTCACTTTCGTTGACGGTTGCTGACCGTCGTGGCCTCCGCGAACGCGCTCGTCCGCATTCATGCTGTCGCTCCCGCTGGCACCGCCGTTGGCATTCGAGCCATTCGCATCAAATTGCTGGCGGTCATGGTGAGCTTGAACTGCTGATCGACGCGTCCAAGGCCCCGAAACACGGTTTGCCGCAATCGTCCGACCGTCTTGCCCCAGCCGAAGTGTTCTTCAATCCGCTTGCGCACGATCTGGCTCAGGCGGTAACCGATGTGGCGAGTCGTGCGCCCGTCAATGGCGCTGCCGCCGCGGCGAGTGTCATTGCAAGCAACGTGGGGCGTAACGTTGCGCTCACGGCAGGCGGCCACGAAGTCCGTCGTGTCATAGGCTTTGTCGGCGCCGACACTGCGGCGACGGTTGGTGCTGGAAATGGCATCGAGCATCGCCAAGGCCGCGTTGCGTTCGCCGAAACCATCTGCATGCGAGACTACGGCGCTGATCACCAAGCCGTTGCGGTTCTCCATCAGCGCGTGCCCTTGGTAACAGAGAATCGCCGCCGTATTGTGGCTCTTGCGGTAGTTGCGGGCGTCCGGATCGGTGGTGCTGGCGTGGGTATCGTTGCTGCGCGGCTTGCCCTTCCAATCGGTCTGCGCGTTGCGCCCACCACCGCCGGGCCGCTGATCGTCCGATCCATCCTTGGGCCGGTAGCTCTTCTGGCTTGCCCATGCCTGGATCAGCGTACCGTCGACCGAGAAGTGCTCCTTCGACAGCAAGCCGCGCG
>JBDTTE010000127.1:0-10495 GCA_039930785.1 Betaproteobacteria bacterium | reverse complement strand
GGGGGGGCAGTGAGGCTTGTTAGAAGAAGAAGCGGCCGTTACGCGATGCGCTTGCCCTCCCGCCAGGTTTCCATCGGCACCGGAACGCCGAGCGATTCGCGTACACGAACATAGTCGGCGCGTTTTCCCACGGCAATTTCACCGCGATCGTCCAGTGACACAAGGCGCGCCGGATTCAACGTTGCGGTAGCCAGCGCTTTGGGTAGCGACCAGTCCGCCTGGTCGCGCAGCAGGAAAGCCGCATGCAGCAGGCTGTGCGGGACGTAGTCCGAAGACAGCACGTCGATCAGGTCGGCGCGCGCCAGGTCCAGCGCGGAGACATTCCCGGAATGCGAGCCCCCGCGAATCAGGTTCGGGGCGCCCATGACGATGCCGAGCCCGTGATTGCGCGCGGCGCGTGCGGCTGTTTCCGTTGTCGGAAACTCCGAAATGCGGAATCCCGCTGCCACGGCTTCGTCGACATGTTCCGGCACCGTGTCGTCATGGCTGGCCATCGGCAGGTTGCGATCGTTGCAAAGCTCCAGCAGGCGCAAGCGATTGCGGTCCGAATTGCGCGCCTGCATGTCGAGGCGGCCCTTCACGACTTCCTCAAGGTACTCGTCGCTCCATTTCTGGTTGCGCTGCGTATAGGTGCGGAATTTTTCGATGTTCATCCACTGCCGTTGTCCCGGCGTGTGATCCATCAGCGAAACCAGCCGTACGGTCGGATCATCGAGAAAGGGTTCCACGACTTCGACGACGTTATCGCAGGCAATTTCGCAGCGCATGTGCAACAGGTGCTCGGCTCGCAACAGTCCTTTGCGACGAGCGTCGTTCAGAGCTTCGGTGGCGGCCTGCAGGCCACTGGCGCGGATCGAGCGTTCGTCGAAATCGCCAACGCCCATCGAGTCCAGCACTGTCGTAATCCCCGCGGTGGAAACCTGTGCGTCGTGGGTCAGCAGCGCCGAGATCGCCGGCCAACGCACGCCCGGCCGCGGTTCGAGATGCTTCTCCAGGTTATCCGTATGCAGCTCGACGAGTCCGGCGACGAGATAATCGCCTTCCCAGTCTTCCGCACCTTTGACGGAAGAGGCCTTCCTGTCGACGCTTGTGATGCGTCCGCCTTCAACCGTGACGCTGCCGACAAAGACATCGTCCGCGGTGACGATGCGGGCGTTGGTGATGATGTGTTGCATGGATGCCGGATTCGATCAGTAAATGTCGTCGTATGATACCTCGGGCCTTTGCCCTGAACTGTCACCTATTGTCCGATCATGAACAGCGACGCCCGCTACGCCGTTTACCTCGTGCCACCGAGAAATTCCCTTCTGTGGAATCTGGGTTGTCGCTGGCTCGGACGCGATCCGGAAACGCGGGAGACCTTCGCGCCACAGGATGTGCCGGGCTTCCCGACGGAGAAACTGCAAAGCGTAACCGCGTCGCCACGGTTGTATGGTTTCCACGCTACGCTGAAGGCACCGTTCCGGTTGGCGGAAGATGTTGATGAGGTGCGCCTATCGGCGGAAATCGCGCGATTGGCCGATTCCGTCGGAAGTTTTCCGATGCCTGCGCTGAAGGTGGATCGGCTGGGCGGTTTTATCGCGCTTCTGCTCGCGAACCCCGGCGAAGGGATTGTCAATCTGGCGAGCCGTTGCGTATTAGAGCTGGATCCGTTGCGTGCGCCCATGGGAGAAGCGGAACGCGCGCGTCGTTTGTCGACGCAACTGACGTCGCGGCAACAGGAATTTCTGGAGCGCTGGGGTTATCCGTATGTGTTCGACGAGTTCCGCTTCCATATGACGCTCACGGAGCGCGTCGATGACGCCGATGCGGGAGTGCTGATGCCATGGATCGCGCAGAACTTTCGCCCCGCCTTGGCTGACCAGTCGCAAGGCGCAGACATTGCCCTCTTTGCTCAGCTTGGGTCGGGAAAGGACTTCCTGCTTGTCAGGCGCTTCCCCCTCGGCCGCTGAGCGCGGGGAAGCGTGACGTCAGAGGTCGGTCTTGTACCGCCCCGCGACACCGCGATCGAATTCATCGATGATCGCGCGATCCATGCCACCGCTTTCGGCGATTTCCTCACCGAATGAGATGGTGATTTTTTCTGGCCACGTCTCGGGGTTCCACAGGTCGCTGCGCAGGAACGCCTTCGCGCAATGGAAATAGCATTCGGTGACACGCACGCGGATCACCAGTAGCGCCTTTGCTCCACGCGCGTAAACCTTCTCGCATAGCGCGATATCGTCGAGCAATTCTGCATTGCCCTGGACGCGCAGGGTTTCGCAGGTGCCGGGCACCATGAACACCAGGCCGACAGCAGGATTGGCAAGGATGTTGGTCAGCGAGAAAATTAGCTTGTTGCCCTTGCGCTCGGGGATCAGCAACGTCTGTTCGTCCTCGACGTACACGAAGCCGGCAGGGTCGCCCTTCGGCGAGACAGTGGCGTTGCCGTGTGCATCCGCCGTGGAAAGCATCAGCATCGGCGATTTGCCGATGAAGTCGACGGCGCGCGCGTTGAGCTGTGAATGGATTTTCCGGCGCACCAGATCGCTCGGCGAGCCGAGCAGGGTGCGCAATGCTTCCGCGTTTTCGATCCTCGCCACAGCTTCTCCCGAACTACTTGTTCTCCGAATTCTTCTCGCGATCCTGCTTCTGCTGCTCCATGGTCTTGCCAAGGTCCGAGGCTTGATTCATGAGCTTCCCGCCTTCCCGGATATTGCCTGCCGGTAATGCATCGAGGTTCTTGACCGGATGCGTATCGGTCGATGCGTCGGTCTTCGGCATAGACGGCGCTTCGCTCTTTTTCCCACAGCCAGCGATACCTATGAAGGTCGAAAGAACTATCGCAGAAATGATTGCGCGCTTCATGGTTTCCCCCTCTGTTCTTCTGTCGCCCCTGCCGTCGCCTCATTGCCCCCAGTGACCATCGATTCGTCGTCGATTCGGCGCCTGGCGGCAATCGCGGGCGGTCGCATCCCCGCAAGTGCGCGGGGCCCCTGCTTCCTGCTCATGCCGCTACTTCATCGTCGGCATGACGAACTCGGCGCCTTTGCGGATGCCGGTCGGCCAGCGCGTCGTGACTGTTTTCATATGAGAATAGAAGCGCACGCCCTCGGGACCGTAAGCGTAGTGGTCGCCGAACAGCGAACGCTTCCAGCCGCCGAAGCTGTGGAAGGCCATCGGAACCGGGATCGGTACGTTGATGCCGACCATGCCGATCTGAACGCGCATCGCGAATTCGCGCGCGCAGTCGCCATCACGCGTGAATAGCGAGACACCGTTGCCGAATTCGTGCTTGTTGACGAGATCGATCGCGGTTTCGAAATCGGGCACACGCACGACCGACAGCACCGGTCCGAATATTTCTTCCTTGTAGATCTTCATGTCCGGCTTGACGTTGTCGAACAGGCAGCCGCCGATGAAAAAGCCGTTTTCGTGGTTCTTGACCTTGATGCCGCGGCCGTCCACCACGAGCTTCGCACCTTCCTTCACGCCGTGGTCGACGTAGCCACCGACCTTGTCGAGATGGACCTTCGTGACGAGCGGACCCATTTCGGCCGCGTCGTTCATGCCGGTGTCGATCTTCAGGGTTTTCGCGCGCTCGGCCAATTTTTCGACCAGCTTGTCGGCGACGTTGCCGACCGCAACAGCGACCGAGATCGCCATGCAGCGTTCGCCCGCGGAACCGTAGGCCGCGCCGATGAGCGCATCGACCGCTTGTTCGAGATCGGCATCCGGCATCACCACGAGGTGGTTCTTGGCGCCGCCGAGCGCTTGTACGCGCTTGCCGGTTGCGGTGCCGGTGCGATAGATGTACTCGGCGATCGGCGTGGAGCCGACGAAGCTGATTGCGGCAATGCGCGCGTCGTTCAGCAGGGCGTCGACGGCTGTTTTATCGCCATGCACGACATTGAATACGCCGTCGGGCAAACCGGCTTCCTTGAGCAGCTTCGCCATCAACATGCTCGCGGATGGATCGCGCTCGGAGGGTTTGAGGATGAACGAGTTGCCGCAGGCGATGGCAATGGGGAACATCCACATTGGGACCATCACCGGGAAATTGAACGGCGTGATGCCGGCGCAGACGCCGAGTGGCTGGCGTACCGAATAGCTGTCGACGCCGGTGCCGACCTGTTCGGTGTATTCGCCTTTCAACAGGTGCGGAATGCCGCACGCGAACTCGACGACTTCGACGCCACGCGTCACTTCGCCTTTCGCGTCGGACAGCACTTTGCCGTGCTCGGTGGTGATGATCTCCGCAAGCTCATTCGCATGCTGGTCGAGCAGTTCCTTGAACTTGAACATCACGCGCGCGCGGCGCAGCGGCGGCGTGGCGGCCCAGGCGGGGAAGGCTTTCTGCGCGGCCTCGACGGCGGCGGAAACTTCGGCCTCGCTGGCAAACGGCACGCGTGCCTTCACGCTGCCGAGCGCCGGATTGAAGACATCGCCAAAACGATTGCTGCGACCGGCAACTTCAGCGCCGCCGAGGTAGTGGCGCAGTTCCTCGACGACAGCGGACGGGTTCAGGGGTTTGTTCATTTAATTATTCCTCCTAAAGGTCAAATTCTTTTCAACGCAAAGGACGCAAAGGTCGCGAAGGTAGAGACAAAGCATGCGATACAGTGATCGCCGCGGAGCGTATTGCCAATTGCAAAACCGCAGCAGAAATTTTGTGATTGACGGTTTCCTTTGCGTCCCTTCGCGTCCTTTGCGTTGAAATCGATATTTGTATTTTTTCTAAGCCGCCGCGGCCTGGCGACCGTTGGCGAACTGGTCGTCCAGCGGATAGATCGGGCGGCGCAGCTTGCGATAGTCGAACTGCGTCCAGTCGGAGGATGAGACACCTGGCGCGTCGCAGAACACCATGCCCTTGGCGATCGGCAGGAACACTGGCCGGAAGTACATGCGCGACTTCAGCAACAGGTAACGCTGGCGCGCGGGATCGATGCCCACGCTCTCGAATACGCCACGGTCCCACGGTTCCTGGTTGCGCTCAGAGATGACGACCTGCGCGTTGCCGGTGTCGAGCACGACGGTTCTGCCCATGAAGCAGCGCATGCCGGTGAACTGCGGGCCGGTGATGGTGTATTCGCCATCGGTGATCGCGCGGACGGTACCGGTCAAGGTCATCGGTTCGCCCTTGCGACGGATCGACGGCATGTCCATCTTGCCACCTACGTCGAGGGTAACTTTCGCGCCGATGCCGGCCTCTACAAGTTTCGCGACGGCTTGCGCGTCGCGAACCGGTGCCACGGCAATGCCGTTCAGGCCCTGCCGCAATGCTTCGCGCAGCACATACATCGTGTCCTGCGTCGAGCCGGACGCGCAATTGTCCGCGTGGTCGAGCAGCAGGATGGGTCCGCCGGACTGTTCGCCCATGCGTTTGGCCTGCGCGATCGATTGTTCGAGCGGCTGGCCGCGATAGATGAAATCTTCCTTCTGCGCCCAGGCCACATCGAGCATCGCGTTGCATTCGTTCGTGGCGGCAGCCTTGTTTCCATCCGAGACCGTCACAGCGCTCAAACCCGCATCGCGGATGTCCGCCATCTGGAAGCCGCCAAAGGCAGTCGCGGCAAGCATTCCGTTGCGCTCCGCGATGCGCGCGGCTTCGACGAAATCCTTCATCGCGCCTTCCGCAGTGTTCTGGCGCAAGGTCTGCGCGAGGATGGGCGCATTGCCCCAAGCCATCACGGGCTTGACCTCGCCCTTCATCATGCGCATGAGAATACTGGCGGCGAGTTCGCCGGAGGCGTACTGGTCGATGTGCGGATAGGTTTTGTAGCCGGCGATCACGTCGCAGTTGCGCACCATGCGTTCGGTGACATTGGCGTGCAGGTCCAATGACACAGCGATTGGCGTGCGCGGTGCGATCGCCCGGATTTTTTCCAGCAAGGTGCCTTCGCCGTCGTCGGTGCGATCCGCCACGACCATCGCGCCGTGCAAATCCAGCAGGATCGCGTCGCAACCTTTGGCGACTTCGTTGCAGATCGCCTCGCACATGCGGTCGTAACCCTTGCCATCGACGGGGCCGCTCGGATTCGCCCAGGCTGCAACCGGTGTGATCGCTTCGGCCTTGAGTTTTGCCGCGAGGTCGAGGAACGCCGCCATCGCCATGTTCTTGCCTTGCATCGCTTCGAACGCCGCGCGCCCGAGGTAGGGGCCGTTCGGTCCGAACTCTTCCCACGGCGTCGGCACCGGCGAGAAGGTGTTCGTTTCGTGCTGCATCTGGGCAATGACGAATTTCATGATCAATTCTAAAAAAGTTCGTTAAACGCCAAGGACGCGAAGGTACGCAAAGGAAATCAAAGAATCGTCGGAAACAGGGGGGGCTCAATTATTCCGAGAGAGCAGGCGATGATGGCTTCTGCCGCCCCTGTCGCTCGGACTATCCATTGCGCCTTTCTGGTTTCCTTTGCGTACCTTCGCGTCCTTTGCGTTTCCGCTTGTATTTATATTACGGAAGCGTTTTAAGTACCTCGCGCACGGTGTCGAACAGCTGATCGATCTGCGCCTTGTCGATGATGAAGGGCGGGGACATCGCGATCGTGTCGCCGGTGGTGCGGATCAGGACGTTTTTCGCATAAGCGCGCAGGAACGCTTCGAACGCACGGGCGCCGGGTTTGCCTGCAATCGGTTGCAGTTCGATGCCAACGATCAAGCCGATATTGCGGATATCGACGACGTGCGGCAGGCCTTTCAGCGAATGCGCGGCGTCTTCCCAGTACGGTGCAAGTTCGGCGACACGCTCGAACAGCTTTTCTTCGCGGAACAGGTCGAGCGAAGCGCAGGCCGCGGCAGAGGCGAGCGGATGGCCGGAGTAGGTGTAGCCGTGGGCGAATTCGATCGCCGATTCCGGGCCGCCTTTTTCCATGAACGTGTCGTAGATCTGCTGCTTGGCGACGACCGCGCCCATCGGTACCGCGGCGTTCGTCAGCGCCTTGGCGCAGGTCATCAAGTCCGGCGTGACGCCGAAGGTCTGCGCGGCGAAGGCCTTGCCCGTCCTGCCGAAGCCGGTGATGACTTCGTCAAATATCAAAAGGATGCCGTGCTTGTCGCAGATGCTGCGCAGCTTCTGCAAGTAACCCTTCGGCGGCAGCAGCACGCCGGTCGAACCCGCGACCGGCTCGACGATGACCGCTGCGATGTTGGACGCGTCGTGCAATTGCACGAGGCGCTCGAGGTCATCGGCCAATTCCGCGCCGTGCTCGGGCACACCGCGCGAATAGAGATTGCGTGCATCATGTGTATGGCGCATGTGGTCGACCGACCCCAGCATGCTGCCGAACGTTTTGCGGTTGCCGACCATGCCACCAACCGAGATGCCGCCAAAGCCCACGCCGTGATAGCCGCGTTCGCGGCCGATCAGCATGCGGCGCGTGCCTTCACCGCGCGCGCGGTGATAGGCCAGTGCCATTTTCAGGGCGGTGTCGACGGCCTCGGAGCCGGAATTGGTGAAGAACACGCGGTTCATGCCCGCCGGCGTGATCGCGACGAGCTTTTCCGCCGCCTGGAACGCGACGGGGTGGTGCATCTGGAATCCGGTTGCGTAATCGAGCGTTGCTGCCTGGCGCTGGATGGCTTCGACAATCGGTGTGCGGCAGTGGCCGGCGTTTACGGCCCACAGGCCGGCAATGCCATCGAGTACTTTGCGTCCATCGTAAGTCTGGAAGTGCATGTCCTTCGCGGACACTAGCAGGCGCGGATTGGCCTTGAATTCGCGGTTGGCCGTGAAGGGAATCCACAGCGCGTCCATGTTCAGGGAAGTGTTCAAATGGCGCAGGGCTTTTTCGTCGGGCATGTTCATGGTGGCATCCTCTGGTGTTCGGCGTTTTGGACCGGGCCGAATTCGAGGGGTCATTATAGAGCGGCGCGTCGGCCTCCAGCCAGCCGGAATTTGCCTGCGCCGCGGGCAATCGCTTATGCTTCCCAGCCTCGATTCGGTGCGCCATTCCTGCTGCAACCGCGTCATTTCCGCAGGTGCTGACCCCATGGACCTGAACTATTCGAAGGAAGAGACGGCGTTTCGCGACGAAGTGCGCGCATTCCTGCGTGCGAAACTGCCCGGCGACCTGTCGCGTAAGGTTCTCGAGCACAAGCGCCTGGGCAAGGAAGACTACGTCCGCTGGCAAAAAATCCTGTTCGAGCAAGGCTGGATCGCCGCCGGGTGGCCGGTCGAATATGGTGGCACCGGGTGGACGCCGATCCAGCGCTTCATTTTCGAGGACGAGAGCGCGGCAGCGGGTTCGCCGCGCCTGACCCCGTTCGGGTTGCACATGGTCGGCCCGGTCATCATCGAGTACGGGACGCCGGCACAGAAAAAGTACTACCTGCCGCGGATTCTTTCGAGCGAAGACTGGTGGTGCCAGGGCTACTCCGAGCCGGGCGCGGGATCGGACCTTGCCGGGCTGAAGACACGAGCGGAACGCAAGGGCGACAAATACATCGTCAACGGCCAGAAGACCTGGAACACGCACGGCCAGTGGGCTGACCTGTGCTTCTGCCTGGTCCGCACATCGTCGGAAGGCAAAAAGCAGGACGGTATCTCCTTCCTGCTGATCGACATGCATTCGCCCGGCATCACCGTGCGGCCGATCATCACGCTCGAAGGCGAGCATGAGGTCAACGAGATCTGGTTCGAGAATGTCGAAGTGCCGGTGGCGAATCTGGTCGGCGAGGAAAACCGCGGCTGGAACTGCGCGAAATTCCTGCTCTCGCATGAACGCACGGGCATCGCCGGCGTCGGCGCGTCAAAACGCGAGCTGCACTATCTCAAGCACATCGCCGCGCAGGAACAGGAAGGCGGCCGTCCGCTGCTGGAAGATCCGCTGTTCCGCGATCGCGTCGCCAAAGTCGAGATCGACCTGATGGCGCTGGAAATTACTTGCCTGCGGGTTGCCAGCGCCGACCGCGATGGCAAGGCGCCCGGACCGGAAGCCTCGATCCTCAAGATCAAGGGCACGGAGATCCAGCAGGAACTGACCGAACTGATGATGGATGCCGTCGGCCCCCATGCGCTGCCGCATCTGCCGATGGCCTGGGGCGATCACTGGATTGGCGCCCACGTCGGCCCGGAGTATGCCGCGCCCCTGGCCGCGCGCTACTTCAACTATCGCAAGACCACGATCTACGGCGGCTCCAACGAAATCCAGCGCAACATCATTGCGCAACGGGTGTTAGGGCTCTAAAACCAATTCTTGAAACGCAAAGGACGCGAAGGTACGCGAAGGAAAACGAACGAAAGTGCCGATCAACGATATCGGCGACATCGGCAAAATGGTTGCTCCCAACGGTGTTCGCGTTTCGTTCATTTAAATTAAATCCTTTGTTTTTGATTCCCTTTGCGTACCTTTGCGTACCTTTGCGTCCTTTGCGTTGATAATTTTTTGAAGTGAGGTTTCGACATGGATTTCTCGCTTACCGAAGAACAGACCATGCTCAAGGACAGCGTCACACGCTTCCTCGAGAAAAATTTCAGCTTCGAGCAGCGCCGGCGCATGCTGGCCGATCGACAGCCGATGAGTGCGCAGCTCTGGCAGGGGTTGGCGGAACTGGGCGTGCTCGGCATGCCGTTCGCGCCGGAAGACGGCGGCTTCGGTGGCGGCGGCGTGGAGACCATGCTGGTCATGGACGCGATAGGTCGCAGTCTCACGCTCGAGCCCTACCTCGCCACGGTGGTGCTGGCTGGCAGCTGTATCTCGCTCGGCGCGGCGGATTGGCAGAAAAAGATCCTGCTGCCGAAAATCATCGACGGATCGATGATCCTCGCGTTTGCCCACGGCGAGGCCGAAGCCCGGTTCGAACTCGGCCACGTAACCACGCGAGCCGTGCGCGACGGCAACAACTTTGTCATCGAGGGCGCCAAGAACCTGGTGCTGCACGGTTCAGTGGCCGACAAGTTCATCGTTTCGGCGCGCACTTCTGGAAATGCAACGGACGCCCGCGGTGTGACCTTGTTCATTGTCGAGGCCGATGAAGAGAATCTGGTCGGCCAGGAATACCCGCTGTTCGACGGCACGCGCGCGCTGGACCTGCAGTTCTCCAGCGTCAGGGTCGGACCGGAATCCGTGATCGGCACGCTGGACCAGGCAATGCCGTTGATCGAAGCCGTCGCCGATCGCGCGATGGCGGCGCTGTGTGCCGAAGCGGTGGGCGCGATGGACGCATTGCACGCGAGAACCGTCGAATACCTGAAGACGCGCCAGCAGTTCGGCCAGCCGATCGGACGCTTCCAGGCGCTGCAGCATCGCGCGGTCGACATGTTCATCCAGATCGAGCAGGCCCGCTCTATGGCACTGCTCGCCGCTTCGAAAATCGATTCTCCCGACGTGGCGGAGCGTCGGCGCGCGATTGCGGCGGCAAAGGAAATGGCGGGACGTGCCGGCCGTTACGTCGGCCAGCAGGCCGTCCAGTTGCACGGCGGCATGGGCATGACCGACGAACTGGATGTCGGCCACTACTTCAAACGCCTGACCGCGATCGACATCCTGTTCGGTAACGCCGCGAGCCAGCGCACGCG
>JBDTTE010000126.1:0-10508 GCA_039930785.1 Betaproteobacteria bacterium | reverse complement strand
CCTCTCCCTCCAGGGGAGAGGGAGTCTCGAGGACTAAGGCAAGAAATAAAATCGCTTAAGAGCTCCCTCTCCCCTGGAGGGAGAGGGCTGGGGATAGGGGAGCGTGAGCGTGTTTTACCCTGACTTGTCGTCCCCTTCCACCCCGGGACGATGCGGCGGAAGAGGTGAAGTAACGCCGATGAACTTCAGAATCTCTTCCCTGCGCGCCATCGTGTCCTTGTAGCCCAGCGAAATCAGCGCGCGGCAATACGCCGGCTCGAACAACAGGTAGCTGACCAGCGTGGACCCGCCCCTGCCCGCACCGCCGAGGCCGCGCACGAGAAACTTGATCGAGCGCGGCAGTTCGTGCGCATAGTGCGCGGCGATCCGGTCGATTTCCTCGCTGGGCGAGATCACCAGCACGTCTACCTCGCGCAGCAGCATCTTGTGCTTCTCGCGTTCTTCTCGCGGAATGAGCTTGATCGTGCTGTTGATGCGCCGTACCCGCTCGATATCGACTTCAAGGCTGTCGAGAAAAATGCTGTTCAGCGCGTGGCCGGCGATCTGCGCAAGGGATGGATAGGCCGCCATTTTCACGCGTTGCGGCGTGTGATTGAGCTGGCGTCCGACACCGATGACCACGACGCGATCCGCGCCCAGATGCAACGCAGGACTGATCGGCGCGATCTGTCGCATGCTGCCGTCGCCGAAGAATTCCCGTCGCAGCGGCACGGCCGGAAAAATAAAGGGCAGTGCGCTCGACGCCATCAGGTGTTCATAATCGATGATTTCGGGAACGCCGATGCGGCGCGCGCGTTGCCAGCCTTCCACGCCGGCCCGGCTCTGGAAAAAACTGACCGACTGGCCCGATGCGTAGCCGGAGACCGTGATCGACAACGCGTAAAGCGCGCCAGCGTCGATGCTGCGGCGGATACCGCTCAGGTCGAGGCGCTCGTGCAGCATCTGCGCGAGCGGTGAGTTGTCCAGTAGGGAGCTCGGGTTGTTCTTGCCCAGGCCCCCCATCAACATGGCCGTGAACCAGCGCAAACTGGTACCAACCACGCCGAACACGTCCGATCTATAGACGTTGCCGACGTGAAAGTATTTCCAGATGAGCAGCATCTGGCGCACAGCACGATGGAAGTCCGTTGCGTTTGACGCCAGGGCCGCCGCGTTGATCGCACCGGCCGACGTACCGCAGATGATGTGGAATGGATTCGGCGTCCCGCGCGGCAACATGTGCGAGACGGCGCGAAGAAAACCAACCTGGTACGCCGCGCGCGCGCCACCACCCGTGAGAATCAGGCCGGTCTTGGATGAGGACGCCGAAGGAATTTCCAACTGCGGGCTGTTAGACGGGACTGGCCGCCGGGAAGGTTATTGCTCTGTCTGTTCCGCCCGCGCCGACTCCATGGCGGGCTGTACGACTTCGAGGGCATCGCGCAGGCGCTCTTCGGAAAGATCGTTCAGCGCGTGTGCCAGGACATCGGCGGCGGCGTAGGTGTTTTCCGGCAGGGTTTCGCTGTCCAGGTTGGCAACGAAAACCGCGGCGGCGCCCGTTGCTCGCAACAGCGACTGTCGCTCGCTCATCATCATTTCAATTTCGGCACGCAGCATCGCGACTTCCTGCCCCGCCTGATTATCGTCGCTCATTTTCCCCCCAAGGGTTCACGTTAAAGCGATGATGCCACAAGGCTTTTCCCAGAGCCAGCAATGGTTTGCTGTGTTCTCCGACAGGCGAATCAGTGCAGCCGGACGACGTTGGATGCCGGCGCGATGACAGGCAGGCTGAGCGCCAGCATTTCCCGGCCGATGACCGTGATCGAACCGCCGACGCGGTTATTGCCGGTGTCACTGAACTCGAATTCGTAAGTGCGCTGCAAGCCGCGCCGCCCTTCATCGTCGCGCCCGAGCCGGATCTTCTTCACCGCAACGGTCCAATCCAGCAGCTGTACACCTTCGGCTTCACAGGCCCGCCTGGCGCCGTCAAGCGCGACATCGCGCGCGCGCAGGCTGTCGAGCCAGAACCACGCGCCGGCGATAACGATGAACAGGATGGTGAGTTCGATCATAGAAATGCCGTGACTATCGTGACTGTCGTGAATGACGTGAATGACGTGACTATCGTAAATTCCTTAAAGCCCGGGGGTTGGAGTTCGCCAGTCACGATAGTCACGTCGTCGCGGCAGTCACGTCTCTTCGATCCCGACCTTCACCATCACGGGCGAAAGCACGCGCACGACGTCTTTCGGATCGACACCGACGAGGTAGCCGCGCTTGCCTCCGTTGATGTAGATCGTCGGCAGTTCAAGAATCGACTGTTCCATGTAAACCGGCATTTTTTTGCGTGTGCCAAACGGCGATGTTCCGCCGACCACATACCCCGAATGTCGGTTCGCCGTATCGGGATTGCAAGGGGCGATGGTCTTGACGCCGATGACGCGGGCCAGTTCCTTGGTGGAGACCTTGAGGTCGCCGTGCATCAGCACCACGAGCGGTTGCTTGTCGTCGTCTTCCATGACCAGCGTCTTGACCACCGCATGCTCGTCGACCCCGAGTTCCCGCGCGGATACGGTCGTGCCGCCCTTTTCCTCATACTCGTAAAGATGGTCGGTGAAGGCGATTCTGTGTGTCCGCAATTCGCGGATCGCCGTGGTGACCGGCGCCTTTTCCTTGCTCATGGCAGCGCCAGGATCCGGTACAGGCTATGAAGCATGCCTGCCGTCGCGCCCCAGATATTGCGCTCACCGTACGGCATCGAATAATAGTGGCGGACCCGCCCGTTCTTGATGTCTTCGTGGCGCTGGTGATTGCGCGGGTCGAGAAAGAACTCTAGCGGTACTTCGAATATGTCGGCGACTTCGAAGGGATCGGGATGAACCTCGAACGGCGGCTCGATCCATCCGACAATCGGCGTGACACGGAAGCCGGTTGGAATGTCGTACTCGGGTAATTGACCCAGAACCTGGACGCGCGCGGGATCCATGCCGATTTCCTCCCGGGCCTCGCGCAACGCAGTGGCCACACGATCAACATCGCCATCATCAACCCGCCCGCCCGGAAAACTGATCTGGCCCGCATGGTCGTGCAGGTGCGCCGTGCGCTGCGTAAGCATGATCGTGGCGCCGCCGGGATGGTTGACGACGGGCACAAGAACCGCCGCCGGGACGGGTGTCAGACCCGATGCGTGGACATAACGCGGAAAGTTCGCTTCTTCGGCAAGGCTGCCCTGGTCGCGCAGGCGTCCGGCGAACCAGTCGCGGGTGTAGGAAGGTTGCTTCAAGACTTGGAGATCGGGCACTGCGCACACAGCGGTGTTCGCGAGACCACCATTTTAACTCCACCGAAGACAATCGCCCCGGCGGTATACACTTTCAGCGATGATCCGCAACGATTCCGCCCTGACATTGCGTACCGGCCTGGTCGCAACATTGATTCTCTGCGCGCCCGTTGCGCTTGCGGACTGCGCGGAGCAGTTGCAAAGGCTGTCGACCGATCTGCGCGGCGTCGCACTGACCGAAACGCAGAAACAAACGATCGGCGGCATGGTCGACGAGGCGCGCCGCTACTGCTGGGTACATCGCGAAGAGATCGCCATGGTCTACGTGACCAAAGCGCGCAACATCGCGGGCATCAAGCCCGCTGTGTCGGATAACGATTGGGAAACGGTCCCGCTTGAATCGCTGGAACGCACGCCTCCGCCTGCGTCGACCGACCCGGACAATATCAAGCGCTGATTCGATCGCCGACCCGTAACACGCCGCCTTTGATGATGCGGGCGGTAATGCCGCCGTGGCCACGCATGGCGTTGTAAGCGCCCTCACCCAGCACTTCCTCCATGCGCGAGCAGGGTTCGCAGGGGCCGCTGCCTTCGAGCACAACGTCGCCGACCTTGAATTGACGATTGCGCAGCGCGTACAGGTTAATGCCGGAGACCAGCAGGTTGCGGCGCAGGTCGGGCGCGAACACTTCCGCCTTGCCCAGCATCTTCGCGACGACGTCCAGGTGCTCGGCCTGGATCAACGTCACTTGCCGCTTGCCGTTGCTCTTCGATGCATAGTGGTCGCCGGCCAATCCCTCGCCTGCAATCGCTTCCACTTCAAGCAGCGGCGTCAATGCCGTTCGCCGCTTCGGGCGAATTCCGATCCATTCGAGTTTCCCGGCGTGGGGAAACTGCGCCATCAGTCGACCGAGTTCGCTGGCGGGATTCAAAAGCCAAGACCTTTTGCCACAGAGGGCACAGAGACCACAGAGAACTGCAAGAATTCGACGATATGAATCTGCATGGTTCGCGTATCCCAGGGGTTCCCTCTGTGATCTCTGTGTCCTCTGTGGCTAATTGCGTTTGTCCTTTCCCACCATATCCCCCGGTCGCACCCATTCGTCGAACTGCGCGGCCGTCACGTAACCGAGCGACAGTGCGGCGTCTTTCAGAGTACTGCCGTCCTTGTAGGCCTTCTTGGCAATCGCGGCCGCCTTGTCGTAGCCGATGTGCGGGTTCAGCGCCGTCACCAGCATCAGCGACTGGGCCATCATCTGTTCGATGCGCTCGCGGTTCGGTTCAATGCCCACGGCGCAGTTGTCATTGAAACTCCTCGCGCCGTCGGCGAGCAGCCGCACGCTCTGCAGGAAGTTGTGAATGATGAGCGGCTTGAAAACATTCAGTTCGAAGTTTCCCATTGCGCCACCGATGTTGACGGCTACGTCATTGCCGAGCACTTGGCAGCACAGCATGGTCAGCGCCTCGGACTGCGTCGGGTTGACCTTGCCCGGCATGATCGAGCTGCCGGGCTCGTTCTCCGGTATGCGTAGTTCGCCGATGCCGCTGCGCGGTCCGGATGCGAGCCAGCGTACATCGTTGGCGATTTTCATTAGCGACGCCGCAAGTGTTTTCAGCGCGCCGTGCGCATGCACGAGCGCATCGTTGGCGGCCAGCGCCTCGAACTTGTTGGGTGCGGTCACGAACGGCAGCCCGGTCGATTTCGCAAGTTCTTTCGCCACGCGTACACCGAACTCCGCGTGCGCGTTGAGGCCGGTGCCGACCGCCGTGCCGCCGAGCGCCAGCTCACTCAAATGGGTTTGCGACGCGAGCACATGCTCCAGGCCGTGATCGAGTTGCGATACATAACCTGAGAATTCCTGGCCCAGGGTCAGCGGCGTCGCGTCCTGCAGATGCGTGCGACCGATCTTGACGATGTCGTCGAACGCCTTCGATTTACCTTCCAGTGTCTCACGCAGGCCCCTCACGGCCGGTACCAGCAACTGGTTCAACGCGGTCATTGCAGCCACGTGCATTGCGGTCGGAAAAACGTCGTTTGACGATTGTCCCTTGTTGATGTCGTCGTTCGGATGCACGAGGCGCTTTTCGCCCCGCTCCCCGCCCATTATTTCGGACGCGCGATTGGCGAGTACCTCGTTGACGTTCATGTTGGTCTGCGTGCCCGAGCCCGTCTGCCAGACGACGAGCGGGAACTCCGCATCATGGGTGCCGGCGAGTACTTCGTCGGCGGCGGCAACGATGGCCTTCGTTTTCTTTGCGTCGAGCTGGCCGAGTTCGGCGTTCACCAGCGCGCACGCGCGCTTCACGCGCACCAGCGCGTAGACCAGTTCGAGTGGCATGCGCTCGCTGGAAATGCGGAAATTCTGCAGGCTGCGTTGGGTCTGTGCGCCCCACAGCCGGTCCGAGGGGACGTCGATCTCACCGAAGGTGTCGCGCTCTTTCCTCGTCGCAGCCATATGGACCTCTCTAGAAATTCAATCTCGACGCAAAGACGCAAAGGACGCAAAGCCCGCGAAGAAATTCAAGAACGAGAACAGAAAGTACCCCGGAACAAAGATCACCCGGGTCCGTTTCGCTTCCTTGGTTTTCCTTTGCGTCCCTTTGCGTTCTTTGCGCCTTTGCGCCTTTGCGGTGGGGGTACGCCTGAATCGTCAGTGAACCACCCTGCCAAGATCCGCGAGCGGATGATCGCTGTTCCGCCACGGACTCGTGAAATAACCCGCAACCCACTGCGGTGTGACCTCCGCGAGTGTCGCGGGTTTCCATTGCGGGCGTTGATCCTTGTCGATCAGCAACGCGCGTATCCCTTCTGCAAGATCCGGACGTTGCGCGCAATGCAGCGCGGCGACGAATTCCATACGAAACACGTCTGCGAGGGATAGGTGACGTGCGCGCCGCAGCAACGCCCAACTCAGCGCGGCCGTACTGGGTGAGCCGGATACGAGCGTGGCCGCCGCGCGTTGCAACCAGGTGTCGTCCGTCTTGTAACCGGTAATCGTGGCAACGACGGTGGCAATATCGCCGCCCCCGCATAGCTCACCAATCAAGTCGAAGTTCTGTCGCAATGGGCCGGGCGCCAGATTCTTTTGCGCATGCTGATGCAGCAACGCCGCGAGCAGGCGATCGTTTTGTGTGCGATCGCCGGTCCACGTTTGCGCCAGTAGTCCGGCTACCACCGCTGGTTTGTCCGCCTGTGCGATGCAGTAGTCAGCCAATTTCACGAACAATGCGTCGGCTGCCTGGACACGTGCACCCGTCAATGCCAGGAACAACCCGGTTTGTCCGGGCATGCGACCGAGCAGCCAGCTGCCGCCGACATCGGGAAACAGGCCGATAGTGATCTCGGGCATCGCGACGCGCGAATCCGGTGTGACGACGCGATGGCTGGCACCCGACATCAATCCCACGCCACCGCCCATGACGATGCCGTGCCCCCAGCACAGCACCGGCTTTGGGAAAGTATGGATCGCGTAGTCGAGCCGGTATTCGCGGCCGAAGAAATCGGCGGCATAGCTGTTGCCGCGGATATCGTCTTTATTCGGTGAGGCGCGATGCTCCAGCATCGCTTTGTGCATGCGATGCAGATCGGCGCCCGCGGAGAATGCCTTCTCGCCCGCCGCTTCGAGCATGACCACGGCAATGGCCGGATCCTGCGCCCATGCCGCCATCCGCTCGGACAGCAGGTCGATCATTTCCAGCGACAGCGAGTTCAACGTCTTTTCGGCATTCAGGCGTGCAATACCGATGCGCGCGCCGTTCGCCGCGGCTTTTTCTTCGAATACCACTGCCTGACTCATTCCATTCTCCATTGCAACTTTACGGCACCCGTCTTTCGCGAGCTATCAACGACCTCAGCGGCTGAACGATGCGTCCACCGAAGCGAGGGCGGCCATGTTCACGAGGCGCCGTACTGTCGCGGTCGGCGTCACGATATGCACCGGCTTTGCGCAGCCGAGCAGGATGGGGCCGACCGTGATGCCGTCGCCGGCAATGGTCTTTATTAAATTGAACGTGATGTTCGCGGCGTCGAGCGTCGGCATGATCAGCAGGTTCGCTTCGCCCTTCAGCCGGGAGTTCGGGAACATCTTCGACCGGAGTTCCTCGTCCAGCGCGGCATCCCCGTGCATCTCGCCTTCGACTTCGAGCTGCGGTGCGCGCTGCTCGAGAATATCCCGCGCCTTACTCATTTTTACGGCCGAGGCGTTGCGCGAGCTTCCGAAATTGGAGTGCGAGAGCAAGGCGATCTTCGGTGTGATGCCGAAACGCTGCACTTCGTCAGCCGCCATCATCGTGATCTCGGCGATCTGCTCGGCGGTTGGATCCTCATTCACATAGGTGTCGCAGATGAAAAGATTGCGATTCGGCAGGATCAGCATGTTCATCGCGGCGAACTGGTTCGCGCCCTTGCGCAGGCCGATGACATTGGCGATGTAGTCCACGTGCAATGAAAACGGTGCGATGGTCCCGCACAACATCGCGTCCGCGTCGCCGCGTCGAACCATGAGCGCGCCGATCAGCGTGGTACGGCGGGTCACTTCGCGCTTGGCATACTCCACGGAAATACCCTTGCGCTGCACCAGCGTGAAGTATTCGTGCCAGTAATCGCGAAAGCGCGGATCAGAATTCGGATTGACGATCTCGAAATCCTTGCCCGGCTGGATGCGCAGGCCGTAGCGCTCGATGCGCGGGATGAGGACTTCCGGGCGCGCAATGAGAATGGGCTTGGCGACCCCTTCGTCCACGACGATCTGCACGGCTCGCAGCACGCGCTCGTCTTCCCCCTCGCAGAACACCACTCGCGTGGGATTCTTTTTCGCAGCGCTGAACACGGGTTTCATGATCAGGCCGGAGTGATAGACGAACTGCGACAGCTGGTCGTGATAGGCGACGAAGTCGGTAATGGGCCTTGTGGCCACACCGCTTTCCATGGCGGCCAGCGCAACGGCCGGCGCGATCTTCTCGATGAGGCGGGGATCGAAGGGCTTGGGAATCAGGTATTCCGGACCGAAACTCAACTCCTGCTCGCCGTACGCGATGGCGACGACATCCGACTGTTCGACCTGCGCGAGTTCAGCGATTGCGCGCACCGCAGCGAGTTTCATCTGCTCGGTGATGGTGGTCGCGCCAACATCCAGCGCGCCGCGAAAAATATAGGGAAAGCACAGGACGTTATTGACCTGGTTCGGAAAGTCGGAGCGCCCGGTGGCGATGATCGCATCCGGCCGAGCGGCCTTGGCTTCGTCGGGCAGGATCTCGGGCTCAGGATTGGCCAGCGCCAGAATCAGCGGTTTCGGATTCATCTGCTTGAGCATTTCCGGCTTTAGCACGCGGGCAGCGGACAGGCCCAGAAAGATATCCGCGCCAGGCAGGATGTCCGCGAGCGCGCGCGATTTCGTATCCTTCGCATAGCGCGCCTTGTTGTCGTCCATCTCCTCCTTGCGACCCGTGTACACCACGCCCTTGATGTCGGACACCCAGATGTTTTCCATCGACAGGCCGAGGCTCACGAGCAGGTCGAGGCAGGCCAGCGCCGCCGCGCCCGCGCCCGAGCACACAAGCTTTACCTTTGCGATGTCCTTGCCGACGATCTTCAGGCCATTCAGAACCGCGGCGCCGACAATGATTGCGGTGCCGTGCTGGTCGTCATGGAAAACCGGGATCTTCATGCGGCTGCGCAGCTGCTTCTCGATGTAGAAGCATTCCGGCGCCTTGATGTCTTCGAGGTTGATGCCGCCGAACGTGGGTTCCAGGCTGGCGATGATGTCGACGAGCTTGTCCGGGTCGAGCTCGTTGATCTCGATATCGAACACGTCGATGCCGGCGAATTTCTTGAACAGCACGCCCTTGCCTTCCATCACCGGCTTGCTCGCAAGCGGTCCGATGGGGCCGAGGCCGAGGACCGCGGTGCCGTTGGTGATCACGCCGACCAGGTTGCCGCGTGCCGTGTAGTTGCGCGCTGTCGAGGGATCCTTGACGATTTCCTCGCACGCCGCGGCGACGCCAGGGGAATAGGCCAGCGCAAGGTCGCGCTGGTTGAGTAGCGCCTTGGTGGGCACCACCGAGATTTTTCCAGGCACCGGCAGTCGGTGATAGTCGAGGGCGCTTTTGCGCAAAAGCTCATCCATGTTTTCTCCGTTTGTTTCGACCGATTATACGGGAGGCATGTCCCTGGCCTTTTCTGCGGCGCGGCATGGTGTTTGTCGCAGAGCCGGCTTTTTGCTATGGTTTGCGCCAAATCATGATGGTCCGGTCCAACGAGTCCGGCCGCGCCCGCCCCCGTCCAGCCCCGAAACATGAATTTTCCCGCCCACGGCGTACGTACGGACCTTTATCCGGAAATCGAACCGCTTCGATCCGGCTATCTGCGCCTCGACGACCGGCATGAGATGTTCTGGGAGGAATCCGGCAATCCCCGCGGCGTGCCGGTCGTGTTCCTGCACGGCGGCCCCGGTGCGGGCGCCAGCGCGATGCACCGCCGGTTTTTCGATCCGGCTTACTACCGTATCGTCATATTCGACCAGCGTGGCGCCGGCCGTTCGCGCCCGCATGGCGAACTGATCGACAACACCACGCCGCACCTCGTCGGCGACATGGAAAAGTTGCGCGCGCATCTGGGCATAGAGAAATGGATCGTGTTCGGCGGGTCCTGGGGCAGCACGCTGGCCCTTGCCTATGCAGAGGTCCACGCGGCTCGATGCGTCGCACTCGTATTGCGAGGCATATTCCTGTGCAGAAAAATCGAGATCGACTGGTTTCTGTACGGCATGCGCCATATCTACCCCGAGGCCTGGCGCCGCTTCGCCGGGTACATACCGGAACGCGAACGCGATGACCTGCTTGCGGCCTATTCTTCGCGGCTGAACGATCCCGATCCAGGGGTGCACATGCCGGCCGCGCACCAGTGGAGCACGTACGAGGGTTCATGTTCGACCTTGCTGCCCAGCGCTTCGACACTCGCGCACTTTTCCGAGGACGTGGTCGCCCTCGGCCTTGCGCGAATCGAGGCGCACTACTTCACCCACAATATTTTCCTGCCGGAGAATTCGCTGCTCGACCATGCCGGGAAGCTGCGATCCATACCCGGGATCATCGTGCAGGGCCGCTACGACATGGTGTGCCCGATCGTTTCCGCAGAGGATCTGCATCAGGCGTGGCCTGAAGCGGATTACCGGATCGTTCGGGATGCCGGACATTCCGCATGGGAGCCCGGCATTGCCGCGCAACTGGTTTGTGCGATGGAGAGATTGAA
>JBDTTE010000125.1:0-10531 GCA_039930785.1 Betaproteobacteria bacterium | reverse complement strand
CTGGGAGGCCATCTAGTAGTTTCTCCTTCCGGGAGACCGGCAGGCGTTGCGCCCACCGGCAAAGCGAAAGGCACAGGAGAACGAACGTAGTCGCGGCCGTGATCCGGCCCCGGCGTTACTGCCGTCCGATCGCTGTGCTCCGGTTGCGTGTTGTTCGTGTTCGCTTCGGCAACATTTGTCCATCATTCGCCGGCCTGGCCGCCTCGAAATTGGAACAATGAATCCTGGCTGAACGACTACGGGTGTTACTTTGGTGAACGATTACGGGTGTTGCGTTCCGATGCCCCTGCACTTGCGAGGTGAAACGACACACCGAGCTGCCCGTCAATGATGTTTGGACGGCGCTGAACGGGAACTGCATGATGCAGGAGCATGATACCCAGACTATGGGCGGAAGATCAAGGGAGTAGGGGGGGCAGGGGCTAGGGATTAGGGGCTAGGGACTAAGGGGTGGAAAAAATCCCTTATGCGTTTTTTAGACATTGAATCGAACATCGCAATTGTTTCAGGCGTTCTAATTCCCTAGCCCCTAGCCCCTAGCCCCTAGCCCCTAGCCCCTAGCCCCTAGCCCCTAGCCCCTAAGCAGTGCGTGCACGTTCACGCGCCAGCATGCTATCCGTGTTGGAGACATACAGCAGATCGGCGATCTTGCGCACGAACTGGTCTTCGTAGACGTCGAGGGTCTTGTCCGCAAACGCGATTTGCCAGAGGTTTTCCACCAGCGCGATGCGTTGCGCCTGTCCGAGCGCGTTCCTGATGATGGCGACCGGCTCGAAATACGACGTGAGGCGTTGCGCGCCAGCTTCATCGAGCAGCGCCTGCGCTTCGCCTTCCGGCATCGCAAACATTTTGCCCAGCGCGGCGACCGCGGTACGCGATTCCTCCGGCGTCTTCTTCATGTCGACGCGCATCATTTCGTGCAACAGGCCCGCAGCGGCCACTTGTAGCTGGCGCGCCTGCGTTGGGGCGGGTGTCGCGTTGCTGCCTGACAGTTCCGCGAAAATATTCTTCAGTGCATCGAGCATGGTTCGTGATCTCGTGTTTTTGCGTGGCGTGCAAGTGTAGCGTGCCGCGGCGTTACAATCCGTCGTCCCCCATCGCCGGAGTGCGAACCAAATGTCGAGAATGCTTGCGTGCCTCGTCGCGTCCTGTTTTCTGCTGGGTTGCGCCGTGCAGGCGATGGCGGCGCCGGAGAAACAGAAGGTCACCATCGCGGTCGGCGGCAAGGCTTCGCTGTATTACCTGCCTTTGACGCTCGCGGAACAGCTGGGTTACTTCAAGGACGAAGGCCTGCAGGTCGAGGTCATCGATTTCGCGGGCGGCGCGAAAGCGCTGCAGGCCATGATGGGGGGGAGTGCCGACGTTGTCTCGGGCGGATTCGACCACGTGATGGTCATGCGCGCGCGCGAACAGAATTTGCGCGCCTTCGTCCTGCAGGGCGCGACGCCGGCCATCTCGCTGGGCATCGCAAAGGCACGCGCCGCACAATACAAATCGCCGAAAGACCTGGCCGGAATGAAGATCGGCGTGTCGGCGCCGGGGTCGAGCACGCACGCCTTTGTGAACCACCTGTTGGCATCGGTGGGCTTGGCGCCGGATTCGGTTTCCATCATTGGAGTCGGCACGGGTCCCGGTGCGGTCGCGGCGATGCAGGCCGGCCAGCTGGATGCCATCGCCAATATCGAGCCGGCCATGACGATGCTGGAGAAATCGGGCGCCATCAAGGTAGTCGTGGAAACGGTCAGCGTGCGTGGCGCGCAGGCGATCTATGGCAGCCCCTTGCCATCGGGTTCGCTGTACACGCGCGAGGAATTCATCAAGGCGAATCCAAACACGGTGCAGGCGCTGACCAATGCCATGGTGCGCACTCTGAAGTGGCTCAAGACCGCCACGCCGGACGATGTGGCGAAGACCGTGCCGCAGGAATATCTGCTCGGCGATCGCGCGCTGTATCTCGAAGCTTTTCACAAGAACAGCGAAAGCTATTCCCGCGATGGCCTCATTCCGGCGGCGGGGGCGGACGCATTGCTGAAAGTATTGAAGGGATTCGAGCCGGCGGTGCGCGATGCGGCCAACCTGAAGGCGACGGATGCGTACACGAATGATTTCGTGCTCAAGGCGGGGTCGAAGTAGGCATAGGGAAATGGATGGGTCCAGGCAGGGGTATACCCGATGGTCCTCGCCTCTGCGAGGGACCAGCATGTCATTGTCCCGGTGACGATCCAATCGTTGCTCGGGGCAATGGTCCGGGACTCGGCCTGGTCCATGTGTCTCTCTGGTGCGCTCAACGAGAGATCGTGCAAGCGCAGTTTTAGCGGCACAAAAGCTCGGCCCCGGTCGAAGCAATTCGACCGGGTTTTTTTTGGCCCTGATCGGCCCGCGAGTTTCCACTCGGGCGCAGAGTCTCCAAAAATGCTGCACAGCAACCAACATTGCGTCGCGGCACCCGGCATCGGCTGGGAAAAAGTCCTCCCTTGAGCGCTGCCAAAGCACGTGATACGGTGCGATTCCTGTCTGTTGCCTGTCGACCCCGAATTCACCCAGTCCCGAGGAAGTGCATGAGAGTTTACGTAGCAATTGTTGTGACGTTTTTATCCATTGCGCCGCTAGCAGCCCAGGCCCAGACCGACGAGATTCCCGCCACCGGCAAGGAAATTTTTGAGCAGATGTGCGCCGGATGCCATGGCACCTATGGCAACGGCCAGGAAGGCACCAAGGCCGGTTTCGTGCCCCGCATCGGGACGCTCGCCAACAAGGAATACATGGATTCGGTGCCCGACGCCTATATCAATCTGATGATCAAGAAGGGCGGCGCCTTCATGGGCAAGATCGCGGCGATGCCGGCCTGGGAACACAAATTCAACGATGCGCAGGTCGACATGCTCGTCGCGCACATCCGTACGTTCACCAAAACGGCGGAGAAACATTAGGAATAAGAAGATCCGGCCGGTTCAATGGCCAGGGTATGCAGGCAAGTCGTAAAAACGCAGTTGAAGTGGAATTCTGACAAAGCAAGTGCAGTGGAATTCTAACCAGGAGGAGGAGAAGAAATGAAGATCTTAAAATACGCAGTAGTCGCGCTGGCGGTGGGGGCCCTGTCCGGGACCGCATTCGCGCAGGATCGCGCGAAGGCTGAACCGGGTGGTCCTGCGGGAAAATGGTCCACGCGCACACCCGTCACGCCTGACCCGAGCAAGATCAAGGTTCCGGCAGGGTACAAGGTCGCCGTGTTCGCGGCCGGCCTCGATACCATCACGGCCCTGACCGTCGACAAACAAGACAACGTCTGGGTTGCCATTTCCGGCAACACTTTCGGCTTCCCGCCGGAAGGCATCGACAAGCCGCACGTGAAGATTTTCGACAAGTCCGGCAAGCTGATCAAGGACAAGGTCGGATTGGGCATATTCAAGTCGTTCGCCCTGAACGAAATCGGTTACTGCCCGGAAAACGGCCGCACCTACGTCGGTGACTATAGCTACGGCATCTGGGAAATCGACGGCGTGAACGGTACGCCCAAGCTGATCATGAACGAAGTGCCGATCGGCGACCATGCACTGGGCGGTATCACCTGCCGTGACGGCTACCTGTACTACGCAGTGGGCGCGCCGACGAATTCCGGTTACTCGGATCCGGACATCCACGGCTGGACCGATGCGATCGATCCCTACTGGGAAAAGCGCACGACCGATGGCATGCCTGCACTCCCGCGCGATCCGCCTTGCCGCGACATCACGCTGACGGGCCTGAACATCCGCGACAGCCAGGGCAACCTCACGGGCGCCTACCTGCCGAAGGGCACGCCTTCCAAGCCGGGCCAGGTGATCAAGGCGCAAGCGCCTTGCGGCGGTGCAATTCACCGCGCCAAGCTGAAGGCCGACAGCAGCTATACCACGGCCGATTGGGAAGTCTATGCGATGGGTCTGCGTAATTCGTCCGGTGTTGCGTTCGGTCCGAAGGGCTCGCGTTTTGAAAAAGCCCTGGTGGTCAGCGACAACGGCATGAACGACAAGGGCAATCGCCGCGTCGCCAACGGTGCCGAAAAGCTGTTCGTCTTTACCGAAAAAGGTCAGGACGCAGGCTTTCCGGACAAGGAAGGCATGAACTTCGTCAACATCAAGCGTTACGGTCCCGACGTCTATCGTGGCAACAAGTTCGATCCGACGCGCCCGAACCCGCAACTCAACATCGGCACCAAGCCGTTCATCCCGACGTTGCCGCCGTACCGCTTCATCGATCATTCGATCGGTGTGCGTGGCACGCCGCTGATCGTGGCCAATCCCAACCCGAATGGCTACGTCAATCCGGTGATGGAATGGGACACGAACAACCCGATGGACGGCCTCGCATGGTCGAACAAGGGTTTCGAAGGCAAGCCGGGTGACGTGATCTACACGGCGGTGTTCGGCATCATCGACAACGGGCCGGAAAGCCTGCGTCCGATGTGGCCGGCGGTCGTCCGGGTCGAGTTCCTGAACCCGACGGGCATCAAGTGGTCGATCTTTGCAGAAAACATCGATCCGGGCCCCAACGCCTACCAGAAGAAAGAAAACCGCGGCGGATTCGAGCGTACCAACGACGTCGAATTCAGCACGGATGGCAAGACCATGTATGTCGCCGATTACGGCGAACTCTACGTGAACTACCAGATGGAATCGCCGTTCTACACGACGCCGAAGTCCGCTGTCGTCTGGACGATCACGAAGGAGTAATACAGTTCCACAAAAATCCCGGCGACTTCGGTCGTCGGGATTTTTTTCGTCCCGAATTTCTGCTTCGCGCTTCTAACGGTTGGTTTCGGCCGCTTTTTCGCGCAACCCCACCAGCACCGGATCGGACGCCAGCGCAATGCCTGTCACCGTCACGGTGGCCGCATAGGTACCGTCATCCAGTTTGCGCAGGTCATTCAAATCAATGTGCTTGGCCTGGTGGATCATGTCGGACAGCAGCGCGTTGAGGCGATTGCGCACGGCAATGGAAAAGACATCATCGCCCGACATCCGCAACACGTTGTCAGGGCGCACGCGGAGCAGGGATCGCGCGGGATCCGGCGAATCCACCCAGAATCTGCACCAGCCGGCCGTATCGCAGCCGCGAAACTGCACGTCCTGTAACTCGGAGCCCGATTGGGCGCGCAGAGCGGTTGGCGCGATCAGCACGCAAAATGCACCGAGCGCGGTCAAAGTGGTTTTGAACAAGGCAGTCATGCGCGGCGTTATATCAGGTTTCAATTTCTGATGGCGTGACGGAAGCGGCCACCCGCGATTTGATGGACCGGTAAAATAGCCGCATGCCGGTCCCCCCGGCAAGCAGTCTCCCCTTGGTTTGCCGGCTTCTTTCCCCAACATACGCGCCATGACCGACAAGCACTCTGAAGCCATCCATATTCATGGCGCTCGCCAGAACAACCTCAAGAACCTGACCCTTGACCTGCCGCTGAACGAGTTGCTGGTGGTAACCGGCGTTTCCGGCTCTGGCAAGTCCTCGCTGGTGTTCGATACCCTGTATGCGGAGGGCCAGCGCCGTTATGTGGAGACGTTTTCTCCCTACGCGCGCCAGTTCCTCGATCGCATGGACAAGCCACAGGTTGACCGTATCGACGGGATTCCGCCCGCGATCGCCATCGACCAGACCAACCCGGTGCGCACCTCGCGCTCGACAGTCGGCACGATGACGGAGTTGGCCGATCACCTGAAGCTGTTGTTCGCTCGCGCCTCGCAGCTCTATTGCCGGGGCTGCGCACGCCCGGTCCGCCGCGACAACCCCGATTCGATCTACACCGACATGCAGGCAAGGGCACAGAAAGCCGGCGATCCGCGCCTCGTCGTGACCTTTCCGGTAGCGATCCCGAAGAATTTTTCCGAAGACGAAATCCTCAAGCTGCTCGAAGGGCAGGGCTACACGCGCATCCATTCGAAAACGAAAGACGGCCTCGAAGTCGTGCAGGACCGCTTTCGTTTCTCAAATGCCGAACGCGCCCGGGTCATCGAAGCGCTCGAAGCCGCGCTGCGCGTGGGGAATGGCCAGGCCACTGTTTATCCTATGGCGCAGGAGGATGGAGGCGTTTCCCTAGCCCCTAGTCCCCAGCCCCTAGCCCCTGAAGCGCCGTGGAAGTACTCCACGCAACTGCATTGCCCCGACTGCGACATCCACTATCG
This sequence comes from Betaproteobacteria bacterium, assembly GCA_039930785.1. Classification (GTDB taxonomy): domain Bacteria; phylum Pseudomonadota; class Gammaproteobacteria; order Burkholderiales; family JACQAP01; genus JACQAP01. Next base: position 4,376 of record JBDTTE010000125.1, on the reverse strand, counting down.
CGAGCCGACGCAGAGCGCGTTTTCATTTAACTCGCCAGTTGGCGCGTGCGACACCTGCCGCGGTTTCGGCCGCGTCATCGGCGTCGACTATGGCCTGGTGATTCCCGACGAATCGAAAACGCTGGCCGGCGGCGCGGTCAAACCCTGGCAGACGCAAAGCTTCAAGGAATGCCAGGACGACCTGGTGAAGTACGCGAAAAAGCGCGGCATCCCACTCGACAAGCCGTGGCGCGAATTGAGCCCCGCGCACAAGAGCTGGGTCATCGATGGCGAGCCGGAGTGGGTCAGCTGGAAGGAATCCTGGCCCGGCACCTGGTATGGCGTGGCGCACTACTTCCAGTGGCTCGAAAGCAAGGCGTACAAGATGCACATCCGTGTGCTGCTGTCGCGCTATCGCTCCTATACGTCGTGCACGGTTTGCGAAGGCAGCCGGCTGAAGGCGGATTCGCTGTTGTGGCGCGTAGGCAATAAAGCGGACGCGGACGCCGTGCTCGAGCCGCGCATGCGCTATCGCCCGAAGGACGTTACGTGGACCGAGGCGCAGTTGCATGATGTGCCCGGCCTGACCTTGCATGACCTGATGCAGTTGCCGGTGGATCGTTGTGCAAAGTTTTTTGCGACGGTGCATCTCCCGACCGTGGCGCTTGATGAAGCGACCGAGCTGTTGCTCGGCGAAACCCGTACGCGGCTTTCCTACCTGCAGGAAGTCGGCCTCGGTTATCTCACACTCGATCGCCAGTCGCGCACGCTTTCCGGAGGTGAAGTCCAGCGGATCAACCTGACCACGGCGCTGGGTACGTCGCTCACAAACACGCTATTCGTATTGGACGAGCCCTCGATCGGGTTGCATCCGCGCGACATGGGCCGCGTGATTGCGGTCATGCAGAAGCTGCGTGACGCCGGCAATTCGCTGGTCGTGGTCGAACACGATCCGCAGATCATGTTCGCCGCGGATCGCATTCTCGACATGGGTCCCGGCCCCGGAGAGAAGGGCGGCGAGATCGTGTTCTTCGATCGGCCCGCCGCGCTCGCCACGACACCCAATTCCCTGACAGGCGAATACCTGCGGGGCCGCCGCCGTGCGGACGCGGGACTGAAACAGATTCCGGTGAAACCGGAAGATGCGCGACTCGAAATCCTGGGTGCGACCGAGCATAACCTCAAGGACGTCGACGTTGCGCTGCCGCTCAATCGCCTCGTTTGCATTACGGGCGTTTCCGGCTCCGGGAAATCCACGCTCGTACAGGACGTGCTCTATCCGGCGTTGCTCAAACACAAGGGCAAACCCAGCGAAGCGGCCGGCGCGCACAAGGCGCTCGCTGGCGCGGACTTGATCGGCGACGTGGTCATGGTCGACCAGACGCCGATCGGTCGCACGACGCGATCCAACCCGGCAAGCTACGTCGGCGCCTTCGATGCGATCCGTGATTTATTTGCGAAATCGCCAACGGCGAAGGAGCGCGCATACAAGCCCGGCATGTTCAGCTTCAACTCCGGCGACGGTCGCTGCCCGACGTGCGGCGGGAATGGTTTCGAGCACGTCGAGATGCAATTCCTCTCGGACGTTTATCTGCGCTGCCCGGATTGCGACGGGCGCCGCTATCGTGAGGAGATCCTCGAAGTCACGATCTCCCCGGACGGAAAAGCGGCAAAGAGCATTGCCGACGTGCTGGACCTGACCGTATCGGAAGCGGTCGAGTATTTCTCGGCGTCCCCCGATGTATTGCGCGGATTGCGTCCGCTTGCCGATGTTGGGCTTGAGTACCTGCGGCTTGGCCAGCCGGTGCCGACCTTGTCTGGTGGCGAAGCGCAGCGACTGAAACTCGCGGGCCATCTGGCGCAGGCATCCAAACTCGCCTCGTCGCCGCACGCCTCGCGAAAGGGATCGCTGTTCCTGTTCGATGAACCCACGACCGGGCTGCACTTCGAAGACATCGCGAAGCTGCTGCGTTCGTTCCGCCGCCTCGTGGAGGCGGGCAATTCGCTGCTGGTCATAGAGCATAACCTTGACGTTATCGCGGCGTCGGACTGGATCGTCGATCTCGGGCCGGAAGGCGGGGAAGCCGGCGGCGAAGTCGTCTTCATGGGCACACCCGACCAGATCCGTCGCGATACGAAATCGCATACGGGTGTCGCGCTGAAGGAATACGAGCAGGCGATCGGCGAAGGCGTGTTCGCAGCGCCGAAAGTGAGCGAAACCAGCGTCAGGCCGTACCTCGCGCATTCCGCGCCGCCGGTCATACAAATACATAACGCCCGCGAGCACAATCTCAAGAACATCGATCTCTCGCTGCCGCGCGGCAAGTTCACCGTGATCACCGGCGTATCGGGCAGCGGAAAATCCACGCTTGCCTTCGACATCGTGTTCGGCGAGGGCCAGCGTCGCTATCTCGAATCGCTGAACGCGTACGCGCGCCAGTTTGTGCAAGTCGCCTCGCGTCCGGATGTCGATGCGATCTATGGCATTCCACCTACCGTGGCGATCGAGCAGCGCACCAGCCGCGGCGGCCGCAAGAGCACGGTCGGCACGCTGACCGAGATCCACCATTTCCTGCGTCTGCTGTTCGTGAAGCTCGGCACGCAGCATTGCCCCGATTGTCACGTTCCGATCGAGCCACAAAGCGCGGAAGCGATCGCCGCACGTATCCTGCGGGAATACAAGGGCAAACATATCGGCTTGTTGGCGCCGCTCGTCGTGAATCGCAAGGGCGTCTACACAGACCTGGCGAAGTGGGCGAACAACAAGGGGTTCACGCATCTGCGCGTGGATGACGAATTCCTGCCGACGCAAAAATTCCCACGCATCGATCGCTTCAAGGAACACACCATCGAACTGCCGGTCGCCGATCTGCACGTTTCCGCGGTCGACGAGAAAACCTTGCGCGAAGGTTTGAAACTTGCACTCGAGCACGGCAAAGGCGTCGCGCATGTGATCGCGCCGCTGGATGGATTGATGGCGGGGAAGGGCAGCGTCACGGAGACCGTGTTCTCGACCAAGCGCGCCTGCCCGTCGTGCGCGCGCAGTTTTCCGGAACTCGATCCGCGCCTGTTCTCCTACAACTCCAAGCACGGTTGGTGCGCCGCGTGTTACGGCACGGGACTGAAGATCGACGAAGTGGGCTGGGACGAAGAGCGCTCACGCACGGGCACGGAAGACAACGTGCTGGATTCCTGGATCGATTGGCTCGAAGTCGATGAGCCTTGCACGGAGTGCGAGGGCAAGCGGCTCAATCCCGAGGCGCTCGCGGTGGCATGGCGCGATCGTTCGATTGCCGATTACGGCATGCTGCCGATCTCCAAACTGGCAGCTCTGGTCTCCACCTTGAAGCTCGAAGGCCGCGAACTGGAGATCGCCCGCGATCTGATCGCGGAACTCAAGAACCGCCTCGGCTTTTTGTCGGAAGTCGGCCTCGACTATCTGACGCTGGATCGTTCCGCCCCGACCTTGTCCGGCGGCGAAGCGCAGCGCATCCGTCTTGCGGCGCAACTCGGTTCGAACCTGCGCGGGGTCTGCTACATCCTCGACGAGCCGACCATCGGCCTGCATCCGCGCGATAACCAGATCCTTTTGGACACGCTGGAGAAGCTGGAGAAAAAGGGCAATACGCTGCTGGTGGTGGAGCATGACGAAGACACGATCCGTCGCGCGCACCACGTCGTCGATCTCGGGCCCGGCGCGGGCCGGCTCGGTGGCGAAGTCATCGCGCAAGGCAATGTCCAAGAACTGATGCGTTCTCCGACTTCGATCACCGGAAAATTCCTGCGAAATCCGCTGTTGCATCCGCTGCAACCCTGGCGGCCGACTGACATGCGCACGCCGGCGATCCAGATGGCCGGTGCGAACCTGCATAACCTGACGAACGTCGACGTGCGATTCCCGCTGGCGCGGCTGAGCGTCGTCACCGGTGTTTCCGGCAGCGGCAAGTCCACGCTGGCGCGCGATATCCTGCACGACAACATGGCCGCACTGGTGGGCGAACGCAACAAGCGCAACAAGAATACGTTCGAACCCGCCGGCTGCAAGTCGCTCAAGGGCTGGGAGACGATCGACCGCGTGCTCGAAGTCGACCAGACGCCGATCGGCAAGACGCCGCGCTCGTGCCCTGCGACGTACGTCGGCTTCTGGGATGCAATCCGAAAACTGTTCGCCGGCACGCAGGAAGCCCGCATGCGCGGCTTCGAATCGGGTCGCTTCTCGTTCAATACCTCCGGCGGACGTTGCGATGCCTGCGAGGGTCAGGGCGTGCAAAAGATCGAGATGAGTTTCCTGCCTGACGTGAAAGTGGCCTGCGACGTTTGCAACGGCGCGCGGTTTAATCCGGAAACGCTGGCGGTGCAATACAAAGGCAAATCGATCGGCGACGTGTTGAAGATGA
>JBDTTE010000124.1:0-10541 GCA_039930785.1 Betaproteobacteria bacterium | reverse complement strand
TCGTTCCGCAGGACACCGTGCTGTTCAACGACACGATCTACTACAACATCGCCTACGGCGACCCCGGCGCTCCGCGCGATGAAGTCATCGCCGCCGCGCGCTCGGCCCACATTCACGAACTGATTACTTCGCTCCCCGATGGCTACGAATCGATGGTCGGCGAGCGCGGCCTGAAACTCTCCGGCGGTGAAAAGCAGCGGGTGGCCATTGCGCGTGCACTGCTGAAGAATCCGGAAATCCTGATTTTCGACGAGGCAACATCGGCGCTCGATTCAAAATCGGAAAAGGCGATCCAGACGGAGCTCGGACGCATCTCGCTGAGTCGCACGACACTGACCATTGCCCACCGGCTTTCCACCATCATAGATGCCGACCAGATCCTCGTCATGGAAGCAGGGCGCATTGTCGAACGCGGTGACCATCGGGAGCTCCTGGCGATGGGCGGGACGTATGCGCATATGTGGGCGCTCCAGCAGGAGGAGGAGAAATCCGGGGAGCGAGCCAAGCTGTCGGTCCCTACGGTCTGAACTGAAGCAGCCCGATCATCTCAAGATTGCGGCGACGGTACCGTAGTTCGCATGATAATTGCGTAGAAACTCTCGGCAAATTAACCATTCAGCCCCCTTAGTTCATTTCAGAATTGAGAGTCTTTCCTTAAGCATTGATTTTTGATATGTTATGCGTGTTCCGGTGCGGTCAGGGTCGGTAAAAAACCGGAATGTGTGGATTTAGCGGGTGCCAAGGGTTCACGGTCCGAAACAGAAGTCCCCGAAAACAGCAGGTTATAAGGTATAAGACGGCATGAAATCGCTCTTGCTTCTGCTTGCCCTCATCATCGGCGTCGCCGCCGTTCCCGCCTTTGCAGCCGGCGGGATAGTGAAAACGGGCGTTCAATCCTCCCGATTTTCGGCCAAACCTGTCGCTCTTCGGCTGCGATCCAGCGCCGTATTGGTCATCGCCCAGGATTCCGGGGAGCAGTTATTCGCCAAGAACGTCGATCAGGTCATGCCGATCGCGTCGATCACCAAGCTCATGACCGCGATGGTCGTGCTGGACTCCGGCCTGCCGTTGCTTGAAACCATCGATATCAGCAATGACGATGTCGATCGCCGCAAGGGCTCGCATTCGAAGCTGAAGGTAGGCACCGCCTTGATGCGCGCGGAAATGCTGAAGCTCGCGCTGATGGCATCGGAAAATCGCGCGGCTGCTTCGCTCGCGAGGAATTTCCCGGGCGGATCGGATGCCTTCGTGGTCGCGATGAACCAGAAGGCAGCAGAACTGGGCATGACGAACAGCCGGTTTGAGGATCCGACCGGCCTCACACCCAACAACGTTTCGACGGCAGAGGACCTGGTCAAAATGGTCGCGGCCGCCCATACCTATCCACTGATACGCGAATACACGACTTCCGACTCCTTCAAGATCGAATCGGAAGACAAGCGCCGCCGCAGACTGCTTTCGTATGGAAATTCCAACCGCCTCATCAAGAGCAGGCAGTGGGATATCGGCCTCTCGAAGACGGGCTACATCAGCGAAGCAGGTCGCTGCCTGGTGATGCAGGCGATGATCGCGGAGAAGCCGGTGATCATCGTATTGCTCGATTCGTGGGGCAAGCTGTCGCGCATTGCCGATGCGAACCGTATCAAGCGCTGGATCGAAACCGACGTCCTGCGCGTCTCGGGCTGATCGTTGCCCTGATTTCGTAACCGCGTTTCCGGTTGTCTGCCCGCGCGATTCTGGCGCGGAGACGTTTCAGGCGACCTTCTCTCCGGGGCGATGCCCGAGCGCGGCTGAAATTTCTTCCGCAGCCTGCCTGACCCTCAGGTACCACGTCTTGTCCAGACGGTTGGCCGGCGTCGAGAGCGACAATCCCGCCACCAGCCTGCCTTCGTCGTCATGGATGCCTGCGCCGACGCAGCACACGCCGTTCTCGGCCTCTTCGTTGTCGACGGCGTAACCGAGCTTGCGCACGCGTTCGAGTTCCTTGTTAAGGGACTCGATATCGCGGATGGTATTCTTCGTGAACACCTTCAAGCCGGTGCGCTTGGCATACTCTCCGCACTTTTCCGGACCGTCTTCCAGCAGGAAGAGCTTGCCGACCGCGGTGATGTGCAGCGGCGCGCGACCGCCGATCACGTGTACCACGCGCATGGCCGAGCGGTCGGAGAGCAGTCGTTCCACATACACCATCTCGTCATCCTGGCGTACCGACAGGTTCACGGTCTCATGCAGGTCCTGGTGCAGCCGGCGCATGTACGGCAGGGCTTCCTGGCGCAGGTTGATGCGCGATTTGACCAGGTTGCCGAGTTCGAGCAGGCGGATGCCCAGTCGATACGTACCGGGTTCAATGCGATCCACCATCCGGAACTCGACCATCATGTTCAAAATACGGTGCGCAGTGGAAGGATGCAAGCTTGTCGAATTCGCCAGTCTCTTCAGATTGACCGGATCATCGTTGCGAGCCAGCGCGTCGAGCAGGTCCATCATTCTCTCGATGACCTGGATCGAGGTTTTACCGTTTGCTGCCGCCACGTTTTTCTACCCGGCTATTGTGCGATGCAGAAATTTTACATGGCGAAAAGGGCCGCCACAACCGTTTAGCCACTTGAGGGCAGATTGAGGTGTCAGCCAATTAGTGCATGCTATGATTCAGCTCTGCTGCATAGCGAACCCGTTTGTTCCGATCCCTCGGGACGATGGAGTTAAACCGGCGAACGGGCTCATCGGGCCGGTTCGCGGACAATAAAAGTGCGGCTCGCGTTTTCGACAGTCGCACATATTCGGAACGCCACGCTGGCGGCAGGTGCCCGCCGGGTCGCCCAGGCAACGTTCCAAATTCCGGGAGAGGCATGAAAGTCGGTCTGTTCGTTACCTGTCTGGTGGACCTGATGCGGCCCAGCATCGGCTTTGCCGCGCTGAAACTGCTCGAATCGGCGGGCTATGAAGTGGTCGTGCCCTCGGAGCAGACCTGTTGCGGGCAACCTGGCTATAACTCTGGCGATCGTCGCGCGGCGCAAATGCTGGCGAAAAAAATGCTCGCCGAATTTTCCGGCTGCGATTATGTGGTCGTCCCCTCCGGTTCCTGTGGCGGCATGATCCGCGCGCACTATCCGGAACTGCTGGCCGAATTTCCCGAGCTTGGCGCGGAAGTCGAGGCGATCGCCCGCAAGACCTTCGAACTCACCGATTTTCTGGTCAACGTCGCGCGCATCGACAGCGTGCCCGGCCAGTTCAGCGGCTCGGTCACGTATCACGATTCCTGTTCGGGCCTGCGCGAACTCGGCGTCAAGGCGCAGCCGCGCGCGCTACTCGGAAAAGTGCCGGGCCTGAGCATTCGCGAAATGCAGAAGCCCGAGGAGTGCTGCGGGTTCGGCGGCACGTTCGCCGTCAAATACGGGGACATCTCCACGCGCATCGCAGATCTCAAATGCGAAGACGCGCAATCGGTTCATGCCGACGCAATCGTGCTCGGCGACCTCGGTTGCATGCTGAACATCGAAGGCCGGCTGCGCCGTCGCGGCGATAGCAAAACGCGCGTGCTGCATGTCGCCGAAGTGCTGGCCGGCATGACAGATCCGTCGAGCGACATGGATCGCCGGACAGGGAGCTGAGGCGCAAACGATGCAGATCACCTCGAACGATTTCAAGCAGGCCGCCAGTCGCAAGCTCGCGGACCCGAAAGTTCAAAAGGCGCTGCGCAATGCCAAGGGCAAGCTCGTGGTTGCGCGCGCGAAAGTCATCCTCGAACTGGACAACTTCGAGGAGATCCGCGAGGACGCCGCGCGCATCCGCGACTTCGGCTTGCTCAACATGGATGTGCTGCTCGAGGAGTGGGAAAAACGCGCCACGGCCGCCGGCACCATCGTGCATTGGGCGGAGACGGCAAAGGAGGTCAATGACCTCGTGATCGAGATTGCGCGCCAGCACCAGGTGCGCAAGATCATCAAATCCAAGTCGATGCTGGGCGAGGAGACCAACCTCAACCACGCGCTAGAGGAAGCCGGCCTTGACGTGCGCGAGACCGACCTCGGCGAATACATCATCCAGCAGTTCGGCGAAACGCCGTCGCACATCATTGCGCCCGCAGTCCACAAGTCGATGGATGACATCGCCGACCTGTTTGCGGAAAAGCACAAACGTCCCCGCCTCGACGACATCACGGCGCTGACGCACGAAGCCCGCGAAATACTGCGCCCGCACTTCCTCGACGCGGACATGGGTATCAGCGGCGCAAACTTCCTGGTCGCAGAAACCGGCTCCAGCATGATCGTCACCAACGAAGGCAATGGCCGCATGACGACGACCATGCCGCGTGTGCACGTGGCGATCACCGGGGTGGAGAAAGTCGTAGCGACACTGGAAGATGTTTCGTCTCTGCTGCGCTTGCTGACGCGTTCCGCGACCGGCCAGTCGATCAGCAACTATCTTTCCTTCACCACCGGGCCAAAGCGGGCCGGCGACAAGGATGGCCCCGGCGAATTCCACGTCATCATCGTCGATGCCGGCCGCACAAAAATACTCGCATCTGAAATTCGCGAAGCGCTGCGTTGCATCCGTTGCGGCGCCTGCATGAACCATTGCCCGGTCTACCAGAACATCGGCGGGCACGCGTATGGCTGGGTGTACCCGGGGCCGATCGGTTCGATCCTGACGCCGGCGTACAAAGGCATCGAAAATGCGATCGACCTGCCCAACGCCGCGACCTTGTGCAACCAGTGCGGTGTGGTGTGTCCGGTCAAGATTCCGCTGCCCGACCTCATGCGCAAACTGCGCGAGCAGCAGGTCGAGAAGAATCTGCGTCCGTGGACCGAACGTGCAGGTTTGCGTGTGTGGGCGTGGATGGCGGCGCGGCCGCGGGTCTACGGCGCGTTTGTCCGGGTTGCATCGCGCATGGGCAAGTTGCTCGGCGATCGCAGCGGCTTGTTGCATCGGCTGCCCGGCGCCGGCGCGCAATGGACTTCGGGGCGCGACCTGCCCGCCCCGAAGGGCAAAACGTTTCGCGAACTGTACGCGCGTCACCGCGGGGGAAAATCGTCATGAGCGCACGCGAGAATATTTTGCGGCGCATTCGCGACGCCAACGGTCGTGCCGGTGCCGCCACCGAAACCGAAAGGAGATCGGTCCTGGAGCGTTTCGGTTCGCACCCGCGCAGGCCCTTGCCGGCGATGGACTGGGAGATCGGGCCGCACTTCCGCGAACGCTGCCTCGCCATGATGTCGACCGTCGACGAAGTCGCGTCTGTTGCAGATATACCGCAGGCGGTCGCGCGCTATGTGAAGCAGAAGAACTTGCCGGTGGCCGGCGCCTGTTGGCCGGCGTTCGCCGACCTCGATTGGAAGGGCGCGGGCCTGTCGATCGAGGCGCGTCCCAGCCATGGCGACGACAAGCTTGGCGTCACCGGCGTGTTTTGCGCGATCGCGGAAAACGGTACGCTCATGCTGCTGTCTGGGGAACATACCCATGCGACCACCAGCCTGCTCCCCGAGAACCACATTGCCGTCGTGCCGGCTTCGCGCATCGTGCGCGCGATGGAAGACGGATGGGATTTGCTGCGCGCCGAGACCGGCACGCTGCCGCGTCAGGTCAATTTCGTATCGGGCCCATCGCGTACCGCGGACATCGAAATGACCCTGGTAATTGGTGCCCACGGACCTTTTCGCGTCCACGTACTTATTGTAGGCGACTGAAAAGGCCGCATGCAGTCGGCATGGCGGCACGTCCGATCATTCGCGCGATCGGAATTTTTCACGGTGAAGTTTTTCGCGCTTCGGACTGAATTCCTGCAGGGCTCGACTGGTCCAATCCCGTCATGGATGATTTCGGTTTCCTGCCTTCGTTTCCGCTAGCCGCCGGCAACATGATGCTGGTCGGCGCGATCCTGCTGTGCGGACTCGCCGTGGGACAGGTATTCGTGCGCTTCCTCAAATTGCCGCGCATTACCGGTTTCGTCGCCGCGGGCCTGGTGCTCGGGCCCGGCGTGCTCGGTGTACTCGATCAAACCATGCTCGGCGACCTGTCGATCTTCGTCGATATTTCGCTGGGCCTGATCCTCTTCGAACTCGGTCGGCGCCTGGATTTTCGCTGGATCACCCACGATCGCTGGTTGCTCGCGAGCAGTGTCGCGGAAAGCCTGCTGTCGTTCCTGTTCGTGTACGGTACGCTGCGTTTTTTCGACGTCGCGCCCGTCTACGCGGCGACCGCGGCGGCAATAGCGATGGCGACTTCGCCCGCCGTCGTGATCCTGGTCGTGCACGACCAGCGCGCCAAGGGGCCGCTGACCGAGCGCCTGCTGGCATTGACCGCGCTGAACAACGTGTTCGCTTTCCTGCTGATCGCGCTGCTGTTTGGTTTCGTGCACCTGGAGTATCGCGCCGACTGGATGCGTGCGGTTCTGCATCCTTTGTATCTGATCGCCGGCTCCGCCGGGCTCGGCTTTGCGGCTTTCCTCTTGGCGCGCACGCTCGGGCGATGGCTGGGCAAGCGCGAGGATATCCAGTTTGGTTTGTTGCTCGGCGTGATTGTCGGCACGGTCGGCTGCGCGATTTCATTCAAGCTTTCCGTGCTTCTGGCCTTGCTCGCGTTCGGCGTGTTTGTGAAAAATCTCGATCACGATCACGATCTGGCCGCGGTCGAATTCGGTCCAGGCGGCCAGTTCTTCCTGGTCATGCTGTTTGTCATCACCGGCGCCAGCCTGCGTCCCGCGGAATTGGGCGTGGCAGGCATTGTCGGCGCCGCGTTCGTGCTTGCGCGCCTGGCGGGCAAGCTCGCCGGCATCGGTTTGTTCGCACCTTTGTCCGGCCTCACGCGCAAGAAAGCGCTGCTGCTGGGTGTTGGCATGGTGCCGATGTCGGCCATCGCCGTCGTCATGGTGCAGGGCGCGAGCACGTTCTATCCGGAATTCGGCGCCAAGCTTTCGTCGATCGTGCTGGCTGCGGTCGTCATTCTCGAACTCGTCGGACCGCTCGCGACGCAGTGGTCGCTGCGCCGCGCGGGTGAAGCCGAACCGGTCGGGGGAAATACTGCATGACACTCGAATTCAGTCGCTCTGACGCCTTCACCATGGGGGTCGAGCTCGAACTCATGATTCTGAGCACGCACGACTGGAACCTGATCCGGGGTGCCGGAGACCTGCTGGCGCTCATTGAAAAAGAGAAGCACGCGGGCGACATCAAGCCCGAGATCACGGAAAGCATGATCGAGATCAGCACCGGCGTGCACACCGATTACACGACCATGCTGGCGGAGCTCGTCTCCATTCGCGACACGGTCGTCGGCAACGCGAGGCGGCTGAACCTGGCGATCGCCGGAGGCGGCGCACATCCGTTCCAGCACTGGAGCGAGCAGCGCATATTTCCGAAGGAACGGTTTTTTCATCTACATGAGATGTACGGCTATCTCGCCAAGCAGTTCACCGTGTTCGGCCAGCATATCCATGTGGGCGCGAAGAGCGGCGACGACGCCATATTCCTGCTGCACATGATGTCGCGCTACATCCCGCATTTCGTTGCGCTGTCGGCTTCATCGCCTTTTTTCCAGGGGCTCGATACCGCGTTCGATTCCTCGCGGCTGAACAACATCAACGCGTTTCCGCTGTCGGGCACCATGCCGTTCGTCGCGGACTGGAATGAATTCAACGCCTACTTCGATACCATGCGCGACCTCAAAGTGGTCGAGAGCATGAAGGATTTTTATTGGGACATTCGTCCGAAGCCGGAATTCGGCACCATCGAGATCCGCGTGTGCGATACGCCGCTTACGGTAGAGAAGGCCGCCGCGCTTGCCGCGTATGCCCAGGCACTCGCGCGGCATCTGATGCTCGATCGTCCGCGGGTGCCATCACTCGATCTGTACCGCGTCTACAGCTTCAATCGTTTCACCGCCTGTCGCTATGGGCTCGAAGCCAGTTTTATCGATGCGGATACCCGGACGCGGCGCACCCTGAAGGAGGACATCCTCGAAACGCTCGCCCTTGTGGCCCCGCACGCGCACGCCCTGGGTTCCTCCGCCGCGCTGGACGTGCTGCGCGAAAGCGTGGAATCCGGCGAGAACGACGCGTCCTGGCTGCGCGCCGAACTCAAATCCGGCCAAACCTTGAACGATGTGGTGCGACGCCAAAGTCATTTGTGGTTCGCGGGCATCGACGCCCTCGATCGATCCGCAACCGAACAGAACCGCGCCGCACGCTAGGTTCGTGGCGGTGTGTCGGGTTATCCTCCGATAGAAATCATGATTTACGGTATTCCATTCGAATTTGTTCTTTTCGCGGCGACCCTGTTGGGCGTCGCGCTATTTCATCACTACACGCTGCCGGTCGCGCTCGCCGGTCTGGGCGCGATCGTCGCCTATAAGTTCGCGTTCACGGGGTTTGCGACCGGCCCAGGCATCGGTGGATTGCTTGCCCATCTCGGTCATGAATGGGTGGTACTCGCCAACCTGTTCGGCCTGCTGGTTGGATTCGCCTTGCTGGCCGCCCATTTTCACGACAGCCACGCGCCAGACGTGCTGCCGCGCTTCCTGCCGGACGACTGGAAGGGCGGCTTCGTACTGCTGCTCATGGTGTTCGTCCTGTCCGCGTTTCTCGACAACATCGCCGCTGCCGTGATTGGGGGCACGGTTGCGTCAACCGTCTACCGCGGAAAAGTCCATATCGGTTACCTGGCTGCGATCGTGGCGGCATCGAATGCCGGTGGCTCGGGCAGTGTGGTCGGCGACACCACGACCACGATGATGTGGATCGCGGGCGTGGCTCCGAGTGCAGTGCTGGACGCCTATGTGGCGGCGGTCGTGGCGACGCTGTTCTTTGCCGTGATTGCGGCCCGGCAGCAGCAGCGCTACGCGCCGATCGCAGCCGATGCGGCGCGAAACGTGCAAGTGGACTGGGTTCGATTAGGCATCGTTGGCTTCATGCTTTGTGCCGCCATCGCGGCCAATGTCGTCCTGAATATGGATTTCGCGGACATGGCCGATCGCTTTCCCTTCATCGGGTCGGCGATCTGGATCGCGTTGCTCCTGACGGTTCCGTTGCGGCGGCCCGCCTGGGAACAGGTGCCGTCCGCCGTCAAAGGCAGTATTTTCCTGCTATCGCTGGTATTGGCCGCCTCCCTGATGCCGATCGAATCCCTGCCGGCCGCGTCCTGGCAAACCGCATTGGGGCTGGGCTATGTTTCCGCGGTTTTCGACAATATTCCCCTGACCGCGCTCGCTCTGAAGCAGGGCGGTTACGACTGGGGCATGCTGGCCTACGCCGTGGGTTTCGGCGGCTCCATGATCTGGTTCGGCTCGTCGGCGGGCGTGGCCCTGTCCAACCTGTTTCCCGAATCCCGGTCCGTCTTGTCCTGGGTCAGGCACGGCTGGCATGTCGCCTTGGCTTACCCACTGGGGTTTTTCGCCTTGCTGGCCCTGGTGGGCTGGGAGCCCACCCCGGAACGCGTTCTTCCCGGCGGCACTCCCGAAAAGCACGGCAGCCTGTCGCCAGAAGGGTCATTTTGCACGCCAGCGCAATCATTCTTGCGTTGTCCGCTGGCTAAGCGATAACCTTCCGGTGCTAAGTGCTAGGGTTTTGGGAAGAAAATGGCATCAAAGAAGAAAATACTGGTCACCCGCGAAGTTTTCGATGAAACCATCGATTTCCTGCAGGGTCATTTCGACGTCGAATCCAACCAGACCGACCGGCTGTTCGCGCGCGACGAGCTGATCGCCAAACTGCAGGGGCGCGACGGTGTGCAAACGGCTTCCAGCGACCGCATCGACGCCGAACTGCTGGACCGCTGCCCGACCATCCGCGCCGTATGCAATACCGCGGTTGGCTATAACAACATCGACGTCGATGCCTGCACGCAGCGAGGTGTGGCGGTGACGAATACGCCCGGCGTCCTGACGGAAAGCGTCGCGGACTATTCGATGGGGCTAATCATTGCGACCTGCCGGCGCATGACCGAGGGCGAGGCCTACCTGCGCAAGGGTGAGTGGAAGGGGACCTTCCTCAAGCAGATGCTCGGTCAGGACGTGCACGGCGCGACGCTCGGCATCGTCGGCTTCGGTCGCATCGGCCAGGCCATTGCGAGGCGGGCGCGCGGCTTCGACATGAAGATCCTCTACCACAGTCGCACCCGCGCAGTTGCCGCCGCGGAAGGGGAGTCCGGTGCGATTTACACCGGCAAGGACGAGCTGCTTCGCACCGCCGATGTCGTGCTGCTGATCCTGCCGTTCACGCCCGAGACGCAGCATTACATCGGCGCAAAGGAACTCGCGCTGATGAAGCCCACCGCCGTGCTCGTGAATATGGCGCGGGGCGGGATCGTCGACGATGCGGCGCTCATCGAGGCGCTGAAGAAAAAAACCATCTGGGCCGCGGGGCTGGATGTTTATGAAAACGAACCGCGCCTGAATCCGGGTTTTCTCGACTTGCAGAATGTCGTGCTGTCGCCGCATATCGCCAGCGCTTCGGAGCCCACGCGCCAGGCCATGGCCATGACGGCCGCGAAGAATCTGGCTGCTGCGCTCACGGGTGCGTCACCGCCCAACCTGCTGAATCCCGACTA
>JBDTTE010000123.1:0-10547 GCA_039930785.1 Betaproteobacteria bacterium | reverse complement strand
CCCCTAGCCCCTAGCCCCTAGCCCCTAAACCATGACTTTTTCCATCGTCGCCCACTGCCCCCGCACCGGCATGCTCGGTGTCGCAGTCGCCACTGCCGTTCCCGCAGTCGGGTCGATGTGTCCCTACGTCAAAACCGGTGTGGGCGCCGTGTCCACGCAGTCGTGGGTTAACCCGTATCTCGCCATTGATGCGCTGCAGATGATGGAGCAGGGCAAGTCCGGACCGGAAGCATTAAAAGCAGTCATGGCGGCGGACGACGGCCGGGAGGTGCGCCAGATTGGGGTCATCGATGCGCGGGGGCGCAGCGCTGCCTGGTCGGGGAAGAACTGCACGGACTGGTTCGGTCAGATCGTTGAACCGAATTTCGCGGTACAAGGGAACATGCTGGTTTCTGCGCCGACCATCGGGGACATGGCGAGAGCTTTTCGCGCCAGCGAGCAACTCGATCTCGCCGAGCGCCTGATGCTCGCCATGGAAGCGGGCGATGCCGCGGGCGGTGACAATCGCGGCCGCCAATCTGCATCGCTGAAAGTGCATCACGTCGAAGACTATGCGCTGTTCGACTTGCGCGTCGACGAACACGCCGACCCGGTCACCGAACTGCGGCGTGTATTCGAGATAGCGAAACTGCAGTTGCTGCCGTTCGTGAAGGGCATGCCCACCCGCGACAATCCTGGCGCCGCGGCACCCGAGTCCGTCGTCAAGTTACTGGGCCTTCCACCGCCGCAGCGTCCGGGTGGCGGTGGCAGCGCACCTTGATGGAGGTTTTATGAGCGATCCCTACAAAGAGCTGTTCGGCCTGGATTTGCCTCCCGAACGATTGCAGGAAGTATTGGCAGCTTACGGCGACATCCTCGCAGAGATCCGCAAGCTGCGCTCGCTTGACCTGACCGACGTGCATCCGGCCGTTGTGTTCGAGCCGACGGCGCCGTACCGGAAAGCGCCATGAGCAGCGAGCTGTGGAAAAAATCCCTCGCCGAGCTGGCGCCGGCGATTCGCAGCGGCAAGGTCTCTCCTGTTGCATTGACGGAAGCCTGCCTCGGTCGCATCGAAGAAGTCGATGAAAGGCTGGACAGCTTCATCCATGTGTCCAAACACGCGCTGGATAACGCATGCGCGGCGGAACGCGAGATCAAGGCCGGGAAATATCGCGGGCCTCTGCACGGCATTCCGGTCGGCATCAAGGACAACTATGTGACGAGTGACATGCCGACGACGGTCGGCAGCACCGCGCCCGGGCTGAAGTATCCGATGCGTGACGCCGCTGCTGTCGCGAGATTGCGCGCGGCGGGCGCCGTGCCGATCGGCAAGACGCGCACGCACGAATTCGCATGGGGCAATGTCACGCCGCCGGTTTGTAATCCGTGGGACCTGTCGCGCGTGCCGTCCGGTTCGAGTGGCGGGTCCGGAGCCGCGGTGGCGGCCGGCCTCTGCGTCGCGGCGCTCGGCTCGGATACCGGCGGTTCGATTCGCATGCCTGCCGCAGCATGTGGCACTGTGGGATTGAAAGCGACGTTCGGTCGCGTCAGTCGCGACGGGGTGGTGCCGCATAGCTGGTCGCTCGATCACGCCGGCCCACTCACGCGCACGGTGGCGGACACGGCGCTGATGATGCAGGTGCTAGCGGGTTACGACGCGGCCGACCCGGCCTGCCAGGCGCAGCCGGTGCCGGATTACACCAAAGCGCTCACCAAACCGGTCAAGGGTTTGAGAATTGGCGTGTGCCGCAATCATTTTTTCGAGAGTCTGCAGGAGGATGTCGAGCGCGCTGTCGAGCAGTCGATCGCCGACCTCGCCGCGGCCGGCGCGACAATCGTCGAGTTGAAGATTCCGCTGCTGGAATACGGTCTCGGCGCGATATTTGCGATCGAGCTATCGAGTTCCACGGCTTACCATGACGCCTCGCTGCTGGCCGGGCGCGTGCCGGACTTCCAGCCCGACGTGCGCACGCTGGTGGAAATCGGCCGCCTGGTGACGGGTCCGGATTATCTGAAGGCCGAGCAATATCGCAGCGCGCTGATGGAGGAATATCGCAAGGTATTCGAACACGTCGACGTCGTGGTTGGGCCGACCACGCCGATCACCGCCTGGAAGCGTGGCGAATGGACCGTGCAAGTGGCGGGCAAACCGGAAAGCGTGCTCGCCGCGTCGTGGCGTTTCACCTACCCCTACAATCTCACGGGCCTGCCGGCGATCTCGATTCCCTGCGGATTCGATCACGACGGGCTGCCGATCGGCTTGCAGATTGCGGGCCGGCCCTTCGACGAAACGACGGTGTTGAGCGTCGCGCACGCTTATGAGCGCGGGCACGACTGGAAGAACCGCTGGCCGAAGCTCTGAACGGAGAATGACGAGCATGAACCTACAACCGGAGAGTCGCTTGCGTGTCGCCTGCCTGCAGATGGAGCCGCACATTGGCGAAGTGCAGAACAATGTGGCGCGCAGCGTGGCGCTGATCGGAGACGCCGCGCACGCTGGCGCCACGCTCGTAGTGCTGCCCGAACTTTGCAATACCGGCTACGTTTTCGAGTCGCGCGAGGAAGCGCTGTCGCTTGGCGAGCGTGTGCCGGACGGACCGAGTTGCGCAGCGTGGGCCAGGGCTGCGCGCGAGAATGCGATGTTCATCGTCGCCGGCATCACCGAACGCGAAGGCGACAAGCTGTATAACGCGGCCGTGCTGATCGGACCGCAGGGCTACATCGGCACCTACCGCAAGAATCATCTTTGGGGCAACGAGAATACGATCTTCGAGCCGGGCAATCTCGGGGTGCCGGTGTTCGACATCGGGCCCGGCAAGATCGCCTGCGCGATTTGCTACGACATCTGGTTTCCCGAGATATTCCGGCTCGCCGCGCTGCAGGGCGCCGATTTGCTCTGCGTCGCCACGAACTGGGTGCCGATGCCCGAACAGCCCGGCCATTTTCCGATGATGGCGAACATCCTGGCCATGGGCGGGGCGCACGCCAATTCGATGTTCGTGGCGGCGGCGGACCGCATCGGCGTCGAGCGCGGGCAGCCGTTTCTTGGCAACAGCCTGATCGTGAACCATACCGGCTGGCCGCTGGCGGGCCCGGCCAGCCTGGACCGCGAGGAAATGATCGTCGCCGAAATCGATCTTGCGGATGCGCGCCGCAACCGGCCGCTGACGGAGTTCAACGAACGCCTGCGCGACCGGCGCACGGACCTGTACGCGGAAATGCTCGGCGCCAGCGCGCCGCCGGGCTACTGACTCGAACAGTTCAAACGCGAAGATCTTTCACCGCAGAGACGCAGAGGACGCGGAGAAATGCAAAGCACCCTGAAAGATCGTGACATCTCCAGTCGTGAATGGTGATGATGGTTTTTTCGATCTTCTCCGCGCCCTCTGCGTCTCTGCGGTGAAGAGTTTTTCAGTTTCACGCTTGTTCAGCGATTCCTGATAGGTTCGCCCGACGCTGTCGCGCTTGCCACAGGCGCGCGGCGCGCGTTATCTTGCGCGACTCGATCGATCCGTCGGATCGACTCACTTTCATAGTTCGCGCAAATGGAAACGACGGTCCTCCTGGTTTTCGGAGTGGTCTACCTGGGCATGATCCTGGGCGGACTACCCTTCCTGCAAATCGACCGCACCGGCATCGCATTGCTCGGCGCGATCGCACTGATCGGCGCAGGCGTGCTGAGCCTGGAGGAAGCATGGCAGGCAATACAGGTGCCGACCTTGATCCTGCTGTTCGCTTTCATGGTCGTATCCGCGCAATTGCGCCTGGGGGGCTTCTATACCTGGGTCACTCATAAGACAGGGCACTTGCCTTTATCCCCGCCGAAGCTGCTGGCCGCGCTGATTGCCATCGTTGCGGCGCTTTCTGCGGTTTTCAGCAACGACGTCGTCTGCCTGGCGATGGCGCCGATCCTGATCGATGTATGCCTCGCGCGTCGCCTGCACCCGATTCCCTTCCTGCTGGCGCTTGCCTGCAGCGCCAACGTCGGATCGGCACTGACCCTGATTGGCAATCCGCAGAACATGCTGATCGGCGAGCGATTGCATTTGTCGTTCTCTGGCTATCTGATAGAAGCAGCGGTACCCGTGCTGCTTGGGTTGTTCGTCGTTTGGGCCGTCATTGTCTGGGGCAATCGCGGCAACTGGGCGCTGCCGCTGGAAGAAGAAGCCACCGACGCGGTTCCGGCCCATGACGAACCAGCGCCACGTGTCGACGGATGGCAGACCGCAAAAGGTTTGTCGGTTTCAATTGCCGTGTTTATCCTGTTTTTACTTGCGCCAGCGCCGCGCGAAGTCATCGCGTTGACCGCGGCGGGCGTGCTGATGTTGAGCCGCAAGTTGCATTCCCGAAAAATGCTCGGCCTCGTGGATTGGCAGCTGCTGGTGTTGTTCGTGGGGTTGTTCGTCGTCAATCACGCGCTCGATAAAACCGGCCTGACCGGTCGCTTCGTCGCCCAGGCCGGCGCGCTCGGCGTGGACATACACCAGCCCTTCGCGCTGTTCATGTCGACGTTCGTACTGTCCAACATCGTTTCAAACGTGCCGGCGGTGATGTTGCTTTTGCCCGTGGCCACGCACGAACTCGCCGGGCCACTGCTTGCGCTCGCCAGCACGCTGGCCGGCAACCTGCTGATCGTCGGCAGCATCGCCAATATCATCGTTGTCGACGCCGCTCAGGCACGCGGTGTGCGCATCGACTGGAAGCGCCATGCCCGAACCGGTGTCCCGGTGACCCTGGCCACCCTGGCCATCTCTTGGGTGTACTTCTCGCTGCGCGTACTCACTTAAGCCTTTTGCGCCATAAGCGCCGGTTCGACCCTCAACCGTTTTCGTCCGTGGACGTTAACGGCTCATGAGAATCGCATTGCTGGCCGTCCTTGCCCTCCTGGCTTCGTTCGCGAGTGCCGCGGACCGGATCCCCATCGAACTGCATCAACGGCTGGAACTGGCGCCGGGCAGGGAGCAGCGCATCGTTGCGCTGACGCTGGACGCCTGCGGCGGCGGTTTTGACAGGGTCCTGGCGCAGTTCCTGATCGACCATCGCATCCGGGCGACGATTTTTGCGACGCGGCGATGGATACGGCGCAATGCCGACGCACTGGCGTTACTGAATGCGCATGCGGACTTGTTCGACATCGAGGATCACGGCGCCAACCATGTACCCGCAATCATCGGCGTGGAACGCAGCGTTTACGGGATACCCGGCGTAGCCGACCTCACGCAACTCCGGCGCGAGGTTTCCGGTGGCGCGGACGCGGTCAAGGTCGCAACCGGAAACGCGCCACGTTGGTACCGCGGTGCCACGGGCGAATACGATCCGGAGGCGCTGAAGACAATCGAGGCCATGGGATACAAGGTCGCCGGATTTTCCGTTAACGCCGACAGCGGTGCGACTTTGCCGAAGAAGCAGATCGTCGCACGCCTGAAGAAAGTCAAAAGCGGCGACATCGTCATCGCCCACCTGAACCGGCCCGCGTCGGACACGGCCCAGGGCCTGGCTGAAGGCCTGCAACTGCTGATCGACCAGGGCTTCCGTTTCGTCCGACTGGACGACGTCGCGATAAACGTAGTGCAACAAGGCAAGTGAATCGCGTCCTGTAGCGCGTGAGATTGGCCGATCACGCTTTACGAACTCCTCCACGGCATTCCGCAGTGGGTTCTAATCGTCGCGTTACTATGCGTGACAAAATCCCCCGCAACCCGGGGTCAACTCGCCAGTCATACTTACGTTCTTCTTTCCGTCCAGGCCATTCGTCCGCGAACGGCCGGGCAAGATCGAATACACAACGTAGGAGGGCAGGCCGTGAGCAAGCTTTCCAGCAGTTTCAGGTCCAGTGGGGTCGTTGCAATCGCGATGGCCGCGTCGTTCATGCTTTCGTCCATGGCTGCGACGGCCGCGGAAGAAGCCGTCCAGATTGAAGATCCCGCGGTGCAGCAGACTGCTGCACCCTGGCCGGTGCAGGTGATCGACGGTAGCCGCACCTTCCTCATTTATCAGCCGCAGGTCGACAAGTGGGACAGCAACCGGCTCGAAGGTCGCTCCGCGGTATCGGTGCGTGACGAGACCGGGCGGCAGAACTTCGGCGTGGCCTACTTCTCCGCGCGAACCGAAACCGATCCGGCGAGCCGCATGGTGACGGTGGTTGATCCGCAAGTCGCACGGGTGGATTTTCCCGCGGTGACAGGTGGAGCGGATGCGTATCTGCCGGTCCTGCGCGAGCAGTTCGCCGGACAATCCTGGCAGATCCCGCAAGACCGGCTGCAATCCGACATGGAGATCGACAAGCTTGCGCAACAGTCAGCGCGGCAGCCGCTGAAGAATGATCCGCCGCAAATCGTCTACAGCGACAGGCCGGCCGTGCTGGTGCCAGTCGACGGCAGCCCTGTGCTGCGTTCCGTCGGCGAAACCGGTTTCGTGCGTGCCGTGAATACGCGTGCGCTCCTGCTGCAGGAAAAATCCAGCTTGCGCTGGTTCGTATTCGTTTCTGACCGCTGGATGCAGGCGCAATCGCTGCAAGGACCGTGGTACGCCGCCAATCCATCGGCGCAGCTCGAACAGGCAAAATTGATTGTTACGCAGGAAGGCGAAGTCGATCTGTTGCAAGCGGATGCCGGCGATGCCGCAACGTCGTCAAGCACGCCTGCCGCTATCACGTCCGTATTCGTGAGCACAGCGCCGACCGAATTGCTGCAGACGGACGGGCCGCCGCAATACGCGCCGATCGAACGCACGCAATTGCTGTATGTCACCAACTCACCCGACAAGCTGTTCCTTGATCTGCGTACGCAAAATCACTACGCACTGATTTCCGGGCGCTGGTATCGCACGACGGCGCTCGCGCAGGGGCAATGGAGCTACGTCGCGCCGGCAAGCCTTCCCGCCGACTTCGCGATGATCCCGCCGGATCATCCGACCGAGAGTGTGCGTGCCGCCGTGCCGGGCACCCCGCAAGCGCGCGAAGCCGTCATCGCCAGCAGCGTGCCGCAAGTGGCCACGGTAGCGCGTAGCGCCGCGCAGTTGCAGGTCAACTACGACGGCAATCCTTCCTTCCAGCCGGTCGATGGCACCAGCCTGCAGAGCGCGGTCAACGCACCCGTGCCGGTGATCCGCGTCAGCGAGAGTGCGTTTTACGCGCTCGACAATGGTGTGTGGTTCGTTGCATCTTCGCCGTTCGGCCCGTGGGCGGTTGCGAGCTTCGTGCCGCCGGTCGTCTATTCGATACCGCCCAGCTCACCGCTTTACAACGTGACATTCGTGCGCGTGTACGACGCGAATCCGGAAACCGTTTACGTCGGGTACACGCCGGGCTACGTCGGCTCCTACGTGTCGAACAATGTGGTTGTCTATGGCACGGGCTGGCCCTATTCACCCTGGATCGGCAGCGCCTGGTATGGGGCGCCCGTCACCTGGGGATTCGGTTTCAGCTTCTTCAACAGCTGGTGGCATCCCTATCCCTGGCACGCCTGGCATCGCACGGCATGGGCGGCGCCGCGCGCGCGATTCAATCCGTGGTGGGGTCCGTGGCATTCTCCGTTACACGGTCGCGGGTTTGTGGCTGGTGGGCCGCATGCGGTGCGTTCATTCGGCCCTCCTGCGCATAACGTCGGACGTATCTACGATCGCTGGGATCACCGTGACGTGGTCTGGAATGGTCCACGCGCGAACGTGAATCGCCCGCGCGGATTCGAGCCCGGAGCGTCACGGCCTGGATTCGCGGCACAACGGGATGGGCGCTGGAATGGACGCAATAATGACGGCATCCGCGACGGTCGGTACGGCAACAATGCGGTGCGTCCATCCGCCGTGCAAGTGCCACGGAACGTGCAAAATCAACCGGGCTTCAATTCGTGGAATCGTTCGCGCTTGGAAAATGAGGCGCGTACGCAGCCCCGTGGGCCGTCGCCATCTTTCGGCGGCAACGAGCGGCCTCGCGCGGGCATGCCACAGGACCGGGGGGGTTCCGCGACCGCGAGCCCGCGTATGCAGCCGCAACAGCGCGTGGCACCCCCAGCCAGGGAGCAGGTACAGCGTGCGCCGATGCAACAGCCACCCGTCCAGGTTCAACGCGCGCCGGTTCAGAATCGGCCCGCACCCGCGCAGATACAACGTGCGCCCGTGCAAATGCAGCGGCCCTCGGCGCAGTTGCAGCGTCCGGCACCTCAGGTTCGTAACTATTCACCGCAGGCGGGTCGGATCGATCGTCCGGTCGCGGCGAATTCGGTGCGCAACGTCGAACGAAACATCGCGCGACCGCAGGTTCGCGGCGGCGAGGGGCGGAGCCAATCAAGCGGCGGCGGGGGGCACGGCGGAGGGTGGCAGGGCGGTGCAGGCCATCGTTAGAGTGTGATGACCTGGAAATTTCGCGGCATCGCGGGTCAGCTGCCCGACGCGTGGCTGCCCGTGGAAACGATCGGGGCGCGGCAGGATCCCGGTAAAAATTTTCCGATGTTGTTGGCGTTGCCCGGATCCGGACCACAGTTCCACGCTGCGATGATTGATCCTGCGGAAGATGCGCCGACGATCGGGGAGGCGGCTCCCGCATCGGAATAGGGTTTGAGAATGATGGCCATGCCGTTGGCGGTTGTATTGATATTTGTGATCACCGCGCGGATTTCGCCGTCGCCGTTGGTCTGGAGTGCGGATACGTAGTTCGAAAGCGCCGTGCCGGTTTTGGATTCGCAGCCCCAAGCTCCCGGGCCGGGAAGGGCGCCGGAGGTGGCCTGCACAGTCTCCGTCACCGTGATGCGACACGCAGAGGCCGCCAGGATGGCTTCAGACATTTTGGCGCGCGCCGTGTAATCCTGATAGGCCGGCAGCGCAACGGCGGCGAGGATGCCGATGATGGCCACGACGATCATCAGCTCTACAAGTGTGAATCCCCTGTGCAGTGACTTCATGGCTCTCCAGCAATTTAAAGAAGACCAACAACAGAATCGGCCGCAACTTCTGTGCCACGCCATCTAACAGGGACATAAAGTGTTTTTGCCGGGAAATTCGGCGTGGGGCGCTTACCTTTCCCGGCACAAATGTCACTACGCCGCCAAGTGTGGTTACTGTGCCAAGGCATGCGTCCCGCCGGGGTATATCGCATGCATGTACGGTACGACGCCGCATTTCCAATATCAATCCCGGCGATCCCGCAATTCACGGCGGATGATTTTGCCGGTCGTTGTCAGCGGTAGTGCGTCGACATAGCGTACCTGCCTGGGATATTCGTGCGCCGCGAGCCGCGTGCGTACGTGGTCTTGCAGTTCGCGCGTGAGCTTTTCGTCCGGAACGAATCCGTCATTCAGAACGACATAGGCTTTCACGATCTCCGTGCGCTGCGCATCGGGCGCCCCGACCACGGCCGCCATGCGCACTGCCGGATGGCCCAGCAGGCAATCTTCTATCGGCCCCGGGCCTATGCGATACCCGGCGCTGGTTATCACATCGTCATTGCGACCCACGAACGTCACATAACCATCGTCGTCGACCGTGCCGGTATCGCCGGTGATCAGCCAGTCGCCAATGAATTTCTCCTGTGTTGCCTGTGGTTTGTTCCAGTAACCGAGAAAGGCCACCGGATCCGGCCTGCGCACGGCGATATTTCCAATCGTGCCGTTGCGCACCGGCAACCCGGCATCGTCGACGATGGCAACCTCGTGGCCCGGTGCGGCTTTGCCGATGGCGCCGGGCTTGACCGGGAACAGCGCATCGCAGGACGACAGGGTCATGTTGCATTCGGTCTGTCCATAGAATTCGTTGATGGTTACGCCGAACGTTTCGTGGGCCCATTGCAGCAGTTCGGCGCCGAGTGATTCGCCGCCGCTGGCCAGCGATCGCAGATTCAGTTTCCAGCGCGTGGCCGGGTCTGCGACATTGCGCATCAGCTTGAGACCCGTCGGCGGAATGAACGCATTGCGCACGCCATGTCGTGCCATCAGGTCGAATGCCGATTCGGGATCGAATTTCTCGAATCGACGCGCGACGACCGGTACGCCGAGATGCCAGGCCGCGAACAATACGTCGATCAGTCCGCCTATCCAGGCCCAGTCAGCCGGCGTCCAGATCAAGTCGCCTTCGAGGCCGAGGAAGTTGTGCGACATTTCGACGCCGGGCAGGTGGCCGAGTACGGTTCGGTGCGCAAGCAGTGCGCCCTTGGGACTGCCGGTGGTGCCGGAGGTGTAAATGATCAATGCAGGATCGTCGGCGCGTGTCTTGCGTGGCTCAAAATCTTCGCTCATTTGCGCAAGCGCGGCGTGGAAGTCCTCGACACCGGGTGCCCCGCCGTCGATGCAAAAGATCGATTTCAGGTCGGGAAGCGCGTCGCGGATCTGCGCGATTTTTTCCAGACTCGCTGCATTGGTGACCAGGGCCTTGATGCCCGCATCCGCCAGCCGATAGCGCAGTGCGTCGAGGCCGAACAGCGTGAATAGTGGTACGGCGATGGCGCCGAGCTTGTAGGTGGCCAGATGCGCCAGCGCCGTCTCGGGCTCCTGCGGCAGCAGGATGCCGACGCGATCGCCCGGCTTCACGCCGCGCGCTGTAAGGAGGTTCGCTGTCCGATTGGACAGGCGCTTGAGATC
>JBDTTE010000122.1:0-10584 GCA_039930785.1 Betaproteobacteria bacterium | reverse complement strand
CCGCTGACGCCGTTCCGCCATTACGTGATGGGCGAGGCCTCGATGGAGCGCGCGGCGACAGCGGATGAAACCGCGAAGATTCGCGGGCTGCTTGCCGGCGCGATGGACGCCGGCGCATTCGGATTCTCCAGCACCATTCTCAACCAGCATCTCGGCTACGGTGGCCGTCCGCTCGCCTGTCGCAATGCGAGCCGCGACGAACTGAAGTCGTACGCAAATGTGCTCAAGGAAAAGAACAAGGGTGCGATCGAAGTTGCGCTGACCCGGCAGATCGGCGTGCTGGAGGAAGACCAGTGCGAGACGCTCGATTTCCTGCTCGACGAAAGCGGCCGGCCGGTGACATTCATCGCGCTGTTCGACCGCGACGATATTTCCGAAGCCGTGCGCGATACCCTGCGGCGGGCCGCGCCGATGATCGCCAAGGGCGCGCGTCCGCAGACTTCGCCATTGCCGCTGACGCGCGAGATCGACATGCGCAGCCCGTTTTCGTTTGCGGCGTTCCCGTCATGGAAGCGCGTGTTCGAAGACAAATCGCCGGAGGCGCAGAAAAAGATCTACCGCGATACCGCTTTCCGCAACCAGTTCCGCGAGGAGCTCAAGAACCCGATGGCGTTCGGCAACTGGGAGCGCATCACCTTGCACGAAGTCCATTCGCCGGCGTTGAAGCGTTTCGAGGGCAAGACGGTCGCCGAAATCGGTCGCGCGGAAGGTAAAGATGGCGTCGATGCTTTCCTCGACCTGACGTTGGCCGACGATCTGGCGCTCGAATTCACCATGACGTCGTTCAACACCCGCGTCGATCGCATGGCCGAACTGCTGAACAATCCCGCCATCCTGATCGGCCTCGGCGACGGCGGCGCGCATGTGGACATGCTGTGCGACTCCGGCTATCCGACCTATCTGCTTGGAACTTGGGTGCGTGATCGCGGCGTGCTGACACTGGCGGAAGCGGTGCGCCGGCTGACGTCCGATCCCGCCGACCTGTTCGGTATAAAGGACCGTGGCCGCCTTAAGCCGGGGCTCGCCGCCGACCTCGCGATCTTCGATCCTGCGACAGTCGGCTCATCGAATCGCGGCGAACGCCGTTATGATCTTCCGGGGGGCGGCAAACGCATGGTCATGCCCTCACGCGGCGTGCACTACACGGTGGTGAATGGCGTGACGACCTATGCGAACGGGGAGTTGGCCGGAGTTGGCGCGGGCAAGGTACTGCGGTCGTAGGGAACAGATGCGCAGGGGGATGCGCGTGTCAGTCTCCTGACCTGCCTTTCGGCAGGTGTACCCCGACGGCATAGAGGGCAATTGACGCCTTTGTCCTCCCTATATTATTTTCATGTTGCGATGCTTCTAAGGTATTGGATGAGCGTGGACTCAGGGTATCCCTGATGGGCCATGTGTCACAGCAGCCGCAGAATTTCTCCAGGTGCCTCCTTTCATTCTCCGTCCCGGATTCCGGATTGGAGCGCGATGACCAGGGCGTTAGCAGGTCGGAGAAATTCCATCCAATGTCAGATTCCCGCAGCTCAGACTTCGGCAGTGCGAGCATCCCGGAGTTCACATGGACCCCGGAGGTTTCGGTTGAACCCGATCTTTCGCTTCGAGGCCTTCTAATGAACAGAGGACTGATGCTGGGCATCGTCGGCGCGCTCACATTCGCGGTGTTCGTGGCGTTTGTCGGGTTTGGCATGAACCCGCTGCTAAGGGTCACGCTCATCGCGGGCTCAGTGACGGGCATCGTGTGGCTGACCTGGCGCGACGCCCGTCACGAAAAATCAGATCGGGGGCATATTGTCGAAGAGGCGGAGGAGCGATTTCGCGAGTTGCGAATGCTCTCGAACGAGCCCGGGTTCCAACTGATCGTCGCGGCGCCTA
This sequence comes from Betaproteobacteria bacterium, assembly GCA_039930785.1. Classification (GTDB taxonomy): domain Bacteria; phylum Pseudomonadota; class Gammaproteobacteria; order Burkholderiales; family JACQAP01; genus JACQAP01. The sequence continues at coordinate 8,712 of JBDTTE010000122.1, read as the reverse complement.
CCCAGATCACCCTTGCAGTGGTCCCGATACTGATGGGGGGCGGTCTGTTGTGGTGGGGCATGCTGTCAGAGCCTGTCCTCGGGCTGATTTCGGGCGCGCTGTTCCTGTGTATGGGTGCACTGGGGTTCCTGCGCGTCGTTCCGGAGATGGGCGCGCCTGTCCTGTCGATTTCGCGGGCGGGATTCAAAACCCCGCTGACGCCGCAAATTCCCTGGGACCTCGTCGAGGGCATTCATTTGAACCAGCACGCGCCCTACGGCGGCGTCGTGATCTCCTCGCTTGTCATTCGCGTCACGTCCCTTGCGCAACATGTCGGGAAGTTCGGCCTGTATTCCCGCCTGCTGTACTGGCTGTACATGAAAGAGGGGAAGGAGCGGCTCACGGTGACGCTGACCCACACGAATGAGCAGCCCGATGTCGTCTATCGCCTGATGCGATTGCTGTGGACGCAAAACACGGGGCGCGATTTCGACTGGAATCCGTTTCCGTCCGCGCAATACGATTCTGCGACGCTGCCTCCGGTTGGCGTGCCTGCACTCGCGAAGGTACAAATGGCCTCCAGCTCCGGCACGCATGCCGCGGACTCGATGGGGCATCCAAGGCCGACCAAATCGAGACGCGCCGCGATTCGGAAACGCCGCGTTCGCAACCGGCTGCGCCCCGTAAACCAGATCCGCCTTGCAATGATCGGCCTCGCGATCCTGTTCATCGTCATCCATCTCGGTGCGAGGATCGGTTAGGGTCGAAAGCCTCACGAGGACGGTCGACCGCAGGCGGTCCGCCCTTTGACCCCTCGCAATCCCGGGGTTACAGTCCGTCCTGACTGTTAGTACCCACTAAATCCCAACGTTAATCAGGCCGCCGTTATCTGGTGCGCGAAGCTTATGCGCGCTGCTGGTAGAGGCAAGAACCAGCCGATACATGAGCGACAAACCAAATCCGGGCCGTCCTGGCCAAAATCCCGTCTCTGAAAAGGCTTCTAAGCCCTGGTCGCTGTTGGGCGGTGGCGAAATGGGCGAACTCGTTCGCCGCTTCGACTGGTCCGCGACGCCGCTCGGTCCGATGGACGGCTGGCCGGTCAGCCTCAAATCAACGGTCGCCGCGTTACTCAATTCCAGGAATCCGATGTTCCTGTGGTGGGGCCCGGAGTTGATCCAGGTCTACAACGATGCCTACATGCCGAGCTTCGGCGTCGGCAAGCATCCTGCTGCACTCGGCCAGCGCGGTAAGGACTGTTGGCCGGAGATCTGGCCGATCATCGGGCCGCAGATCGAGGGCGTCATACAGCGCGGGGAAGCCACCTGGCACGAGGACGCGCTCGTTCCGATTTTCCGCAACGGACGCATCGAAGAGGTCTACTGGACCTACGGCTACTCGCCGGTTTTCGATGACAACGGGCGCATCGCAGGCACGCTGGTCGTTTGCACCGAGACCACCGGCCGCGTGCTCGCCACCCGACGAGAGCAGGAAGTGCGCAAGGCGGCGGAGGACGAACGCAGTCGCTTGCGGCAATTCTTCGAACAGGCACCCGCCGCCATTTGCATCCATCGCGGTGACGATCTGGTCTTCGATTTCGCCAACGACCAATATCACAAGCTGACCGGGAGGAAGGATCTGGTCGGGCATCCCCTGCTAGTGGCGATGCCCGAGCTGGCTGGACAAGGGCTCGACGATCTGCTGCGCAAGGTCATGGCGACCGGCGAGCCTTTCGTCGGCAGGGAAGTACCCATATTGTTAGATCCGAAAGCCAGTGGGGCGCCCGAAGAGCATTTCTATACGTTCATCTACAGTCCGCTGCGCGCCACGTCGGACGCTGTGGATGCAGTCGTCACCCTTGCGTTCGACGTGACCGATCAGGTGTTGGCGCGACGCAAGGCCGAAGGACTCCTGGTCCTGCTCAGGGAAAGCGAGCGGCAGTTTCATGAGATGGCCGAATCGCTACCGCAGCTCGCGTGGGGCGCGCGCCCCGACGGCTACATCGATTGGTACAACCGCCGCTGGTACGAATACACGGGCACGACGCTCGAAGATGTCGCAGGGTGGGGATGGAAGTCGGTGCATGACCCCGCGCTGATCGACGAAGTGGAAGCGACGTGGACCGCGAGCATCGTTGAAGGCAAGCCCTTCGAAATGCAGTTCCCGCTGCGTTCGCGCGACGGCAGGTTTCGTTGGCACCTGACGCGCGCGCTCCCATTGCGCGATGAATCCGGCCGCATCGTTCGCTGGTTCGGTACCAATACGGATATCGACGATTCAAGGCGCGCAGAAGAGGAACGCAAAGTCCTGCTGGCGAGTGAGCACGCCGCCCGCGTTTCGGCCGAGATTGCCAGTCGGGCCAAGGATGATTTTCTGGCGACTGCATCGCACGAACTGCGCACGCCGCTCAACGCGATCATGGGTTGGGCCACGCTGCTGCAGACAGGGAAGCTTGAGCAGAGCGATTACTTGCGCGCCGTCGATAGCATTTCACGCAATGCGCGTTCGCAGGTGCGCTTGATCGAAGACATCCTGGATGGCTCGCGCATCATCACGGGCCGCCTGCACCTGGAAATCCGCCCGCTCGACATGACCACCCTCGTGCACGCGGCGCTCGACTCCGTGCGTTCTGCGGCGGAAGCCAAGAACATCGAACTGACTGTCGTCGTCGAACCGGACGCCGCTCGGATCGTGGGCGACCCGGACCGGTTGCAACAAGTCGTTTGGAACCTGGCAAACAACGCCATCAAATTCACCCCGAAGGGCGGGGCCACCGCAGTATCGTTGAAGCGGGTCGGCACCGACATCCAGTTGCGCGTCAAGGACACCGGACAGGGCATTGCCTCGGATTTCCTGCCCTATGTATTCGACCGGTTCCGGCAGGCTGAAGGCAGCACCACGCGCCGCCACGGCGGCCTGGGCCTCGGACTCGCACTGGTCAAGCATCTCGTCGAGGCGCATGGCGGAACGGTACACGCGGCGAGCGAAGGCGAAGGCCGCGGTGCAACGTTCACGGTCATGCTGCCGGTGCAGGCCGTGTTCGAGGACGTGAGGGAGGTCGCAAGGCCCGCGCCTTCCACAACCGGCGTGGTGGCTACCGCATCGCGAGCGACGCTGCACGGCGTCACCGTTCTGGTCGTAGACGACGAAATGGATGCGCGCGATCTGGTGGCAACCGCATTGCGTGCAAGCGGCGCCGAAGTCACCACCGCATCCAGTGCCGCCCAAGCACTCGAGCTGCTGGCGAAGACAGCGTTCATGGTGATGGTGAGCGACGTCGGCATGCCAGAAACGGACGGGTACGAACTGATCCGTCATATCCGCACGCGAATCGGAGAACGTGGCGCGCATCTTCCCGCGGTCGCGCTGACGGCCTATTCACGGGAAGAAGACCGCCGCATGGCAACGGAAGCGGGATTCCAGACCCATGTGGCCAAGCCCGTGGACCCGGCCGAACTCGTGCGCATCGTCGCCGGCCTCGTGTCGGAATCGGAGCGGACCGGTGTCGCCAGCCAGGAAGCGTCGTTGCAGCGCGCGGACACGCTCTCCAAGTTCGAAAAGCTGTTGAACTCGCGCGGCGTGCATGAGGCGTTGCGCTTCCTCAACAGCCGCACGTCCCACCGATTCACCGGCCTGTACCGTTTCGATCCGCCGTTGCTGCGAAATGTCCTGCTCCTGGACGCCGATGCGCCGGAACTGCTCACCGGCAGCGATGCGCCACTTGAAGAAACCTATTGCTCGATCGTCGGCGCGACGGAGCACCCGTTTACCACTGAGGACACCCGGCGCGACGGCCGCCTGCGCACGCATCCCGCCCGCGAGACGGTGCAGTCTTACTGTGGCGTATTGCTACGCAATGAAGACGGCAAACCCTTTGGCACCCTCTGCCACTTCGATCTCGTGCCTTGCGACATCCCCGTGCGGGAGATGAGCCTGATGGAAGCGGCCGCGCCGATGATCGTGCGGGCGCTCATCACCGGGGATCGCCGAAAGTAATCGGTCCCGCGTTGCGATAGCGCGAACGTCTCATCGCAACCGGAAAAATCTACCCCTCGTGTAGTAAAAAAAATCCTCACGGCGTGCTTCTCTGCCGGCCAAGTAGCGCGCTTAGTGCCTGATTTTTATTTTGAATAAATAAAGTTCATGAAGTGGCAAGTTAATTGCAATGTTCTTTGTCGACACTCCAACAAACAACAAATGAGGTCGACATGAATACGAACGTACTCGAGCAGGATTGGGATTCGGACATGTTCGCAAGCGGATCGCTGATCGACTGGAGCGAGTTCTCCGCGGAACACGCGCTGAAGTTTCCCGGCACGCACGTGGGCTTGATCGAAGAGTTCCGCGAGCCGTATCGCTTCGGTGAGAACGGGCCGATGCGGTTTGCTTCCGGTGTTGACCTGGAAGACGACGATCCGGAGTAAATTCGGTCTATTGGTTCCGCTTGTCGCGGCACCCGCGTGAAAGTTCTTGCCGGGAAGACGCCCTCTCACTTGGTGGGACAAGAGCACACCTGATGCCCGGCAGGGGCGGGGGAGACGGGCCGTAGCGACGTGGCAAACGAAACCGTTCAATCCGTGATCGCGGCAATCGTCGGCAACCTGCTTGTCGCCGCGACGAAATTCGTTGCCGCCGCTTTTTCCGGCAGTTCCGCCATGCTCTCCGAGGCCATTCACTCGTTGGTGGATACCGGCAACGGCGCGTTGATGCTCTTCGGCATGCGCCGCAGCCGCAAGCCGCCGGACGCTCATCATCCCCTGGGTTACGGGCACGAGATCTACTTCTGGACGCTCGTCGTGGGCATCCTGATCTTCGGCCTCGGCGGCGGCATGTCGATCGTCACCGGCATCATGCACCTTTCGCAGCGCACGCTACCCGAAGTAACCTGGTGGAGTTATGGCGTACTCGGCGCCGCAGCCGTGTTCGAGGGCGTCTCGTGGTATTTCGGATGGAAAGCCTTTCGCAAGGAACAGCGTCGCGGGCGCGGCATTTTCGAGACGATCGTTATCAGCAAGAATCCGATGACCTTCGCCGTGCTACTCGAGGATACCGCCGCGTTGCTCGGCATTCTGTTCGCCTTCCTCGGCCTCTACCTGAGCGCCGCACTTCGCCTGCCCTGGATCGACGGCGCCGCCTCCATCCTGATCGGCCTGCTGCTGTGCGCGAGCGCGGTCATCATGGTGTACGAAAGCATGGGCTTGCTGGTCGGCGAAGGCATGGAGCCGCAGACGCTCGCGGAATTGCGCCAGATCATCAGTGCCGATCCGCACGTCAAACACGTGAACCGCCTGCTGACACTCTACCTCGGCCCCGAGGAAGTCCTGCTCGCCGTCGACCTACGCTTTCGCGGGGATACGGACGTCCACGACATTCGCGAGACGATCGGAAGATTCAAGGGAGAAATTCAGGCGCGCTACCCGAGGATACGAAGGGTTTGCCTGGACGTTACGTCGATCGACAATAGCGGGAAGACCTGATCGGCCGTTACTCCCGTTTGTCGCGCACAGCGCTATGCTGTCGCATCCCTCCCGCATTTCCCGACGATGAAGAAGAAGGAAAGCTGGTTCTACCTTATGGCCTTCCTGACCGGAACGCTGGTCTGGATCGTGATCTGCGCCATCTCGGGAAAAAAAGAAGCGTGGGATTCGTCCTGGTACTTCTCGGTGGGCTATCCGCTCATCTGCCTCGTGTCGGCGGTGATGGGTTATCTCGTGCCGAAGATGACGTGGCGGTGGGGAGTCATGCCGTTCGTGGGTCAGTTGGTCTGGTTGGTCCTGACTCAGGCCCCGGGAAATCTTTTGCCGCTTGGGATCATTGCGTTCGGATTGATGTCGCTGCCGGCGATTATTGTGGCGAATGTCGGAGCGTACGTTGCGAGGTTGCGCGCGGAGGGCGATGAGCTTTAGAGTTCCTAAAGCGGTCGAGCAATCTCCAGATTCTCGGTACAGGCCGGCCTGCCCTCGCCTGTCTTAAGCGCAAGCCTCAAATATCGCCGCAACATGCCGATGATCCGTTCCGCAGCATCCCCCGAGCACATTGAGTCGCGGCATCCGGGCGCGTAGCCCTCGATACTGGCTACCCAACTCTTGCGGATCGCCGGAATCAAGGTCCGTGCTCTCGTCGAGTTCTGCATGGCTCTTGCGTGACGCATTGGCTCGCAATCCGCGGATGCGCTGGCGCCAGGGTTCGTCCGATTGAAGCAGTTGTTCGAAGTGCGACGGGTGCGCGCAGTTGATCATGAAGTACGCGGCGTAGTCCCCGGTCTCTGCGTCGGTGCGCTGGATGGCGGTAGCGAGGCTGTCGCCTGACGACAGGCAGCCGTTGGTTTCGACGGTGAAAGAGATCGCGACGGGCATGCTGGCGGCTCGCGCTGCCTGCACGACGCCGATCGCTTCCTCGGGATAGTTAATGGTGAACGCGGAGACCATGTCGGCATCGGTCCCGGCGAAAGTGTCGATCTGCTGCGCGTGATACCGGCACGCTTCAACCGCCGTCATGCGCGCGTCCGCGCGGTAACCGTCACCGCGTGGCCCGATGTTGCCACTGATGACCATCGGCCGCTCGCGCGTCTCATGCTTCGCGCGCAAGTCGAGCATCAGGCCGATGGCTTTGCGATTGGCGTCCGCCAGGGTCACGCTGTCGTATCCCAGCTTCGCGGCCCAGTCCGCATTGGCGCGCCACGTCGGCGATTCGAGTAAGGCGCCCACATCATGCTGACGCGCGATCGCCAGATAGCGATCGTAGTAGTCGCGCACGATTTGCATCCCGGCTTCATCCTTGAGCAGGTCGAACCCCGCGAAGTAGGGCAGCTCGATGCCTTCATGGAAAATCAATGTGGTTTCCATGCCGCCGTCGGTGAGAAACAGTTTGTTACCGAGCTGCGGCAGGCGGTTGCGGTATTTGCTCATGTGTTCGCCTCCTGTTGATCCATCCCAATGAATGCGAAGGTACCATTGGAGGGCGGGGTTCTAAAACCGTTTAGCCGAGCGATCAGTCAGCAGGCCAGGTCATTACGCGTAACCAGCGCCGGCCTGACATCTGTGGGAACATCCCGTCTACGCGGAGCGGAATCCGCAGAACTCTTCAAGAGAGACAGGCCCCGACATGACAAAAACCCGCCCGCAGGCGACATCGAAACGTCTCCTCGAAACCGACCGCACGATCGTCACTGAATGGCGCTTCGCGCCTGGCGCCGAGACAGGCTGGCACCGGCACGCGCACGACTACGTTGTGGTGGTGCTAACGGCCGGCAAGTTGATGCAGGAAACGGAGAACGGGGAGATCGTGACCGAACTAGCGGCGGGTCAGTCGTACGCGCGGAATATCGGCGTCGAACACAACGTGGTGAATCCCAATCCGCACGAGTTCGCGTTCGTGGAGGTAGAGCTCAAGTAAGTCTACTTCTCATCACGAAGAGCACGAAGGACACGAAGGAACACGAAGAAAAGCAAGGGCAGGTCGGTTCTGTTGATTGACGTTTGTTGGCGATGCCCGTCGATCGGTCGTTAACCCATCCCAGAGGTTTCTTTGCCATTCTTCGTGTTCCTTCGTGCCCTTCCTGCCCTTCGTGATGAGAACTATCTGGGTGAACCTGGACTCTCTAAGCGACTGGTGCCACTGCAACGAAAAAAAAGGGCCGCACGAGCGGCCCGTTTCATTTCTGATCTCGCCTATCGCTTCAGAGCGGTTTGCGTCCGCTGATGACCCTGAGCAGGATCACAACGACGGCAATGACCAGGAGGATGTGGATGAAACCTCCCATGGTCGTCGAGGTGACGAGCCCGAGAAGCCACAGAACTATAAGAATGACAGCGACGGTATACAACATTGAGATGAGTCCTTTGGTTCAGGATTTTCAGTTCCTGCCAGCCACGCGGCCAGAATATTGCCGCCATAGATTGTACCCGACGGGGTTGCGCTCTAAAGAAGTATGGTCGGCGTTCTCACGCCTGTATGCAGTGCAGGGACGATGACTGACGGGCCTTACCGGAAGAGCGCGGATTGCGCCGCGCGACGCAATAAGTCCGCGCTATGTGCGGTGCCACACATACGCCGCTATCGGTAAGGCGCACCGTGCCTTCTGGTGATCCGTGCGCCGTGACCGGTCCGCAATGGTTTGAGGCGCTCTGAAGAAAAACGCCACCGTGGAGCGCCAGGCGACAGCAAGCGAAGGCGAATCTCCCCCGGAACTCTTAGCACCCCTCGAAGGAATACAAAAAATGAAACGCACTCTGTTATCCCTACTCGTTCTCGGTTTGTTCGGAAGCGTTGGACTATCGGCATTCGCCGCGGACCCAAAAGCCGATATGCAACCGAGCGCGGACGCGCCCAAGAAGACGCCGCCCGCGGGAACGACGGCAAAGCCGGCTGCCCCCGTCGTTTCTGCAATCAATTCCTCGCAGGTGAGCGCCGATTTCAAGGCCGCCGAGGATCGGGCGCGGACGGACTACACGGATGCGAAACTCAAATGCGATACCTTGCAGGCCGGCGACAAGCGGAGCTGCATGAAGGAAGCGAGGTCGGCGCGAACCGAAGCGCTGGCGCTGGCAAAAACGCATCGTGACCATCCGGGTGACGCGAAGGGTGAAACCGAGAAGCGCGGCGGCACGGCGACGATGCAGACAAGGCCGGAAGCAACGCCGGCCAAGTAGTCTTTAAACGCGAGCGCTGGAGAAAATCGGATCGGCCGAGTGCCGGTCCGATCGCGTATGGTTTACCAGGGATTGTCGTCCGAGT
>JBDTTE010000121.1:0-10670 GCA_039930785.1 Betaproteobacteria bacterium | reverse complement strand
CTTGAAAGTCAACGCACATCTGCGTGCGACGTTATGGGCGCGAGCATGCCGGTGATCGCGATGCAAAGAGATCCAGCGTGATACTTGCCGATCAGTCGCAGTAAATATCAACCGGTTTTGCGACATCGGCTTTCAGTTGACTACAGTCTTACAGGAGAAAACATGAAATTCATTCTGGCCGCTGCTGCATTGGCGCTGCTAACGGGCATCGCCAATGCCGCCGACCTTAAAGACTGGCGCGATCTCGACAAGGTCCACAACCAGATCCAGGCTTCCATCAAGGAAATGGAGCGCGTCCGTGCTGCCAACCACTACGACATGGCCGGGCACGGCGCCAGGGCCGAACAGTTGTTGCGCGATGCCGAAAAGGAACTGCACCAGGCAATAGACGCGGTAAAGAGGAACTGAAAGGGGATTCGTCCAGTCATGACATCGCCTGAGGCCGGGGCGGACGGTCCAATCAGCGCCGCTCCGGCGGAATGTCCCGGATGCGCTGGCTGTGCGCCGCGACGTCTTCGCGAGTGAAATCGAGCGAGCGGCGCTTGTCCGATGGCGGTCGCGTGGCGACGGACAGCCCCGCTCGCCATTCCGTGGCCGGGCGAATCGGTCTGGGCACAAAGCCTCCGCCGCAGTTCGGGCACACATTGAACAACACGTTCTCCACGCAGTTTGCGCAGAAGGTGCATTCGTAGGAACAGATACGCGCGTCGATTGCGGCCGGCGGCAGATCCTTGTCGCAGCATTCGCAGTTCGGTCGCAGCTCCAGGGCCATGGTCCCCTCCTTGTTTGTCGACGCGCGCAGGCTAGCACGGTGTCTCGACAATGCTGAAGTTTGTTCTCACCGCGGCGGCGATTGTCGCTACACTTCTTGCAACTTTCCCGGCAATGGCGGCCGATAGGGGTGAGCAATCCGTGAACGTCACGGTTTATCGCAACATTTCCGTCGATGGGTTGAATATCTTCTATCGGGAAGCGGGGCCGAGGGATGCGCCGACTCTCTTGCTGCTGCACGGCTTTCCTTCTTCGTCGCGCATGTTCGAATCGCTGTTCCCGCTGCTCAGCGCCCGCTATCACCTCATTGCCCCCGACTACCCCGGGTTCGGTCACTCCGACGCGCCACCTCCCGAACAATTCGCCTACACCTTCGATCACATTGCGCAGGTCACCGACCATTTCACGCAAGCACTGGGTTTATCGCGCTACACGCTATTCATCCAGGATTACGGTGGCCCCGTCGGCTTCAGGCTTGCACTGGCGCACCCCGAAAGGGTTCAGGCGCTGATCGTGCAAAACGCGGTGGCGCACGATGAGGGCCTCGGGCCGTTGTGGGCGGCGCGGCGCGCGTTCTGGGCCAACCGACCAGCGCACGAGGCGAAAGTCCGGGAGAATTTTCTGTCCCCGGATGCAAGACGCCTCCGGCATGTCGGCACGTCACCGAACGAGCATCGCTACAATCCGGACCTGTGGACCGACGAGCTCGCCTTCCTGTCGAAGCCGGGACAGGATCGCATCCAGCTCGATCTGTTCTACGACTATCGCACCAATGTGGCTTCCTATCCGAGCTGGCAGGCGTATCTGCGCACGCACCGGCCGCCCACCCTGGTGGTATGGGGCAAATACGATCCGTCTTTTTCGGTAGCGGGGGCGAGTGCCTACGGCCGTGATGTTCCCGACGCGGAAATTCACCTGCTGGAAGCCGGGCACTTCGCCCTCGACGAGGCGGCAGACGAGATAGCGGGCTACGTCAATACGTTTCTGCCGGCGCACGGCGTCGGCCAGCCGCGATAATGTGGCAAACCAGCAGGCCTGCCGCCTGAAGTGAAAAAGAGAGAACCTCACTGGGGAATCGAACGATGAGCCTGAAGAATATTTCCGTGCCCGCCTCTTATTTTGGAATGATCCTGGGCCTGGTCGGCCTCGGTTCCGATTGGCGCTACGCGAACACGCTCTGGATCCTGCCCGCCGTGGTCGGCGAGGCCATCATGTTGATCTCGGGCGTCCTCTGGCTCGTGCTGATGCTGCTCTACATCTCAAAATGGTTATGGCATCGTGAGGACGCCATTGCGGAACTGAAACACCCGATCCAGTGTTGCTTCATCGGCCTGGTTCCGGTTTCAACCGTGCTGGTCTCGCTGGCCCTGCAGCCGCATGCGCGTTCCGTTGCGCTGGTTTTGTTCTTCGTTGGCGCCATCGGCACGCTGCTCTTTTCAGTCTGGCGCCACGGTGGGTTATGGCGCGGCGGTCGCGATCCCGCTTCGACGACGCCGGTCCTTTATCTACCCTCCGTCGCGGGAAATTTCGTGGTTGCCATCGCCTTGGGAGCGTTCGGCTGGACGGAGTGGGGTGTGCTGTTTTTCGGCGCCGGCCTGCTCGCCTGGCTCGCGCTGGAGTCCGTGATCTTGTATCGCCTGTTTACCGCCGAACCGCTGGCTGTTCCACTGCGGCCGACCCTGGGCATCCAGCTCGCGCCTCCCGCGGTGGGCCTCGTCGCCTATCTCAGCGTGACTAACGGCGATCCCGGCGTAGTCGCGCAGGTGCTGCTCGGTTATGCACTGTTGCAGGCCTTGATCCTGATACGACTGTTGCCGTGGATTCGCGCCCAATCTTTCTCGGCCGGTTACTGGGCATTCACCTTCGGTGTATCGGCGTTGGCGCTCGGTGCGGAGCGCATGGTGGATCGGGGTGTCATCGGTCCGGCGAATGAAATGGCGCCCATCCTGTTCATCATCGCCAACATCGTGATCGGCGTTGTCACACTCGGATCGATCATCCTGCTGGCACAGGGGCGACTGTTTCCGGCGGCGAAAGGCAGTGCGTCGGCGACAAGTATCCCGAGGGCCTGAGGCGACGCTCCGCGTCCACCCTTTGGGGCGGCGCTGAACTTCCGCCGAAAAATCCGGCCTTAGTTGCGGACGGTCCGCAAGAAATCAAAAGGCCGCCGACGTTTGCTGGATCCCGCGCCCACTGGGGTAGGCGCAACCCTGGCTGGATTCCAAAACATGACTTCATCCGAAACGGCGGCGATTCGCCTGGCGCTTCTCGGGGCGCTTTCATCCATTGCGGGTAATGCATCGGCCGCCGAAAGCCCGGAGCCGATTACCGCAGACTGGTTCAAATCAGCAGCAGTAACTACGAATGATTCGCGTGTCAATTCCGGAGTCACAACCGGGGAATCGACCGAAGGCGCCGCGGATAAGAGCTACCTCATTCCCGTAGCCGAAATCCTCGGTTTCGATTTTTTGTTGAATCAGTTCAATCGCCATTTCATCGGCGACGACTACAAGTCCACGCTATCGTCCATCCGCCACAACCTGCGCAGTAGCTGGGAAGTCGATCACGATCCTTTCACGGTCAACCAGATCGGCCATCCCTATCAGGGGTCGATGTATTACGGCTTCGCGCGCTCCGCAGGACTCAATTACTGGGAGTCGCTGGGCTACACCGTGGCGGGCAGCGCGCTCTGGGAGGTCGCGGGCGAAACGACGCCGCCGTCGCGGAACGATCAGATCACGACCGGTTTCGGGGGAAGCTTTCTCGGGGAATCGCTGTTCCGCATGGCCGGCCTCGTACTCGACGATTCGGACATGCCGAAATTCTGGCGTGAGCTCGCCGCCGCGGCGATTTCTCCGCCCACCGGTTTTAACCGGCTGGCATTCGGCGATCGTTTCAAGTCGGCCTTTTCCAGCCACGACCCGGAATACTATGGACGCCTGTCGATGGGCGTCGCGACAGTGACGCGAAATGAAACAGGGCCGTCCGACAAGCTCCAGCACACAGAAGGACTCGTGGACTTTTCCCTCGACTATGGCCTGCCCGGAAAATCGGGTTACAGCTACGACAGGCCGTTCGATTATTTTTCTTTTCAGGCGACGGCCTCCACGGCCAACGGCTTCGAGAACCTGATGACCCGCGGCCTCCTGTTCGGCACGGACTATGAATTGGGGAAAAACTATCGCGGCATCTGGGGGCTCTACGGCAGCTTCGATTACATCGAACCCCAGATCTTCCGCGTTTCCAGCACGGCCCTTTCAATCGGGACGAATGGGCAATGGTGGGTGTCCAACTCCATCGCCCTGCAAGGCAGCGCGCTGGCTGGCGCCGGATACGCGGCAGTGGGAACGGTGCACGGCACGACCGACAATGACTATCATTTTGGCGTTACGCCGCAGGCCCTGATCTCGCTGCGTGCAATTTTTGGCGATCGGGCATCGCTCGGCACTACGACGCGCGAATATTTCGTCACCCGTGCCGGCGACAGCGCTCGCACGGGACACGACAACATCATCCGGACGGACGCGGCTTTTACGGTGCGTGTCTACGAGCGACACGCGGTCTCCGTGAGATATCTGCTAAACCGGCGCGATACGTCTTCTTCCACCGTCGGGGACATCGACCAGAGCACCGCAACGATCGGCCTGTTCTACACGCTGTTGGGCAAGAAGAACGGCTTCGGCGCCTACGATTGGCGTTGATCGGGTAGCGGTCGCGTGCGAACGATCGAAGGGAAATCGTAACCGGCGGTTGGCAATAGAATGCCGGATGAAAGCCGGCGGATCGGCCGGCGGGGGAGAAGAACCGATGGAACTCGAAGCCGGGGCACTGGAAAAGGTCAAAGGCTGGGTGGACGATGCGAAGCGCGTGGTCGTACTCACGGGCGCCGGCATCTCGACCGAATCGGGCATTCCGGATTTTCGCGGGCCGCAGGGCGTGTGGACCAAGAATCCGCAGGCGGAGAAGCTTTCCAACATTCACTACTACATGAGCGATCCGGAAGTGCGCAAGGCTTCCTGGCAATCGCGCCTCGAACATCCCGCCTGGAACGCGCAACCGAATGCCGGCCACTTCGCCCTCGCGGCGCTGGAGAAGCGCGGCAAGCTCCACTCGCTGATCACCCAGAACATTGATGAGCTCCACCAGATGGCGGGCAACTCGCCCGACAAGGTGATCGAGGTACACGGCACCGTGCGCAGTGTCGTGTGCATGGCCTGCGGCATGACTGCGCCGATGCAGAAGGCGCTGGATCGGGTGCGCGCCGGCGAAGCGGATCCGCCGTGCCGTGACTGCGGCGGAATACTCAAGAGCAACACGATCTCATTCGGCCAGCAACTGGTGCCCAAAGTGATCGAACGAGCAATGCACGCAGCGGGAGAAGCAGATGTATTCTTCTCGATCGGCACCAGCCTGCAGGTTTATCCGATTGCCGGGGCGGTGGAACTGGCGAATGCGGCGGGCGCGAAGATCGTGATTCTGAATGCGGAGGAAACGCCGTTTGACGGGGTGGCGGATGCGGTATTTCGCGAACCGATCGGGACGGTGTTGCCGCAATTGCTATCTACCTAAAGACTCAAGATATACGTCTCACCACGAAGGCACGAAGAAACACGAAGAAGGGCAGAGACATTCGAAGGTGACCTTTGGGTTGCGTCGAAATAGTTTGCGTGCAATCGCTATCAGCTGCATAAAATAAAACCATGGAGCGGTTGGCTTTCTTCGTGTCACTTCGTGTTCTTCGTGTTCTTCGTGTCTTCGTGATGAGATGGAAACGAGATCGAGACTACTGGAGCTTCGAATGAAATTCCTCCCTTGGATGCTGATGGTCGCCGCTATGATCAGTCCCGACGCAAGTGCGGAAAATGGCGTGGTGAACGTCGCCAGCAATCATTCCGTCCCCGAGTCCATTGATCGACTCGAATCGCTCGTCAACTCGAAGCAGTTGACCATATTCGCCCGCATCGACTTCAGCGGCGATGCAGCAAAGGCGGGGCTGACGATGCCGCCAACCCAGATGCTAATCTTCGGCAGTCCCAAGGCGGGCACGCCACTGATGCTCGCCGCGCCGAGCGTCGCGCTCGACCTGCCGCTGAAAGCGCTGGCCTGGCAGGACGGCAGCGGCCAAGTATGGTTATCCTATAACGCCCCCGAATACCTGAAGAACCGGCATGGGGTGCCCGATGCGCTGCTGCCGAACATCGCGGGCATCAAGCTGCTGGTCGAACAGGCGGCGAAATAAGAACAAGGTTTTGAAAGTAGTGACGCAAGGAGGAGGCGTATGGACGGAGAGATCGGTTTCGACCACATCCATTTGATCAGCCGCGATCCGAAAGCGGCGGCAGATTGGTATGTGGAGATGTTCGGGGGCAAGATTGCCGCCGTTCAGGAAAATCTGCGTGGTGCGCCGCAACTCGATGTGCGGGTTTCGGGCATGACCATCGTCATCCGTGGCCAGCGGCCCGGGGAACAACCCACTGCGCCGAAACCCATGCACGCTTTCGACGGTTACTCGAGTCACGATGGCTGGGGCACGGATCATTTCGGGTTCACTTATCGTGGGGATCTGCGTGCGTTCTGCGCGGAGCTGAAAGGCAAAGGCGTGCGCATGGCGGTCGAACCGTGGGAATTCAAACCCGGGCTGGTCCTTTGTTATGTCGCGGCGCCGGATGGCGTGAGCATTGAACTGATACAGGTGGCGTAGTCGTTACAGCATCAATCCTGGTGCTCATCACGAAGACACGAAGTCACGAAGAAACACGAAGAAGGGCAAAAGAAAGATCGGGTGCGCATTTTGTGTACATTGCCTAAAGCAAGCTCAAATTTGCGTGCGATCGCCAAACTCAAACCAAGAACAATCGTGCGCCTTCTCGCTGCTGCCTTTCTTCGTGTTTCTTCGTGACTTCGTGTCTTCGTGATGAGATTTATCCGGTTAAGAGATTTAGTTGTATGAATAACAAAGATCGAACGGGAGTACGTCCATGTTGATCCGAATTGCTCTTGCACTCTGTACTACCTTGCTGTTCGCCGTAAACGCCAATGCAGCGGACACCATCAAAATCGGCGTCGTCAGCACGCTGACCGGGCCCTATGCCGAATGGGGCACGTTCCAGGTCAACGGCTTGAACCTCGCATTGGAGGACATCAACAAAGCAGGCGGCGTATTGGGGCGCAAAGTCGAACTGCAGATCGAAGACAACGCCAGCACGAATCCCGGCACGGTCCTGTCGTTTACCAAGTTGTTTTCCGATCCGGCGATCAAAGGCATCGTCGGGCCGATCGCCAGCACGCAGATCCAGGCCGCGTCGCCGTCGATCGCGAAGTCCGGCGTTCCAACGATGATCGGCGGCACCGACCCCAGCCTTACGCACATCAACAACAAGTGGGTGTTCCGCGGGCGACCCAACGATCTTTATTCGTCCAAGGTCATCGCGCAGTTCGGGGTCAACACGCTGAAGGTGAAGAAGTGGGCGATCGTGCATGCCACCGATGCATTCGGCAACGGCGGCGCCAAGGCGCTGACGGATGAACTCAAAAAACTCGGCATTACTCCTGTACTCGACCAGGGCTATACCAGCAACTCGCAGGACTTCGCGCCTGTCGTGCTCGCCATCAAGAAATCCGGCGCCGATGTGCTCGGAACCTACATGACGGTGCCTGCCGACCAGGGGATATTCGCCAAGCAGTTGCGCCAGCTCGGCGTGACCATCCACTGGATAGGGTCGCCGACTACCGCGGCCGTGACAACCCGGCAGCTTGCGGGAGAGGCATTGCATGGCAGCTACGCGGTCGCCGATTTCAATGCAGATGCTAACGATGCCGCGCGCGCCTACACAAAGCGATACTTCGAAGCGTATGGCATCTACCCGGACAATTTCTCAAGTTGGGCCTTTGACGCGCTGAACATCCTCGCGCTCGCGATGAATAATGCGAAAAGCACGGAGCCGGAAGCCGTGCGCAAGGCGATCCTCGCGATCAAAGGCTATAAGGGCCTGGAAGGGACGTACGATTTCGACGCCGCCGGCGATGGTGTGCATGGCTACAATGTGGTGAAAAACGAAGGCGGGAAGATCGTGTTTATCAAGAGGGTGGATTTTCCGGTGGAATGATGTTGTTCGCTGGGGTCGGTGCGAAAAACTTCTCGAGCCTCATTCTCATCACGAAGAGCACGAAGGGCACGAAGGAACACGAAGAAGGGCGAAGGGCACGGTTTTCTGGATACCTTCGAACAGCGGACGATGGCAATTGGCGAGGACCGCAAACAGGGTAAAGCCGTCAAATTGTTTTTCTTCGTGTCACTTCGTGTTCTTCGTGATGAGATTTAGTGTTTTTTGGAAAGTTAGCAGCGCAATCGGGAGAAGGTCTTGCATAGCAAACGTGGTTTCATGAGTCTGTTCGTCGCGGCACTTGCCTGGCTTGCGGCGGTGCCGTCTCACGCCGCAAGCGGCACGGTCGATCTGATCATTTCGACCACCTCAAGGACCCACGTCGTGCAGATGGGCGAGTCGACCGTCACGGCCAGCGAGGGGAGCGGCAAGCTGACCTTTGCCAACAGCACCGGCAACTCGTTTCCCGAGGGCGCGAACGCGACGGTCAAGATCATCGGTTTCTCGAAGACGCAGCCTTCCGGCCTGGAACTGGAGGCGGATGGTGTCGCGACCTTCAATGAAGAAGACACATTGCTCCTGCTGTTCCAGCGTCGCGCGGAGGATCCGGGTACTTCGGGTGAAGGCAATCTGGAACTCGCGGGCGGAACCGGGCGCTATGCCGGTGTAGGCGGGCAGTGCAGGTACAAGACGGATCCGCAATCGGACGACGCGAACGTTACGGTGGCGAAGTGCCAGTGGGTGTATTCGTTTCCGTACAGGTGACAAGGTGTCGCCTGACTCTGTGGACGGATGTCACTAAAATACCGAATCGAAACGCCCGACTTTTCCAACCCTTCAATTACGGCAGGACATCTCGTGACCATCGACCCCATCCGATCTGAACGTAAATCGCAGATCGACGCGCTGCTCCTGAAACTCCCGGGCGCCAGCTCGCGGAAAATAAACGGCCTCGACGCTTACTTTGTCAGCGACAAGATGTTCGCCTGCATCAGCGGCGAGGGCATCGGGCTGCGCCTGCCGGCGGCCACGGCAAGGGAATTGCAGTTCTCGCGAAATGACGTTTTTCCGTTCCAGCCTGGCGGCGCAGCCAGCACAAAGGAATGGATACAGATCAATTGCGCCAATGTGGCCGATTACGAGAAACACTTGCCCTTATTCCAGGACTCGCTCGAGTTTGTGAAGACCGGCCGCCCCCGATAGGCCTGCGCGGCGCTTAATTGCGCCGCGTTTGCTCCACAAGTACCCAAATTGAGCGCCATGCCGCGCGATTTTCTGCTTGCGCGCACGATGTAGATTAAACGCAGTCAAAGCAGCACGTACGCAGTTCAGTGTCTCCCTCCGCCGCGAGTCTGATCCACCGGCTCCTGAAGCAGTAGCAAGGAAGCTGGCAGATCCTTCGGTCGATTGCATGCCAATCGACCGTTCCCGTTCGATACCGATTAGTCATTCAACCGAATGCAACCCGGGCATTTCTCCGAAATGCCGAATCGAGGCTCGCTTTGAAAACAAATCTCTTGTACGTCCCGCTTACGCTACTGCTGGCGGTGGTCGTCGCAAGTTGTGGCGGAGGTAACTCGGGTGGCACGCCCACTCCGGCCGCTGCGACGCCGATCCCGCCAACACTTAGCGCGAATGTTTCTGCGCTTGCCCTGGTAGTGAGCGGCAGTTCGCGCAGCCTCATCTTCACCAATGTGGGAACCTCAACTGCGGTAGCGGTGACCTATTCGATATCGCCCGCTTTGCCGACCGGCACAACCATTTCTCCGGCGAGCTGCGGTGATATCGCGGCTGCGGCTACCTGCACGCTAACCGTGACACCGGGCGCTACCCTCAGTGCCAGTGCAGGCGCGCCCAATCCGACGCCCACCACGCTGAGCATTGCGGGAACCAATACCAACACACTTGCCCGGACGATCGACGTGCTGACATACGGCAGCGTCTATCAATCCGGATACGTGTTCGCTATCGACGATACGAAGCCTGTGACCGGCAGTATCGGCGGCACGGTCGCGGCTCTTGTCGACCAGGCGTCGGCATTCGGGACGGCCATCCAATGGAGTTCCGTCGCCGGCGGAGGTCCTGCTTTCGACGATATCGCCGGCATCTCTCAGGCATCGACCAATCCACCGGATGCTTGCAAGGGAAATTCGGACGGAGCCTGCAACTCGCAAGCGATTGTCGCCTTCTACTCGCCACCGAATACAACCCCCGCGATCAATCGGTCTTCTTACGCTGCTGGCCTGTGCACTGTAACGATTGCGGGCTATGCGGACTGGTATTTGCCGGCCGTATGTGAACTGGGCTATGACGCTGGCGGGGGTGGCGGGCCCAGCGGCAGCGCCTGCGGGAGTTCCACAACGCCGGTCGCGCAAAACATGCAGTTGAATCTGGTGGAGAACGGCATGGGAAACCTGGCCGGCTATTATTGGAGCTCCACCGAACGGTCAGGCACGCCTGACCAGCATTCTTTTATGCAGTCAGTCAGTCCCACTGGCAGTAATAGTTATCAGGCCGCGTTCCCCAAGGACTTCCAATATGGTGTTCGATGTGCGCGGGCTCTTACGTTCTAAGCCCGTTCGCCGAATGCGAACCATGCAATGCAACCGAAATGCCGGTTAGCGACATTTGAAAAAAATTCTTTTGTACGTCCCGCTTGCGTTGCTCCTGGCGGCTGTCATCCCAAGTTGTGGCGGAGGTAATTCGGGCAGCGCACCCGATCCCGCCGTTGCACCGCCGGTGCAGTCAGCCCCGACCACGCTCAGTGCGAATGTCGCTTCCCTGGCACTGTCCGTG
>JBDTTE010000120.1:0-10689 GCA_039930785.1 Betaproteobacteria bacterium | reverse complement strand
CCGGTGCGGGGCTTTGTGTTCGACATGGAGACGGGTCTGCTCAGCGAAGTCGAAGCGGTGCAGCAGAGGTCTGCAGCCTGAAAGAAGGACGGCGGCGAGGCCTGATCATCACTGCCACGTGGCTCACGGCCGGTCGGTCGCCGTCGAGACAGGGAATCTGATTCAGGCTTTCGCCGGGCGCGTACTCCGTGCCTGCGCAGTGAAAATGGTATTCGATCGCTCGGTAATTCGGCGATTGCTCCCGCCTCAACCAAACGTGAACACAAACGCCTCCACGCCAGGATCGAGAAACTCGATCTCGAACTGCCGATCGACGATGGGCTTCGATTGGCGGATCAACTGATACAACCGCTGCTCGGTCACCGTACCGATTCCCTGATCGTCGACGTCCACTCCGTGCGCCGCGCCTGGCGGCTGTCCATCGATCAGCACGCGAAATCTCACCTGGCCTGCTTGCATTGCCGGCCCCATCACGAGATGAAGGTCGCGCGCATGAAAGCGCAAGGCGATCCGCCCCTTGGCCTCGTTCAGGAGAGCCGCCTGCCTCCCCATCGTCCATTCACCCGACACCGCCCACTGGTTTAACCCCAATCGCCCGGGAATTGAATAGGCGTAATTCCTGCCCGGCATGGCCCCGCCGGGCGACGCAAAGTTCTCTGCGCGCGCAACACCGAGATAGCTTTCCGGCGATCTCAAACTGTTCCAGTCGGCCGCCGCTTCCGCTCCGCGACCCTCGACCGATACCAGGTCATGGCTGACGTTGGCGGCACCGGCTTCGGTCAACAGCTGTTGAATGATTTTCTCCGACTCTTCGTATTCGCCTTCCCCGAACACGTGATGCCGGATAGCACCCTTCGCATCGATGAAATACAACGCCGGCCAGTAATGGTTACTGAACGCGCTCCATATCGAGTAGTTGCTGTCGATCGCGATCGGATAGTCGATCTTCATTTGTTTTGCGAACTGGCGAACATTGTCGACATTCTTTTCGAATTCGAACTCCGGCGTGTGCACGCCGATCACCACCAGTCCCTGATCCTTGTACTTCTCGGCCCACGCGCGAACATAAGGCAGCGTGCGTTGCCAGTTGATACAGGAATAGGTCCAGAAATCCACCAGCACGACTTTTCCGCGCAGGCTTGCCGGCGTCAATGGCGGTGAGTTGAGCCACTGCGTTGCGCCATCCAGCGCGGGAAATTTTCCTTCAGCGGGGATCTGGTCCGCTGCAAACGATAGCTGGCGCACGGCGCTCTCCTCCGACAAAACCTCGAATCCGCCTCCGACTACGATCCCGATCAGCGCGACGAACAGGATATGGCGCGATTTCATATGAATTCCCTTGTCGACGAGGCGCACGCGTGCATGACCGGATGCCATCGCACCACATGCACGGCAGCGAATCTATCGTACGAAGGTATCGCCAATCCTTTCATTTAGATTGCACATCTAAACCAAAGTACGATTGTTTCGCCCGATATCGCGGGCGCATCCTCTGTCCACGGTGAATGCACGGACGCACCGCATGGAACAACCACAACGCCTGCCCGTCGGGCCTTGGGAGACAAAGATGAATTTGAACCAACGCATCTCAACGCAAGCGGCGCCACCCGTGCCGCAACTCGCACCTGTTGTATTTGTCGTGGACGACGATATCTCGGCGCGCGAATCGCTGGAACGGCTGATCCGGTCCATGGGCTGGCAGGCGAAAACGTTCGCTTCCGCAGAGGACTATCTCGCCCGGCAATCGGCAGCAATACCAAGCTGCCTGATCCTCGATATCGGATTGCCCGATATCAACGGGCTCGACCTGCAGCAACGCATCGCCGAGGATTTTCCCCCGCCGATCATCTTTGTCACGGGTCGCGCCGACATTCCAAGCAGCGTACGCGCCATCAAGGCCGGTGCGATCGATTTTCTGACCAAACCGTTCGACGAGGTGGATTTGTTGCGGGCGATCAACACTGCGATTGATCTCGACCGCGATTTCAGCGGCAAGCGAAGCGAACTGGCGGAGCTGCGTCGGCGTTGGTCCTCACTGACACCACGTGAGCGCGAGGTCCTGCCGCTGGTGGTCAGCGGTCTCCTGAACAAACAGACGGCGTGGGAACTCGGCATCAGTGAGGTCACAGCGCAGGTTCATCGCGCCAGGATCATGAAAAAGATGAAGGCAGGCTCGTTTGCGGAGCTCGTCAGGATGGCGGGGACGCTCGATCTACCCGTGAACCCGGCCCGCCGCCATCTCTTCCGCACTACGGAGAGCATGAAGAATTCGCAGGCGAGTGGAGTCCATCGCTAATGGAAGACGTAATAGGCGACGTAGGCGATGTCGACTACGGTGCGAGGATCGGCGAAGCCTGTAACGACGAGATTGACGCCCACTCGACGCGTCGGTTGTCCCAGGGTGGCTTCGACCGAACGTGAATTAGATTATTCCGAAAGCAGTTCAGGACGCCACATACAGAGGAGATGAAGCCATGAACTTGAAATATTTCTTGTCGATCGTGATTGCAACGGCGGGAATCGCAATATTTGGTGCCCAAGCCATCTCCGCACAGGACAAGTACACCGTAAGCGTACCCGGCGGGCTCTCACTCTCCGAGTTCAGGGGATATGAGAGCTGGGAGGTCATTGCCGTCAGTGACAGCGAGCACGCGATCGCCGTGATCGTCGGCAATCCCGTGATGATTGCCGCCTTCAAGGCGGGCATTCCCGACAATGGCAAGCCTTTCCCCGAGGGTTCAAAAATGGTGAAGATCCATTGGAACCCGAAGAAGAGCACGTACTTCCCGACGACGACCATTCCCGGTACGCAGCATGACGTCGACCTGATGGTGAAGGACAGCAAGCGATTCCCGGACGGCGGCGGATGGGGCTATGCCTACATCAAGTATGACGCGGCAACCGATACGTTTACGCCTGCCACCACGGCCGACCAGCCGCCGCAGTCGAACGACGCAAAGTGCGGCGTGGCGTGCCACACGATAGTGAAGGCAAGGGATTACGTTTTTTCGGAATACGGAAAACGCTAGTCCGGCCTGGCCGCTCGTGCGGCGGCACTGAACATCAGAAGGGACAGGCGCGCACACCATGCGCGCTTGTTCGCTACTCGCAACCAAACCGGGACCACCACCATGATAGCTTCCTACATTGATGCCATCGCTTTTTCCGTGGCGACCCCCGCTGATCGATCGATCCGGCCCTTCCAATACGAAGCGCCGCAAGCGGCACTCGATGATTTGCGCTGGCGCATCGCCGCGACAAAGTGGCCCTTCCGGGAAACGGTAACGGACGCAACGCAAGGTGTGCAGCTCGCAACGATGCGGGAACTGGCGGTCTATTGGGGCACGAAACACAAGTGGCGCAAGGCCGAAGCGAATTTGAATTCCTACCCGCAATTCATTACGGAGATCGACGGGCTGGACATTCATTTCATTCACGTACGGTCGAAGCATTTGAATGCGCTGCCCATGATCGTTACGCACGGCTGGCCGGGTTCGATCATCGAGCAATTGAAGATCATCGATCCGCTGACCAATCCGACGGTCAACGGCGGGATGGCGTCGGACGCGTTCGACCTGGTGATTCCATCGTTGCCGGGTCACGGCTTTTCCGGCAAACCCACCACGACCGGCTGGGATCCCCAGCGCATCGCGCGAGCGTGGGGCCTGCTGATGAAGCGCCTCGGCTACACGCGATACGTCGCGCAAGGCGGCGATTGGGGCAATGCGATCACCGAGCAGATGGCCCTGCAGCAGCCTGCGGGATTGATCGGCATCCACACCAACATGCCGGCTACGCTGCCGGACGACATTGCAAAGGCGCTCGCGACCGGCGGTCCAGCGCCCTCCGGCCTCTCGTCCGACGAAAAGCGCGCATACGATCAACTCGATTTCTTCTACAAGCACGGCCTGGGTTACGCCCAGGAAATGGCGGGCCGTCCGCAGACGCTGTATGCACTCGAGGATTCCCCGATCGGCCTCGCCGCCTGGATGATCGATCACGACGCAGCCAGCCAGGCGCTTATCGCGCGGGTTTTCGCAGGTCAGTCCGAAGGCCTTACGCGAGACGACATCCTCGACAACATCACGCTGTACTGGTTGACGAATACGGCGGTGTCCTCGGCACGGCTGTATTGGGAAAGCAAACTCGCCTTTTTCGCTCCGAAAGGCGTTGCACTCCCGGCTGCGGTGAGCGCCTTCCCCGACGAGATCTATACGGCGCCGCGGAGCTGGACGGAGAAGGCCTACCCAAAGCTGATCCACTACAACCTGCTGCCCAAAGGCGGGCATTTCGCAGCCTGGGAGCAACCGGCGTTGTTCGTGGGCGAGATGCGGGCGTCGTTTAAATCAATTCGGTAATTCTTGAAACTTACATCTCATCACGAAGACACAAAGACACGAAGAAACACGAAGAAGGACGGTGACAATTCCGAGAAGTATTGAACGATTGGATGGTCATCGTAATTCGATCGCAAACGTCACTTCCTAATGCCCCATTCGGGCTTGGTCCTTCTTCGTGTTTCTTCGTGATCTTTGTGTCTTCGTGATGAGAATTAAGGTTTAGACGGCGCGGATCGCGCCCCGTCACCGGAACGGGACGCTCAGAAATCGCGAGCCCGCCAATCCAAACCGCCAACGTCGCTCGATCGCTTTCGAAAGCCCTATCCTGGCGCCAACTACAACACGCGATGATTTCTTCGCTGCCATTAATTCAAAGGGGGGCGCATCGATGGCTTTCCCGTTAAGCGCACGCGTTACGCCAAGGGCTTGACCAAGCCGGCCCGGCCCCGAGCAAAGCAAGCGAAGGTCATCCTGGTTGCGCCGCTTGGTCATCCGGGAAATGCCAGCGGTTGGCTCCAGGGCGCGAATGAGCACACCGGCGCCGTGCCCTGCTTCGCGACAAACGATGTTCAAGCACCAATGAATGCCGTACGAAAGATAAACGTACGCGTGACCGGGAGGCCCAAACAAAACGGCATTGTGCTGCGTGAGACCGCGAAAGGCGTGCGACGCCGGCTCTTTCTCGTCGTAGGCTTCGGTCTCGACGATCGCGCCGCCGACACCGTCGACAAGCAACACCATGCCAATCAATTTCCTGGCGACAACGGTGGCGTCAGCGGCGAAGTCAATGCCTTGTATCGTAGCTACTGCTTTTCCAGATTCCATCTAATGCAATCTACTTCTCACCACGGAGACACGGAGAACACCAAGATACACGGAGAAGTGCAAAAACAATGGATGGACCAATTGCCTCGTAGGGAATCACGTTCTCCCTAATGCGCGGACTTTACGAGATTCTCAAAATTCAATCGTGCGCGCAATCATTCCAGCTAATAAGGTTTTCTCCGTGTTTCTTGGTGTTCTCCGTGTCTCCGTGGTGAGATTTAAGGGTCTAGCGCACCTGGTACGGATGGAAGACGTAGTCCTTGTCCTTCACCGCCACATGACAGGATTGCCCGCAGTCGGCCTTGGCTTCGTCAGCGACCATCTTATGGTTCGCGACATCGTGGTTGAATACCGCGTAGCCCCACCCACCGGTGCTCGGAAATCGCTTGCTGTCTTTCTCCATGAGGAAGACCTGGGTGGGGGCGTCCGGTACGTCGACGACGAACGGGGCGTCTGTGCTTTTCTTGACGCTCCACTGCAGCTTCGCGGCCTTGGAACCTTCCGGGAAAAGCTGGCCGTTGCCGGGCACCCCGGCTTTGTAAGCCTTGATCATGGCCGGGTTGCCGACGATGACCTTGAGCACATCATCGGTGCGCGCAGATGAGATGACCGCCCAATCCTCGTAGCCCCTGAATGCGGAGAACTTGATTCCGCTCGGCGATACCAGCGTGTACTTGTCGAATTTGTCCTGTGCGTAAACGGCAGCGCCGATGGCGGTGAGCAGTGCCGTTGCGATTGCGCCCTTCAAGAGGCTCTTGCTGTTCACGTATAACTCCTTTCAGGTTTGGATTGACGTACTGTTTCTCCTGAATGGATTGAATCAGCAGCGAGGGTCCCATCGCAATTACGCAATGGTATTACGCCGCCAGGGCGCTGACTGCCGCCGCATGAGCGCACGGGCCCGTCGACGGCAGACCCGCGCATCCCGGTCGGGAGCATCGCAAGCTCGCCTCACATCCCGAAAATCACGATCGTCGCGCTGCCCTGCAGCGGTATCGAGCCGCCGCTGTTGCCGCTTGCAACGGCGACGAGTTGCTTGCCTTTGTTGCTGTAGGTGACGATGCCGCCCGCGATCGGGCCGCCGGTGTTGAACCGCTTCAGTTCGCGGCCGTTGCGCGCATCGAGCACCAGCAGGTTGCCATCCAGGTCGCCGGTCAGCACGACATTGCCCGCGGTCGCCGTCACGGCGCCATACATCGGCGTGGGTGACTTCACGCGCCAGCGCATCTTGCCCGTTACCGGATCGATCGCATTGGTCCAACCGTGCCACTTGTCGAGCGGATCGTTCGTGCCCCAGCCATTGGACAAACCGGTATAGGGAACGGTGGCGACCCACTTCGGAGCCGGACCGAGCTTGAACAGCGTGCACCAGTCGATCGCATTCACGTAGAGCAGGCCCGTCTTGCTACTAAAGGCCGGGCCGTTCCATTGCACGCCGGCCACCGGACATACGCGAATCCCCTCCGGTGTCACGGCTGTATCGTGATTGAGTTGCGTCGTGACCGGCAGCTTGAATACCAGCTTGCCGTCTTCGCGATTCATCACGTGCAGCACGCCGTCCTTGCCGGCGGCGGCCACCAGCTTCTTGCCACCGGCATCGAATAGCGACACCACCGTGGTATCCCAGTCGTGGTCGTCGTGCGACACCAGCTGATGCCACCATTTGAGCTCACCGGTTTTGGCATCGAGCGCCACCACGGAATTGGTAAACAGGTTGGCGCCCGGGCGCACCGCCTTGTTGTAGTCCGGGCCGGGATTGCCCACCGGCGCGAACAACGTGCCGGTCGCACGGTCCAGCGCGAACGACACCCACACAGCACCCCCGCCATGCAAGGCAGTGCCGGGACGCTCCCAGGTATCCGCCCCGGTTTCACCGTCGGTGGGCGTGACATCGAAGCGCCAGGCCAGCGACCCATCCTCGACTTTCAACGCCATGATCTCGCCCTTGATGCCCCAGTCCCCACCGGCCTTGCCGATGAAGACCAATCCGTTCCAGACGACCGGCGCGGCGCCGACGCCCTCGCCGATCGACCAGTCGGCGATCTGGCGTTCCCAGAGCACATCTCCCGTCTTCGCATCGAGCGCATAGACAGCGCCGTCCTGCGTGCCGCGGATGATGCGTCCGTCGGCGAGTGCCACGCCCTTGTTGGTGGCGTTCATCTCCGGCCCGCGCGCGATATGCTGATGACTCCAGACCTTGTGGCAATTCGCTGCGTCGATCGCATAGGTACCCAGGTGCGTCGTCGCGTAAAGGATGCCTTGGTACACGACCGGCCCGGCCTGGAAAGTACCGAGTTCGCCGAGCTGGGCGATGCATACCGGCTTGAGCTTCGTCGCCGTACGCGCGTTGAGTGCGCTTAACTTCGAGTAGCGTTCGCCCTTGTAGCCTTTGTTGTACATCAGCCAATCGGATGTGCTGTTGTCCGCGGCATCGAGTTCCGCCTGGCTGGGACCATGACTGGTGGGCTGCTTGACCGAACCGATCAATTCGCCGAGCTTCACTTCCTCGGCCGGCGCGCTCTGCGCGCTGGTGCTCGGCGCATCAGACAGCACCATCACACGGCCCATCGGTGAATCGGCGGTGTATTTGACGTTGCCGGCCGGGATGCTGTTTCGCGAAAGGATGTAGGCAGTGATGTCGGCATAGTCCTGGGGTGGCAGTGAATC
Source organism: Betaproteobacteria bacterium (assembly GCA_039930785.1). Taxonomy (GTDB): domain Bacteria; phylum Pseudomonadota; class Gammaproteobacteria; order Burkholderiales; family JACQAP01; genus JACQAP01. The sequence continues at coordinate 2,857 of JBDTTE010000120.1, read as the reverse complement.
GCCGGCGCCCTTCGGCATCTGCTCATGGATGTAGGTATAAAGATCCGACAGCGGTTTGCCATTCCACTTGGCGGCGAACCCTTTGCCGGTCAACTCCGGCGCTCCGCCGCCTGTGAGATCCGCGCCGTGGCAGACGCCGCATTTGGGGACGTACTGCAGATGGCCGTTGGTGGCCTGCTCTCGCGTGTACCAGCCCGACCCCTCGTCAGCAAATATCACGGGGGCCTGCAGGCCCAGCAAAGCAACGCAGGGCAATACCAGTGCTCGCAATGAGATCATGGTCGATTCCTTCATGTATCTGGTTGTTCAAAATTTGACGTTCGCCTTGAGGCCGGCTACCACGACGTCGGTGTTGTCGCTGCTGCCACCGGGATGGACGATGTATTGCAGATTCGGACGCAAGGTCAGCCATTGCGTCAGGTTGAAGCTGTAGTAGACCTCGATCGGATACTCGGAGTGCTGCACGGACACGCCGGCCTGCGCAGACTCGGCGTCCGCTACTTTGTGGTTAACGTGGGTGCGTCCGACCGCGAAACCGAGGTCGTCCTGCGGCCGCGCGTCGAATGGGCCGGTATAAAAGAGCCCAAGTGTGATGAGCTGGTCGACGAAAGCCGTGTCGCGGTCGGCCTGAACGAGGTTGGCGAACACGCTCAAACCTCGTGCGTCACCTTGCGTGCCGGTGACCTGTTGCTGTGCCATCACGTAATACCCGGACTCACTGCCTTGCATGATCGCGGTGCCGCCGGGCGCCGAGGAGATTCCGGGCTGGCTGGCGCTGTCGTACCAGACACCGATGCGATAAGCGCCGGGCAATCCCCCTGGCCCCTGCTTCGGCGTCCAGCCGGCTTCCACGGGTATCAATGTCCCGATCGTGCCGTCCGGATTGTTCAGCTTGATCGAATTGTTCGTATCGAGATAAGCCGGGTTGATCTGATACGCGCCGACCTGCGCATACCACTCGGGCGTGAAGTTGACTTTCACGCGCGCCGCCCATTGGCTGACGGGCCAGTTGTACCAATTGGAAACGATGTTCCCTGGCAGCGATCCGCAAAAACTCAGGTTCTCGAACAGGCAGGAGAACGACATGAAATCTCCGCCGACAGGCAGCCGCCCGAGCTTGATGTCCAGCATGTCGTCGAGGAATGTCTGGTCGTAGTAGAACTCGGTCCAGCGCGCGGATTTGCCGCGACCGTAGACTTCCTGCACCTCCTGCAAGGTCTGCAGGTGTGCGTCGTCGCTCAGGTTGTTGCCGTCGCGTTGCGTCAAGGTGATCTGGAACTTTGCCTTGGGCACGCCGAGCAGCTTGTCCAGGTCAAGGGTCGTTCCGACCGTGAACTGGTCGGCGTTGCGCAGCAGGTGCTTGTCACCGCCGTCGAGGTTGTACGCCGCCTCGGTGGTGTAGCCCAATTGGAAATCCACGCCCTGCTGATATAGCCGGGTGCGCAACCCGCCCCAGTCCCCGAGCAGGCCCTGGTTCGGACTGCCTTCGTCAGCAAGACAAGCGGTGCTACAGACTACCGAAGCTATGATCGCTGCACATTTCCACATGATTACTCTCCTCTATGAGTCGTTGCCCAGCGCTTTAAGTTCACCACAATGAACCGGCGGGCTGAATTGGGGGTTTCCGTTACCGGACCTGACGCGAAGCTGACGCAGACTGATGCGCCGGCATTGCATCATTGAGGATGAAATTGCGCGCGTCTTGTACGGCCGTGCCGATCGCTAGGGAATCTAACGAAAAACCCTTTTCACCACAGAGTCGCAAGGGAAAACAGAGCACGCAATCTCGCTTCTCGCGGATTGCTCTGACTTCGAGGTAAAACCTCAAACGTAAATCTCATCACGAAGACAGCGGTTTCCGAACACCGGGAACCGCGGACACGAAGAAACACGAAGAAAAGCGATGGATACGATTATTGATGACATTGCTGACTATCGCCGGATTGTCACGAAATAATTCGGATCATTGCCAACTACCCGCACTTTCCCGATTTTATCTTTCGCCCTTCTTCGTGTTTCTTCGTGACTTCGTGTCTTCGTGATGAGATGTAGACACGGAGGGGTGCGGCTTGAGGGTGCGCCATCATCGCGCGAGCAGTTGCGCTAAACTCCCGTCATCTGAAACCCTTCCACGCGAGAACACGATGTATTCCAAAACCGCGATTGCCTTGACCCTGCTCGCGTGCGCCCTGCCCGCCCATGCCGACGGAACTGCCGCGGCGCTCTATAAAACAGGCACCTTGACGGTAGATGTTTCCGGCCCGGACGTCAGCGCGCAACTGCGCCTGCCGATGACCCGCGGCGATACCGGCGGCGCGGGCAGCAAGCAGCCGCTGACGACCGCCGAAGTGGTGGGGCGCCTGAAGGAAGCGACCAAGTTGTTTGTGTTTCCGGACAGCGCCAAGTGCCAGGTCGAAAACGCCAACGCGTTCGCGGTCGACACTCAAGGAAGGCCTACCACCGCCGAAGGAAACATCCAGGCCATGTACCGGTTCCATTGCGACGGCGTGAAGTCGGCCCGCATCGACAAGCTCGGCATACGGTTCGGGGATCAGGTACCGGGGCTGGAGAAACTCAAGCTCCAGGCCACCACCGAGAAAGGCGAAGTCGCGCAAGAGCTCTCGCCCGCAAACGGCGACGTAGCACTCTAGTCAGCGTTCGCAGGAAGCGCCGCGACCCCATTGAAGTCGCGGCGTCGGTCCTTCAAAGGGCCTAGCTGCTCTGCGCCTCGTCTGGAACTTTGCGCTTCGTCAGCTTCCACTGCGGCCGTACGAAATGGCAGGTGTAGCCGTTGGGATTTCGCACGAGGTAATCCTGATGCTCCGGCTCCGCCTGCCAGAAGTCGCCTGCGGGAACG
>JBDTTE010000119.1:0-10719 GCA_039930785.1 Betaproteobacteria bacterium | reverse complement strand
ACCGAATCACCCATGGAAGACGAACCGCACAAACCCTCGCTGCTCGAACGACTCGGCGCGCTGCTCATGCGCGAACCCGAGGACCGCGAGCAGCTCATTGAACTATTGCAGCGTTCTTACGAGCGCAACCTGCTGGACGCAGACGCGCTCGCGATGATCGAAGGCGTCATGCAGGTGTCGGAAATGCAGGCGCGCGACATCATGATTCCCCGCGCGCAAATGGATGTCATCGACATCGGCGACAAGCCCGAGAAATTCATCCCGTGGGTCATCGAGACCGGCCATTCGCGGTTTCCCGTCATCGGCGAGAATAAAGATGATGTGATCGGCATCCTGCTTGCCAAGGACCTGCTGAGTTACTACGCAGGCGAGGAATTCAACGTGCGCGACCGCCTGCGTCCGGCCGTTTTCATCCCGGAATCCAAGCGCCTGAACGTGCTGCTGAAGGATTTCCGCAGCAACCGCAACCACATCGCCATCGTGGTCGACGAGTATGGCGGCGTTGCCGGCCTGGTCACCATCGAAGACGTTCTGGAGCAGATCGTCGGGGAGATCGAGGACGAATTCGATTTCGACGAGACCGAGGCCAACATCATCCTCGATCGCAACGGCCAGTTCCGCGTCAAGGCACAGACCGAGATCGAAGATTTCAACCGGACCTTCGGCAGCGATTTCGGCGACGAGGATTTCGACACGGTCGGCGGACTGGTGCTGTCCCACCTCGGCCGGTTGCCGAAGCGCGGCGAGCAATTTCGAATCGGCGACCTGAGCGTGAAAGTGGTGCGCGCCGACAGTCGCAGGCTGCACGCACTACTCGTCGAAAAACTCCCGCCGGAAATCGCGCCATGAGTGACGTGTCCAACCACACTTCGGACGTCCGCTGAGCTTCCTGCGTCTCATCCTTGTCCCGTTTGCGCTCGGCGCCCTGGCCGTTACGGGCTTTGCGCCGTTCGGTTTTTACGTGGTGCCACCGCTTGCGCTCGCGGCGTTGCTACTGCTCTGGCGCCATTGCGAATCCATGGGCGCGACGGCAGGGATCGGTTTCGCATTCGGGGCGGGAATGTTTCTCGCGGGGGTCAGCTGGGTCTACGTCAGCCTGCACTTTTACGGCGGCATGGCGATGCCGGTCGCCGCGTTTGCCACGCTGCTGTTTTGCGCCATCCTTGCCTGCTACCCCGCGCTGGCCGGCATCGCAATGTGGCTCGTACCGGGCGACGCCCGACTGAAGTTCATGCTGCTTTTCCCGGGATTGTGGGCCGTCTCGGAATGGCTGCGCGGGTGGATGTTCTCCGGTTTTCCCTGGCTGGCGATGGGCTACTCCCAGGTGCCGTCCAGCCCGCTCGCGGGATTCGCGCCATTGCTAGGCGTGTTCGGCGTGTCGCTGGTGACCGCAACACTTGCAGGCGGGTTGGCAACGATCGCGGACAGCGTTCTGCAGAAGCGGGCGCAGCGCAAACTTTTCTCGCGTACTTTTTACTTCGGCCTCGGTACCTCCGTTGTTTTAGTGATCGCCGGCGCCGCGCTGAAGGCGCAGCAATGGACACAACCCGCGCCAGGCGCGCCAATCAAAGTGACGTTGCTGCAGGGAAACATCGCACAGGACCTGAAATGGGATCCCGCGCGTGCGATCGCCACCCTGGACATCTACATGCAGTTGCTGGATAACGCGCGCGGCGGCCTGATCCTGTTACCGGAAACCGCGCTGCCGTTGATCGACGTCGACGTTCCACCCGAGTACATCACCAGGCTCGCCGCGCGCGCAGTACAAAATGGTGGCGACGTGCTGTATGGGGTGCCGGAATTCGATCCTTCCGGCCGCTACTACAACAGCGTGAAAAGCGCGGGTTCGGCGCCGGTGCAGACTTACCGGAAGGTCCACCTTGTTCCATTCGGCGACTATTTCCCCTTGCGGCCGATATTGGGTTGGGTCATGACCTTGCTGCACATCCCCATGTCGGATTTCTCCCATGGCCCGGAGGTGCAAAAGCCGTTGCAAGTCGCAGGACAGCGTGTCGCCGTCAACATCTGCTACGAAGACGCGTTCGGGGAAGAGATCATCCGCCAGCTGCCGGAAGCCACGCTGCTGGCAAACTTCACGAACGATGCCTGGTGGGGGGACACCATCGCTTCGAAGCAACACCTGCAGATCGCGCAAATGCGTGCACTTGAAACCGGCCGGTCGATGCTCCGCGCGACCAACACTGGGGTGACCGCGATCATCGGCCCGGATGGTCAGGTCGTCGCCGCGGCGCCCGAATTCAAAACGACCTCGCTTTCAGGCGAGGTTCAAGGCCGCCAGGGACGCACGCCCTACATCTTCTGGGGCAATGCGGGATTCCTGCTGCTCTCCGCAATCATGATCGCGATCGCGCCACTATCTGCGCGAATGCGCCGGAAATCCCGCGAAGCCGTCTGAGCGACGGGCGAATGCGTGAGGGGTGGGGGGTTCTGTCATTCCCGCGAAGGCGGGAATCCAGGTTCGCTTCGGCAAAACTTGGTAAAAAATAGATCGAGAAGCGGAACCGGCTGCCCTGCCCCGGCTGGCTATCGACTTCGACGTCGCCGCCCATGGCGTCCTGTCGCCCGACACCTTGCGTATCTCGCGAACACAACCGGCGATTTAATCGTCGACGGTATCTAGAGGCGCTCAGCAATCTTCCATCCCACCGCTTTTGCCTTCCTTTGCGTCCCTTAGCGTCCTTTGCGTTGAAAAATTGATTGCCCCCTTACTGCATGTAGGCAAAACCCTGCTTCTGCAGGTCGATGATTTCCGCGTCGGCCATTGGCACCATGTTGACGAACCCATGGATGTCCGCGGGCTCGAAACCGCGGCGATGCGCCGATACCTGGCACATGCGGATGTCGATGATGCCGCCGACCGTCAGGCTCTGCGCGCGAACCATCAGGTCACGGTATTTCGCGAGGTTGCGGATCGCGAAGAAAGCGATCTCGTCGCCATGCAGGACGATGACGATCTTGCTGTCGAACGGGTCAGCCTCGTTCAGCGCCGACAGGTAACTGGCGCGATCCAGCACGTTCTCAAGTTGGGCCTGCGTCTTGACCGCGACGTCGTAGACGACTTTCTGCTTGCTGTACGACTTTTGCACGGCCTTCGCCCGCCCCCAAGGCGCATCGGCTTGCGAGGCGGTCGCAAACGCGGGCGCGAGCAAGGCCATCATCACGACGACAACTCTGAACATCATGGCTCGTTCCTCGTTATGGCAGTCGGTTTTGAGTACAATTCCCGCTTGATTCGGGACGCGGTCCGGCCCGAACGTCCTTGCAGAATTCCCGGCAAAAAAATCCAGCGATGTTGAATTTCCAGGAAGTGATTCTAACGCTGCAGCGCTACTGGGGTGACCGGGGCTGCGCGGTGTTGCAACCCTACGACATGGAAGTCGGCGCGGGCACGTCCCACACCGCGACTTTCCTGCGCGCACTCGGGCCGGAACCCTGGCGTGCCGCCTACGTACAACCTTCGCGGCGCCCGAAAGACGGTCGTTACGGCGAAAATCCGAACCGCATGCAGCACTACTACCAGTTCCAGGTCGTGCTGAAGCCTTCACCGCTGGACATCATCGATCTGTATCTCGATTCGTTGCGCGCGCTCGGTATCGATCCGCTGGCGCACGACATCCGTTTCGTCGAGGACGATTGGGAGAACCCGACGCTCGGCGCCTGGGGTCTCGGCTGGGAAGTTTGGCTCGACGGCATGGAGGTCACGCAGTTCACGTATTTCCAGCAAGTCGGCGGACTCGACTGCAAGCCGATCACCGGTGAAATCACCTATGGCATCGAGCGCCTGGCGATGTACCTGCAAGGCGTGGAAAACGTCTTCGATCTCACCTGGACCAAGGGATTGACGTACGGCGACGTCTATCGACAGAACGAAATCGAGCAGTCGACCTATAACTTCGAGCAATCGAATGCGCCGGTGCTGTTCCAGCATTTCAGCGACTACGAAGCAGAAGCCAAACGCCTGATCGCCGCCAGGCTTGCGCTGCCGGCCTACGAAATGGTGTTGAAGGCCGCGCACACGTTCAACCTGCTGGACGCGCGCGGCGCGATCTCGGTCACCGAGCGTGCGGCTTACATCGGCCGCATCCGCAACGTCGCGCGCAGCGTTTCGCAAGCCTATTTCGATTCGCGCGTGCGTGCGGGATTTCCGATGTGCAAGCCGGAGCAGCTGCAGAAACTCGGCATGGACATCACCGCACTGAAAACAGCGCTCGCCGAAAGGGAAACGGCAGCGATCGAAAAGGCGCCCGTCGCATGAGCGCCAATCTGCTTGTCGAGCTTGTAACTGAAGAATTGCCGCCCAAGGCGCTGCAGCAGCTGGGCAATGCCTTTGCGGCAGGCATTGTCGAAGGATTGAAAAATAACGGCCTGCTGGACGCGACCTCGAAAGCCAAGGCGTTCGCCACGCCGCGTCGACTCGCGGTGTATATCCACGCGGTATTGCCCAAGGCATCCGACAAACCGGTCGAGCAAAAACTCATGCCCGCCGCCGTTGCTACCAAAAGCGGAGGCGGCTGGAGCGATGCGCTGCGCAAGAAGCTGGCTGGCATGGATCGCGAAAAACTCGCCGACGCCGCTGTAAATGTCAAAGTCGGGACGGACTCGCTCATCGTCAAAGCGGACGGCAAGGCGGACAGCGTGTTCCTGCGCACGGTGGCCATTGGCCAGACGCTGGAACAGGTGCTGTCGAAGGCGATCGACGAAACACTCACGAAGCTGCCGATTCCGAAAGTCATGAGCTACCAGCTCGCGGACGGCGCGACGACAGTCAAGTTCGTGCGTCCGGCGCACGCCCTGGTCGCGTTGCATGGCAACCGTGTGCTCGGCGTTTCGGTACTTGGGCTCGAAGCCGGTCGCGTCACCAGCGGCCATCGCTTCCAGGGCGCAAGCACGATTTCGCTCGACAGGGCCGACGAGTACGAGGCGCGCCTGGAAAACGAAGGCCAGGTCATCGCCGATTTCGATCGACGCAGGGCGGACGTTGCGCAGCAGATTTCCGAAAAGGCGCAGGCATTGAATTGTTCGCTCGGCGCCGAAGCCGAGTACGCGCCGCTCCTGGATGAAGTCACGGCCCTGGTCGAATTGCCGACGGTGTACATCGGCGAATTCGAATCCGGCTTCCTTGCTGTTCCGCAGGAATGCCTGATCCTGACCATGCGTCAGAACCAGAAGTATTTCCCGTTGTTCGATTCGAGCGGCAAGCTCACCAACAACTTCCTGATCGTGTCCAACATGCGCCTCGCCAACTCGAAGAACATCGTCGAGGGCAACCAGCGCGTGGTCAGGCCGCGCTTGTCCGATGCGCGTTTTTTCTTCGAGACGGACAAGAAAACGAAGCTTGCCGATCGTGTGCAGCAACTGGCGAGCGTGGTGTATCACAACAAGCTGGGCAGCCAGTTCGATCGCGTCGAACGGGTGCGCAAGCTGGCGGGATTCGTCGCGGAGAAAATAGGCGCAGATGCCGTGCTGGCGGATCGCGCTGCCTTGCTGGCCAAAGCCGATCTGGTCACGAACATGGTCGGCGAATTCCCGGAACTGCAAGGCATCATGGGCCGCTACTACGCGATCGCGGATGGGGAGAATGCCGCGGTAGCCGATGCCATCGGCGATCAATACCGCATCCGCATGGACGAGCGCGCGAACGCTACGAATCTTGTCAGCATCTCCCTGTTCATCGCCGATCGCGTTGAGACACTGGTCGGCATCTGGGGCATCGGTCTGCAACCGACCGGCGACAAGGACCCCTTCGGGCTGCGTCGGGCAGCGCTGGGATTGATCAGCGCATTCGAATTGCTGGGCGCCGCAGCCACGGTTTCCGGAAAGCCGTTGCAACTGAGGCTTGATGCGCTGATCGCACAGGCTGCCGGGCTGTTCAAGTCCAGCACGACGGAGATGGCGGCGGCAATCGGCGAATTCGTCTACGAACGCTATCGGAATCAGCTGGCCACCATCTATGAGCGCAACGCCGTGGACGCCGTCATAGCATTGCAACCACCGCTGGATCAAATGGTGCCGCGTGTGAAGGCCGTCGTCGAATTCAGCGCAATGCCCGAAGCGGCCGCGCTCGCGGCGGCGAACAAGCGCATCGGGAATATCCTGAAGAAGGCCGGTGACGAAACCGGCGTGGTCGATCCTGGCCTGCTGACCGAGTCGGCTGAGAAGGCGCTTGCCGGCGTAATCGAGAAGGTGCGTCCGGACGTCGCCGCGCGATTCCTGGCAAACGACTACGCTGGCACGCTGAAGATGCTCGCGGCGGTGCGCGAGCCGGTCGATTCGTTTTTCAACGACGTAATGGTCATGGCGGAGGATCCGAAGGTGCGCGGAAATCGCATCGCCTTGCTGCGCGAACTGCACGCCCTCATGAACCAGGTCGCGGACATTTCCAGATTGGCCGCATAGCGATCATGCTTGAGACTGCGCTCCCTCGACCCTCGTCCCTGGCCCCTCGTCCCTGCCCCACATGAAACTTGTCATCCTAGATCGCGACGGTGTCATCAATCAGGACAGCGACCAGTTCATCAAGAACACCACGGAGTGGAAGCCCATACCGGGCAGCCTCGAGGCGATCGCCAGGCTGAACCATGCCGGCTACCGCGTCGTGGTGGCGTCGAACCAGTCCGGGATCGGTCGCGGGCTGCTCGACATGGGCGCGCTGAACGCAATCAATGACAAGATGTATCGGTCGCTCGCGCACGTCGGCGGCCGCATCGATGCGCTGTTCTATTGCCCGCACGCGGCGGAGGCGAACTGCGATTGCCGCAAGCCAAAACCGGGCATGTTCACCGACATCGCACAGCGCTTCAATGTCGACCTAGCCGGGGTGCCGAGCGTCGGCGATTCCCTCCGCGACCTGCAAGCCGCCGCAACAGCCGGCGCGCAGCCCGTGCTCGTGCTGACGGGCAAGGGGGAGAAAACGCAGGCCGGCGGCGGATTGCCGCCGGGCACACCCGTGTACACGGATCTCGCCGACGCCGTGCGCCATATCGTGGCATGAGCAGGAAGCAGGGGCCCCACTATGTGGGGATGCGACCGCCCGCGAATGCCACCAGACGCCGAATCGACAATGATCCGATGACTTCCAGCAGTAATGAGGCGGCGGCATGAGGACCATCGTGGCGTTCCTGCGCTCGGTGGTCTATGAAATCCTGCGCTTCGCGATCACGGTGGTCTTCGCCATCATTTCGCTGCTGACATTCCCGTTCAAACCGCTGACGCGCTATCGCATCATCACGGCCTGGTCGCACGTCGTGATCGGGCTGGCGTGGGTGGTGTGCGGCGTGCGTTACCGCGTAATCGGGCGCGAACATTTTCCGGAAGCGCCCTGCATCGTGCTGTCGAAGCACCAATCGGCCTGGGAAACACTGGCCTATCAGGTCATCCTGCCGCCGCAAGTCTGGGTACTCAAGCGCGAACTGCTGCGCGTGCCTTTTTTCGGGTGGGGGCTGGCGATGATGAGCCCGATCGCGATCGACCGCGGCTCCGCTTCGCGTGCGCTCAAGCAGATGGCGGAACAAGGCCGGCGCCGGCTCGCCGACGGCTGGTGGATCGTGGTTTTTCCCGAAGGAACGCGCATCGCGCCCGGCAAGCGCGGCCGCTACCATCCCGGCGGCGCGTGGCTCGCGTGCAAGACCGGCGCGCCGGTGGTCCCGATCGCGCATAATGCGGGAACGGTGTGGGGACGCAACGCGTTCGTGAAATACGCGGGCACCATCACCGTCAGTGTCGGCCCCGTGATCGTTCCGGAGGCCATGACCCCGGATGAACTCAACAGGAAAGTCGAAGACTGGATAGAAACCGAAGTCGTCCGCCTCGGGAACGCGCGCTCATGAGCGACATGTTTCCCGTCACCGCGATTGCCGAACCCAAGAGCATCCGTTTGCGCGACCGCGAGGTCGCCTACCTGCTCAAGCGTACGCGACAGCGTCGCAGCATCATGCTGACCGTCGACGAACATGGGCTGACGGTCAGCGCGCCCTGGCGCAGCAGCGATCGGCGCATCGCCGGCGTTATTCGCGACGCAGAAGGCTGGGTGCTGAAGAAGCTCGACGTATGGAGCGCCTATCCGGCGCGCAGCCAGACCTGGCTACACGGCGACACCATCAAGTACCTCGGCTGCGACCTGGCATTTGAACTGGCCGCGGGCATCAACGCCGCATCGCTGGAAGGCGAGCGCCTGCGAATTTCCCTGGCCGATCCCCACAATGCGGAGGCGGTGAAGGCAGCGATCGTCAAGTGGTACCGCGTTCGCGCACTGCCGTATTTCGTGGATCGGATCAACGAATTCGCACCGATTCTCGGCGTGGCCATGCCGCGCCTGCTGCTTTCGAACGCGAGGACGCGCTGGGGCAGTTGCAACGCCAGGCGCGAGGTGCGTCTGAACTGGCGGTTGATGCAGGCCACCGCGCCGGCAATCGATTATGTCGTCGTGCACGAACTCGCCCACCTCGTCGAAATGAATCATTCGCGCAAATTCTGGAGGCTGGTCGCCACCGCTTGCCCGCATTACCGCGAAGCGTGCGCCGAGTTGAACAGCATGGGCGTGTACTACATGGACATTTGAGCCATGCGCCGCCTCTGCGTCCTGATCCTCCTTGCCTTCCTTGCAAGCGCCTGCGGCCAGAAGGGTCCGCTCTACCTGCCCAAGGACGACGATAAGAGCAAAAAGCACGAACCTCGCAAAACCGAGGAAGGGTCGATCGAACAATGAACGCGTTCAACCTTCGCAACGGCCAGTTGTATGCCGAAAATGTGGCGCTATCGCAGGTCGCGGAGCGATTCGGCACGCCGTGCTTCGTCTATTCCCGCGCTGCGCTGGAACAGGCGTTTCGCGGTTACACCCGCGCGTTCGGTGATCGCGCGCACCTGATCTGCTATGCGATGAAGGCCAATTCGAACCTGGCCGTGCTGAACGTGTTCGCGCGCCTGGGCAGCGGGTTCGACATCGTTTCTGGCGGCGAACTGGCTCGCGTGATCGCGGCCGGCGGCGATCCTGCCAAGACCGTCTTCTCCGGCGTGGGCAAATCGCGTGAGGAAATGCGCCAGGCGCTCCAGGCTGGCGTGCTCTGCTTCAACGTCGAGTCGGAAAGCGAAGTGGAACGGCTCAATGCAGTTGCGGGCGAGATGGGTCGCAAAGCGCCCGTCAGCCTGCGCGTGAATCCGGACGTGGATGCGAAGACACACCCGTACATTTCCACCGGACTCAAGGAAAACAAGTTTGGCGTCCCGTTCGGCGAGGCGCTGCGGATTTATCGTCGGATGCATGCGCTCGACAATCTGGACATCACAGGCATCGACTGCCACATCGGTTCGCAGCTGACCGAGCTCGCGCCGTTCATCGATGCCTTCAAAAAGGTCCTGGAGCTGGTTGACGAACTGGCCGCTGAGGGCGTGGTGCTGAAGCACATCGATCTCGGCGGCGGGCTGGGCATCCGCTACCGCGATGAAACACCGCCGCCTCCCGAATCTTATGTCGGCGCGCTCCTCGACTGCGTCGGTGCGCGCACGCAGAAGCTCCTGCTTGAACCCGGTCGCTCGCTGGTCGGCAATGCCGGCGTGCTGCTGACCCGCGTCGAATACCTGAAGCATGGTGAAGCGCGCAATTTCGCGGTCGTCGACGCCGCCATGAACGACCTGATCCGGCCGGCGTTGTACGACGCCTGGCACGACGTTCTCAATGTCGGCCCCGTCTCGGGCACACCGATGCGCTACGAAATCGTCGGGCCGGTTTGTGAAACGGGCGATTTTCTGGCCCGCGATCGCGAGCTTGCGCTAAGCGAAGGCGACGTGCTCGCGATCATGTCCGCCGGCGCCTACGGCATGAGCATGAGTTCCAACTACAACTCGCGACTACGTGCCGCCGAAATCATGGTGGACGGGGAGACTGTTCATGTTGTTCGCGAACGCGAAAGCATGGACCACTTGCTCGCCATGGAGCGCCCCCTGCCCTGACGTACCCGGCGTGCCGGTCATCCAAACCGGCGTCCCGTCCGTTACATGTATGTCAGGAAGGCGCGCGTTCCGGGTTTTCGGGAAGTGTTTGCCGGAACTATCGAGCAGCGCCTGGCCTCTATCCCTGAGCGGCAACAATTTTAATGAAGCGTCGCGGGTGTTAAACTTTGGCGCAACATGATCGTAGTTGTGTGTATCAGATACTTTGCGGCGCCTGGCTTGATCTTGAAGTGGCGATAAAATTTTGGAAAATCATTTGAGAAGCAGTGACGGTTCGAGGAAGACATGATCGTCTATGACCTGGCATGCGATAACAACCATCCGTTCGAGGGATGGTTCGGTTCCACCGACGATTTCACCCTCCAGGTTGAAGCCGGCGACATCGCCTGCCCGGTTTGCGGCTCCATCGAGATCAAGAAGCGCCTGTCCGCACCTTATGTACATACCCACGCTTCCGACTCGCATGCGAATGCGCGACCGGACCGCAGGATGGCCGACCAGGACTCCGAAACGGTTTCCGTCGTAAACGCCGCGCAGGAACTCAAGAGAAAATTTGTCGAGCACGTCCTCAGCAACACCGAGGATGTCGGTCCGCGCTTTTCCGAGGAAGCACGCCGGATTTTCTACAAGGAAGCCCCTGGGCGTGCCATCCGCGGCACGGCCTCGAGCGAGGAAGTCAGCGAACTCAAGGAAGAAGGCATCGACGTCATGGCCATTCCGGGCACGCTTTCCCTGCCGGAAAAGCTGCACTAA